>CAYXMF010000052.1:0-10044 GCA_964465845.1 uncultured Eubacteriales bacterium | reverse complement strand
AGTTGTGAAATAATTTAAAATTCACATTAAAAAATCCCCGAGAAATCGGGGATTCTTTTGTACATTAATTTTTATTTTTTCTTCGGTGCTTTAACTTTATTAAGTTTAGCGTTCAATTCAAGAATCTGTTCTTTTGTGAATGAACCGCCAAGCATTGAAATACAACGCTTAACTGTGAAGCCCTTAGCCATGCCGTAAACATTCTTAAGCATAGCAGGTGTAACCTTAAATCCTGCGATTACGCCGCCACCTTTTTTCTCTTCACCGTCTTCGCTCTTGTCGCCACTCATTGAATTTTTGAGCATAAGCAAGAACTTAACCATTGCAAGCTTACCACCAAATGTGCTCATAATGTCGCCAATTGTGTTATTAATTGAAAGGTATCCGTCAGGAGTACTGATTTCAAACCAGTTAATAACCTGACCTTCTTCTTTCATTATGTAAGCTTCGTTTGGTGTGTCAACCTTGTTGATTGTGCCAACATCTTCAAGTCCGCCTGCAACTGCTTTAAGTTCAGTTGTACCCTCGTTCTTAACTTCAAAATAGAAGAATGGATACTTGCCTTTTGCCTGCTTGCCAACGCTTACGCCATTTGCAAAAAGTTCAACTTCATCGCAGTTTGAATATACAGTAACCTTTGTTACATCTTCAACGCGGTCAATGTATCTCTTACCGCAAAGGTGTACCATTGGCTTGTCTGAAAGCCATGCCTGATATGCATAAAAGCTATCTTTCTTGTACTTTCTGTCGAATGTAACAAGACCTTTGTGGTTCATACCGTTTTCGCCACCCTCAGCACGAGCATCAGCAGCGAAGTCATACATATTCCAAACGTGAGTTGCCCAAAGATATGGTCTGTCAGCAATCTGCTTAATGAGTTCTTCGTGGTAATATGCCTGATATTCTTCTGTGTAGTCACCCTGAGTTGGATTTGATGTGTGCCAGTCAAGAGCCTCACAACCGTATTCACTGATACCGATTGGCTTGTTAGGATATTTCTTGTGGAAGTTATCAAACCAAGGACCGTTCATATCTGTTGAGCCACCGTACCAACCGAAATAGTGGTTGTATGAAAGCACATCAGAAATATGTACATATTCATCGTCAGGTGAGCACATTGAAACAGCCGCAATAGTTGTAAGACGAGTTTTGTCCATTTTGTGAACAAGGTCGTTGAGGTCCTTGTGATTTTTAATAAGGTCAGGTGTTGAGCCTGCAATTGTAATCTCGTTTGAAAGTCCCCAAACTACGATTGATGGGTGGTTGTAGTTCTGTGAAACAAGTTCTTTCATCTGAGAAATTGTATTGTCATAACCGTCTTTCATATGGCTTGAAATATATGGGATTTCAGCCCAGAGTACAAGTCCTGCTTCGTCACAAAGGTCATAAAAAACCTGTGAATGCTGATAGTGAGCAAGACGAATTGTGTTAGCGCCCATTTCAAGAATCAACTCAAGGTCTTCCTTGTGCATTTCCGGTGTAAGAGCGTTACCAACGTCAGGTCTGTCCTGATGACGGGAAACACCACGAAGAGGGTATTCACGACCATTAAGAATAAAGCCTTTCTGTGGGTCAATCTCAAATGTACGGCAACCGAAACGAGTTGAAACTGTATCGATTTCTTCACCGTCAACAACCAAAGTTGCCTTTGCTGTGTAAAGATAAGGGTCTTTGATGCCATTCCAAAGGTGAACGTTTTCGATTTTGATGTTTACTTCGTCATCGCCATCTGCTTCAGCAGTTGCAATAACTTCGCCGTCAGCAAGAATTTCATATTTAACCTTGCAATCATCATCGTCTTTGAGGAATGTCTTGATTTCAACGTCAGCATCCGCACCGCTGATTTTTGGTGTAACCATAATTCCCGGTGCACCGTAATAATCAAGGTCAAAGTGATTTTTTGGTACTGCAACAACGCTTACATCACGGTAAATACCGCCGTAGAATGTAAAGTCTGCATTCTGTGGATAAACTCTTTCATTTGCAGAGTTGTCAACTGCAACAACGAGTAAGTTTTCGTCATTAATATCTTTAATTTCAACTCTGAATGTTGAATAACCGCCGTCGTGCTTTGTGATTTCCTTACCATTCCAGTAAACAACGCAAGATGAGTTTGCGCCGTCAAACTGAAGGTATTTAACTTCACCCTCAGGTAACTCGTCAGCCTTAATCTGCTTTGCAAAATAGCAAGTACCTCTGTAATAGTCATTTCCGCCGTCCTGACCGTCTTTGCCATTCCATGTGTATGGCAAATCAAGTGAAACCCAGTCAGCAGGGAGTGTAGCAGGGGCTGTTTTTGCTTCTTTTGAAAAAAGCCAACCGCTATTGATAACTTTAATGTTTCTCATAATAACCTCCATATGTATAACACATTTTATTTCATTTTATATTATACAATAATTATTAATACATTTTCAACTGTTAATTAACACTCTGTTGGGTATATTTTCACAAGTTTTCGTATTATTTTTATATGATTTTGTACTTTGTACTCTGCACTTTGCGTTAAAAAAGCACCCTTACGGATGCTTTTAGATTTGTTATTTAATTCCTGCTTTTTTAAGAAGAACATTAATCTTATCAGCAGGGTTAAGAAGCTTGCTGACTGACTTGTCGTGGTTAAGAGTATCAATAATGTATGAAAGATACTTTGAAAGTTCAACTTCACAGTACCAATCACGCTTCTTGAGTTCAGGCATACGGTAAACAAGGTTTGTTGTGAATACCTTGTCAAAAAGGCCATCACGGTAAGCTTTGTCAAAGCTTTCAAGACCGGCATTGAAAAGACCGAATGCAGAGAAAATAAATACTCTGTTTGCACCAAGTTCTTTAAGTTTCTTTGAAACGTCAAGCATTGACTCGCCTGATGAAATCATATCGTCAATAATCATAACGTCTTTGCCCTCAACGTTAGAGCCTAAGAACTGATGTTCAAGAATTGGGTTTCTGCCGTCAACAATTCTTGAATAGTCACGACGCTTGTAAAACATACCAAGGTCAAGACCTAAGTAGTTTGAATATAACATACAACGGCTCATGCCACCTTCGTCAGGAGAAATGAGCATTGTGTGCTCTTTATCAAGTTTAAGATTATCAATATTATTTACAAGTGCTTTAATCATCTGGTAAGCAGGAGAAATACTTTCAAATCCGTGAAGCGGAATAGCGTTCTGAACACGGGCATCATGAGCGTCAAATGTGATAATATTATCAACACCCATATCAAGACAAAGTTCCTGAAGCATTACTGCACAGTCAAGTGATTCTCTTGAAGTGCGCTTGTGCTGTCTGCCTTCGTAAAGCATAGGCATAATAACTGTGATACGTTTTGCTTTACCGCCAATTGCAGAAATTGCACGTTTAAGGTTTGCGTAGTGGTCATCCGGACTCATAGGAACTGTCTGACCGTACATTTTATATGTTACACCGTGGTTGAAAGCATCAATAAGAATGTAAATGTCATAGCCACGAACTGATTCGTGAAGTGCACACTTTCCTTCACCGGTACCAAAACGGGGGAATGTAACGTCAAGAATGTAAGAATTTCTTTCATAGCCCGAAAAAGCGATTGTTGTCTTGTGCTCTGAGTCCTGCTGTGAACGCCATTTTACAAGATAACGGTCAATTTTTTCTGCCATTTCTTCGCATCCCGGTAAAGCAATAATACCGAGAGGCCCGTTAGGTATTGTGGTAATTTCTCTGTCTGCCATAAATTCAACCTCCGCAAATGTGAAAACTATATGTAAATGTGTTGTATATATATTCTACTATATTTTGTGGTTTTTGCAATAGTAAATCTTCAAAAAAATTATTTTTAGTTAAAAGCGTGTTCAACGGTGATTACTGCAAAATATCTTTCGTCTATTTTGCTCAATTTATTTTCGATTTCTTTTCGAACTTCATCGTTACTCAAATGATATTTATGAGGAATAATCAAATCAAAAATCAGATTTGTATGTGTAGGTCCGTCAACAACTCTGAAATCGTGAATTGACATTTCGTCGCATAGTTCAGTAACAATATCTGTTGTCATCTGACGTAACGCATTGATTTTTTCGTCATCAACAACAATCGGGTCCATATGGATTGAAATAATCATTCCGTATTCATTTAAAATGTCACGTTCAATAAGATCAACTATGTCGTGAATTTCCATTATGTCCTCATTTGACGGAACCTCAGCGTGAGCCGATGCAAATTTTCTTCCCGGACCGTAATCGTGAATAATCATGTCGTGAACGCCTACAATTTTGTCATAAGAAAGAATTTTGTCGGTAATCTCATCAACAAATTCTTTTTCTGCAGGACTGCCTAAAAGACTGTTCATTGTTTCTCTCAAAATGTTAAATCCGGCTATAAAAATGAAGCAGGCAACAATAATTCCGAGATAACCGTCAATGTTTATATCAGAAAATGCCGAAACAATAATCGCAACTGCTGCAACTCCTGTGGCAAGACAGTCGCTGAAACTGTCTTTCATAACTGCCATCATAGGTGCAGAATTTATTTTTTCACCTAACTTTTTATTGAAAAATCCAAGCCAGAGTTTTGCAAGAATACTGAAAATCAGAATACAAAGTGAAAGTACATTGAATTTTACAGGTACAGGATTTAGTATCTTGTCGATAGAACTTCTGAAAAGCTCAATTCCCATAAGCAATACAAGAAAGGCAACGGCAAGTGCAGAAATATATTCCACTCTGCCGTGACCATAAGGGTGACCTTTGTCGGCAGGTTTTGCTGATAATTTTACACCTATAAGTGAAATGATAGATGCGCCTGCATCTGATAAGTTGTTAATGGCATCAGCCGTAACAGAAATACTACCTGAAAGCAAGCCGGCAATGTATTTAAGAACTGCAAGCAAAATATTGGTTACAATTCCCGTAATACTGCCAAGTGTTCCGTATGCCGTGCGCACACGTGTGTCAGTTGTGTTTTCGCTGTCACGAATGAATAGTTTTATTACAATTGTGTGCATTTAAAAGAACCTCTTTGCCCTCGTCACCTAACATTCCCCAAAGACCGCCAAGTTCAAGTGTAAGTGTTTTTTCAGCAATTTGTCTTGAAGAAAGGTGAGAGTATTGTGTTGACCAACAGTGAATAATTCCGACAAGTCCGAATTTGCCGTAATTATAAGCAAAATCGAACTTTTCCATTGACATATTCGGGAAAATGCCCTTGAAAATTTCAAGAATTTTTTCATTCATAAGTTCACCGAAGCGGTAAACAAATTTTACGTCTCCGTTTTCACCCATAAGCACGCTAAGAATATCTTTGTGAGTTCTGAAATATTCAAAAAGTGTTTCAAGAACATCAACGGGACGTTGCAAAATATCATCGGGAGTTACGTCAAGCACTCTTTTGTCAAATTCATCATAAAGTTCATTTTCAATGGAATCAACAAGGTCATAAACATCTTTATAGTGCAAATAAAAAGTGCCCCTGTTAATTTCAACAAGGTCAGTGAGTTCTTTTACTGTTATTTTGTTAATGCTTTTACTTTTTCCGATTTCAGCAATTCCCTTACGCAAAAGTTTTTTCGTGCGTTTTACACGAATATCATTGTCATTGATAGCCATTAAATCATCTCCAACATTTTATATAGATATTATATAGCTAAAATGTTCAATAATCAACACTTGTCAATTATTTTTTTAAATTTAGTTAAAACTATACAAATAATATATAAAAAATATGTGTAGCAATATTATGATATTTGTGATACAATAACTTTATCTGTAATTTTAAGGAGCGAAAACAATGTCATTTATTGAATTAAAAGACGTAGTAAAGACCTATAAGATGGGTGAAATCGAGATTAAAGCGGCTGATAATATCAGCTTTCCTGTAGAAAAAGGTGAATTTGTAATAGTTGTAGGACCTTCTGGTGCAGGTAAAACAACTGTTCTTAATATTCTTGGCGGAATGGACAAACCAACATCAGGCACAATAACAGTTGACGGCACAGATATTGGTAAGTTTACAGAAAAAGAATTGACAAAATACCGCCGTGACGATGTAGGATTTGTGTTCCAGTTCTATAACCTTGTTCAGAATCTTACAGCACTTGAAAACGTTGAACTTGCTTCACAGATTTGTGAAAACCCCATTGAAGCGGAGCAGGTGTTGGCAGAAGTAGGACTCAGCAACCGTCTTGACAACTTCCCGTCACAGCTTTCAGGTGGTGAGCAACAGCGTGTATCAATAGCACGTGCGCTTGCAAAGAATCCGAAACTTTTGCTTTGCGATGAGCCTACAGGTGCCCTCGACTACATAACAGGTAAGTCAATACTTAAACTTTTACAGGATACCTGCCATGAAAAGAAAATGACAGTTATAGTAATTACTCATAACTCAGCACTCACTCCAATGGCAGACAAAATCATTAAAATTAAAAACGGACAGGTTGATAAAATTCTTCTTAATGAAAATCCAACACCTGTTGAGCAGATTGAATGGTAAAGGAAAACGGAAAAATGACTAAATCATTTAAAAAGGATTTTCGCAGAGAAATCAAGAAAAGTATAAGCCGCTTTATCTCGATTCTGCTTATAGTGGTTCTCGGTGTAGCGTTTTATTCAGGTATTCGTTCATCAATGCCTGCTATGCAGATGACTGCCGATGCAGTTTATGATAAAGAAAACTTTATGGATATTCGTATTGTAGGTACTCTTGGACTTACACAAAATGACCTTAATGCCATTAAAGAAATTGAGGGCGTTGAAACAGTTGAGGGTGCATATACAACAGATTTCCTTTGTCTTGCAAACTCAAGCGAAATTGTAACAAAGGTTCTTGCAATGCCGGAAAGCATTAACGATGTTGTGGTGAGCGAGGGCAGATATCCCGAAAAATACAACGAGTGTGTGGCAAGCCGTGAGTTTTTAGAGGAATCGGGCTTTGAAATAGGCAGTTATGTAACACTTTTAACAGGTACTGACGACAGCGTTTTTGATACTCTTGCATCAGAAACCTATAAAATTGTCGGTATTGGTTCTTCATCATATTTCCTTAACGGAGATATGGGCACAAGTACTATAGGCGACGGTATGGTTGATGGCTATATCGTTATTCCGCAAGAAGCGTATGTTACTGATATTTATACATCAATTTATGTAACAGTTTCAGGTGCAAGCGAACTTGACAGCTACAGTGAAGAATATACAGAGCTTGTTGATTCTGTAATCGAAAAAATTGAACTTATTGCTGATAAACGTTGTGATATAAGATACAGCGAGGTGCGTTCACAGAGCAACGAAATGCTTGAAGATGCAAGAAATGACTATCTTGAAGCAGAAGTAACCGTTCAGAATGAACTTGCTGAAGCATATCAGACACTTCTCGAAAATGAAAAGCTTTATGAAGAAGAACGTGCAAATTGGGAAGAAAAGGTTACTCTTGTAAGTAATGCTGAAGCAAATTTGCCTTTATACCGTCAGCAGATAGCTGAGGCTGAGGCACAAATTGCAGATGCTGAAAAAGAAATTGAAAAAGCAAAAGCAGATTTAGCAGAAACTAAACTGGAAGTTGAAAAAGCAGAAGCACAGTATGAAGATTACGTAAGTGACCCCACAAAAACAGAAGAGCAGATAAAAAACGCAAAAGACTCCTTACTTCTTGTTCAGGGTATATATAATGTTTCTGAAAAAGCCCTTGCATCACAAGAAGCTGAGCTTGAAAAGGGCAAAAAAGAACTTGCCGAGAATAAGGCAACTCTTGCTGACCTTGAATATGCAGTAGCTAATAAGGGCGCACTTGCTGATGGCGGAGAAGAACTCGACAAGGCTAAAGAAGAACTTGAGCGTGGCCGTGAAAAATACGAAATCGCAAAACAAGATGCTGAACAGGAGTTAGCAGATGCAGAGGCAGATCTTGCCGAGGCAGAGCGTGAAATCAACTCAATGGAAATTCCTGTATGGTATGTTCTTAACCGTGATGCAGTTGAGTCTTATATGAGTTTTAAGAATGATACACAGAGTATCGGTGCAATCGGTACAGTTTTCCCGATTATCTTCTTCCTGGTTGCAGCCCTTGTTGCTCTTACAACAATGACACGTATGGTTGAAGAACAGAGAACTCAGATTGGTACTTTAAAGGCGTTGGGTTACAGTAAATTTACGATTATAAGTAAATATATTATGTACGCAGGTCTTGCAAGTGTCATAGGCAGTATAGTCGGTGTGTTCCTTGGCGAATTTACAATTCCGTACTTTGTTGTTACTGCATATAAAACCACATATTATAACCTTGGAGGCAGTGTTGTTACACTTCATTTGGAACATGCTGTTGTTGCATCTCTTGCGGCAATTCTTTGCACAACCGCATCAACTTTCTTTGCTTGTTATAAAGAACTTCGTGCAGTACCTGCACAGCTTATGCGACCTGAAGCACCAAAGGTTGGTAAACGTACATTGCTTGAACATGTTGATTTCTTCTGGGAGCGACTTAACTTCGGTCAGAAAGCGGCAATGCGTAACCTTTTCCGCTATAAAAAGCGTTTCTTTATGACACTTTTTGGCGTTGGCGGATGTATGGCGTTGTTGCTTGTAGGACTTGGAATTCGAGATTCTGTTTCTGCAATGGCAAATAACCAGTATGGTGAAGTATTCAAATATGACGGTATTGTAAGCGTTGATTCAACTCTCACAAGAGCACAGCGTCGAGCAATGCTTTCAGATGTTTCGGATATTTCGGATATTACAGATTATATACAGGCAAACAGAACAATGGTATATGCAACAGGCAAAAGTTCAGATAACATTGCTGAAAAGAAAAATGCATATATGATAGTCCCACGTGATATTGATACATTTGAAGAGTACATAGTACTTCAAGAGCGTACAGGATTGCTCTCTGACCTTACACTTTCTGATGAGGGTGTAATCATAACTGAAAAATACGCAAATCTTCTTGACGTTTCAGTAGGCGACAGTATCTTTATAAGATTAAGCGAGTCAGATGCCTATCCAAAAGAAGTTAAGGTTGTAGGTATAACTGAAAACTATATTTTCAATTATATTTATATGACACCAACACTTTATCAGTCACTTTACAATACAACAGGTGATATGAATGTGTTACTTCTTAAAATGGAAGATGCGGCAAATACTGAAGATATAAGTTCACGACTTTTAAAGATTACGGGTGTAAACTCTGTAACTATGAACGAAGATGAACTCAGTGAACTTAATACCGTTATAAACAGCCTTTATTTCATTGTTATTCTTATGATTGTTGCAGCAGCAGTCCTTGCATTTGTTGTTCTTTACAATCTTAATAATATTAATATAAGCGAAAGAAGACGCGAACTTGCAACACTTAAGTTGTTAGGTTTCTATGACGGAGAACTCAGTGCTTATGTTTACCGTGAAAATGTTGTGTTGACAATACTCGGTACAATTCTCGGTATATTCATAGGTATTGTGCTTCATAAGTTCGTAATGGTAACGGTTGAAACAGATGTTTATATGTTCGGCAGAGAGCTACAACCGTTAAGTATTGTGATTGGTGCAGTGCTTACAATAGTTTTCGCACTCGCAACAAATCTTATTATGTATTTTAAATTAAAGAAAATCGATATGATAGAGTCGCTTAAATCAGTTGAGTAACTTTTGTGTCATTCTAAGGAGCGTAGTGACGAAGAATCTCAATCATCAGGTTAAAAGATTCTTCGCTTTGCTCAGAATGACCTTGATTTCAAATAATTAATACAGGAGTGAAATATTTATGTTCCATCAATTAAATGCACCTGTTGCAGGTGATACTATTGCAACAATTAAAACAAATATGGGTGAAATTAAAATTAAACTTTTCCCTGAATTTGCACCAAAGGCAGTTGAAAATTTCACAACTCATGCAAAGAACGGTTACTATGACGGACTTATCTTCCACCGTGTAATCAATGATTTTATGATTCAGGGCGGTGACCCGAACGGTACAGGCACAGGCGGACAGAGCATCTGGGGACATTCATTCCACGACGAGTTCACAGGTGAACTTCATAACCTTCGCGGTGCGCTTTCAATGGCAAATGCAGGCCCC
>CAYXMF010000051.1:0-10609 GCA_964465845.1 uncultured Eubacteriales bacterium | reverse complement strand
AGGTGGAATCCAAATTGGATTCCACCTTTTATTTTGTCAGGATGCTTTGAGTTGTTCGTATTTCTCCATTTCCCGACTGACAGAGGTTTCATACATTCTTTCTGCAAAAATTGCGTAGCCTTGTGTTGTGTCATTAACAAAAACGTGAGTTATAGCACCTACAAGCATACCATTTTGAATTATTGGAGTTCCGCTCATCCCCTGAACTATTCCGCCTGTTTTACTGAGTAATTCTTCATCTGTTATTTTTATTATCATATCTTTATTGACTGCCGCGGAATTGCTATATATTTTAATTATTTTCACATCAAAATACTGTGGTCCTGAATCATCAATTGTGCATATAATCTGAGCGTCCGATTCAGTAATTTCCTGCTTTACTGCAACGGGAATCAACTCCGTTTTATAACAGGTTGTAAAGCCGTAAACGCCTGTTTCACAATTAAGGCATAAACTACCGTTGTCATTACCCGAAAGGACTCCGCAAAGTTCACCTACAGCACCATTTGAGCTTTTATAGATACCTTTGATTTTTGCATCTGCCATCTCGCCATATTTCATAGGCATTATTTCACCTGTATCGACGTCATATATCGGGTGTCCCAATCCTGCAAAAGAACTGTTTTCAGGATTGTAAAAAGTTACTGTTCCAAGACCTGCCGTGCTGTCACGCACCCAAAGTCCTGCTTTATATTTTTCGCTTATACTGTCTTTATAAGTTTTAAAAGTCACATAAATTTCCTTATTATCTCTAATCACTTTAAAGGTCATTTCACTGCCCTGACTTTTCTCAAGTATTTTTGTAAGATGGCTTATTGACAGAATATCTACTCCATCAATTTGTTTGATTATATCGCCAACAACAAGTCCCGATTTTTCAGCGGGATTTACAGTTCCTGAATCTGTTTCAACAACATCAGTATCAACTATAATGATTCCGTCAGTATAAAGTTTAATTCCGAAAATTTCTCCGCCCGGAATAACATACCTCCGTTTTGAATTTGTAATTTGAATATTTTTTATGGGAATAATATTTAAAAGTTCAATTTCAGCCTCCTGATGTATTGACTCGTTATTATTCCCGGAAACACCCAAATCACTTTCAAGATTAATATTAAACAAAGAAAGTCCGAAAACTTGTGGAACTTCATAATTTGATTCTTCTATTGTTGTTATTTCATCAGGTACCGATAATTCAACAAAATAAATTAATGAAAATACAAGCAAACAAGCCACAGCGCCTGCAACTGACAAAATTTTTAATAAAACACGCAATTTTTCACCTCCGTACGACTTTTGCCGCACTAATAATCTGCCACATTGGAACAATAATATTTGAGGTAAAAAAAACGCCTTACGGCGAATTTTCACAAATCAGAAAATTACCGTAAGGCATATTTTATTTAGAAATTTTTACTATTTTTTCAACAGCTTGCTCAACTGATGTTCCGTCAAGTTCAAGTGTTATATCAGCATACTTGTTATACAAAGAAACACGTTCATTATAAATGTCATCAATAGTGTCATTTTTTTGAGCCGCAATTCCTCGAGTGCTTATATTATTAAGTCGCTTCTTGATTTCACTTAGTGGAACATCAAGATAAATAATCTTGCCGTTCTTTTTCAAGTGGTCAATAGCACCTTCTCTATACACAACACTGCCACCTGTTGCAATTACACAATTATCACAATCAAGTGATTTTACCGCTTTTGCTTCACAGTCAAGAAAATAATCAATACCATCCGTATCGATTATATCTTGCAACAGTCTTTTCTCTTGCTGTTGAATTATAAGATCTGTATCAACAAAACCTATACCCAATGTTTTTGCAAGAATAACGCCAACTGTGCTTTTACCGCAACCCGGCATACCAATAAGAATAATATTAGACATAATCAGATAGAAATTTCATGAGCAATCTTGTATTCATCAAGATTAAGTGATTTTTTCATATTGAGTGCTTCAAAAATGTCATAGTCAACAATAGCATCTTTTTTCATAGCAAGAGCTCTGTTACCAACACCTGCTTTGAGAAGTTCAACCGCTTTATAACCCATAAGAGATGCAGTAACTCTGTCACGTACTGTCGGATGACCGCCACGTTGAACGTGACCAAGAATGGTAGCTCTTGTTTCTACACCTGTTTCAGCCTCGATACGCTTTGCCATTTCTTCAACGCCACCGATACCCTCAGCAACTAAAATGATGAAATGTTTTTTACCGGTTTTCTGAGTTCTCTTCATTCTGTCGATAACATCACGCTGGAAGTCATATTCAACTTCAGGAATAAGAATTGAGGTTGCTCCACAAGCAATACCTGCATTAAGTGCTATATAACCAGCACGTCTGCCCATTACTTCAACAACTGAGCAACGGTCATGAGACTCTGATGTATCGCGAAGTCTGTCAACCATTTCAAGAACCGTATTCATAGCTGTGTCATAGCCGATTGTATAGTCACTACAAGCAATATCGTTATCAATTGTACCCGGAATGCCAACACAATTAACACCGCGGAGTGACAAATCACGAGCACCACGGAATGAACCGTCACCACCGATAACTACAATACCTTCCATATTAACATCTTTTGCAACTTTAAGTGCTTTCTGGAGGCCTTCTTCTGTTTTGAACTCAGGACTTCTTGCAGAATAAAGAACCGTACCACCACGGTTAATGATATTTGAAACTGAACGAAGATTCATTTCAAACATATCGCCCTGCATAAGACCGTTATAGCCTCTTCTGATACCCATAACTCTGAAGCCATTTTCACAACCTGCACGTACAACAGCACGAACAGCCGCATTCATACCAGGAGCGTCGCCGCCACTTGTTAAAACACCTATTGTCTTCATTTTTATCACCCTTTAAATTTGCTAAAAATTACCACATTGAAAGTATATAATAACATAAGAACATATAAAATGCAAGCAAATAATCATTTTTGCAATATTACATTCTGCTCCCCTGCAATCTCTTTTAATTCCTGTATAAGATTATCATTTGCATTTATTTTTTTACAAGGAAAATACTTTTTACTTGAAGCAAAATAGAAATACAACGGAGTTTCTCCTAAGCTTACCTTATTGTTTATGGTATCAAGACAAGACTGATATATGCTTGACTTATCGCTCTCAACTCTTATGAATAATCCGTGTTTCTTCGAACGGTTATCTTTCGCCACATCGGCGGTTTCAAGAAAATCCAAAATGATCTTTGGATTTTCCTCTTCTTTCATCGAAAGTCTTCCGCCAACTAAAACCGCAACACCATTATTGATTTTATTCATATATTTGGCAAGCAATTGGGGAAACACAATTACTTCAATTGTGCCACTGACATCCTCAATACTGATAAAAGCCATATTCTCGCCTTTTTTAGTCTGTTTACGAGTAATACTACTGATGATACCCATAACTTTCACAGAAGCTGAATCAACATAAGGTGAATTGAAATCACTCTCGGCATTTATAATATTACCAATTTTATCGCATTTAAGTTCAGTAGATAACTGAGAATACTGTTCCATCGGATGAGATGAAATATAAAGTCCGGTAGTTTCTTTTTCCATCATAAGAAGCTCCTGAGTTTTAAATTCATCAGTTGCTTTCATCACATATTCAGTATTTCCACTTTCATTAATCATATCGAAAAATCCGATTTGGCCATCAACATTTCTTCTACGATTATCATCAAGTTCATCAATAATAAACGGAAGATTTATAAGCATTTCATGTCTGTTACTGCCTAACTCGTCAAGAGCACCGCTTTTTATAAGACTCTCAACTGAACGACGGTTAAAGCCTTTTCCGTGAACACGCTTACAGAATGAGTAAAATGATATAAACTTACCGTTTCTTTCTCTTTCTGAAATTATTGTATCAATAAAATCGTGTCCAAGATTTTTAATTGCAAGCAAACCAAACATTATTGATTTTTTATCTGACTTTGCAACAGTAAAATTCTTATAGCTGAAATTTACATTAGGCGGAAGAATATTGATTCCGTTACGCTTGCAATCATCAATATAACCGGCAACTTTATCAGAATTATCAAGCACGCTTGTAAGCAGTGCTGCCATAAATTCAGCAGGATAATAGCATTTTAAAAATGCCGTTCTGTATGCAACAACAGCGTATGCTGCGGCATGAGATTTGTTAAACGCGTATGATGCAAACGATGACATATCATCAAAAATTTCATTTGCAATTTCTTTGCTGATTCCGTTTTTAGCACAGCCCTCGCAGAAGAATGTACGCTCGTCTTCAAGGACTTTATGTTTTTTCTTTGACATAGCACGACGCACTATATCAGCCCTACCGAGCGAATAACCTGCTAACGAACGGAAAATCTGCATAACCTGTTCCTGATAAACCATGCAACCGTAAGTAACATCAAGAATTTCACGCAGCATTGGTGTTGTGTATCTTATATTATCAGGATTATGTCTGTTACGAATATAAGAATCTATAGAATCCATTGGTCCCGGACGGTACAGTGAAATAACAGCAATGATATCTTCTATATTAGTTGGTTTAAGGCGCATAAACACGCTTCTCATACCGGAAGATTCGCATTGGAAAACGCCATCGGTTTTGCCACTTGTAAATAATGAATATACATTTGCGTCATCAAAATCGATTTTTTCAATATCAAAATTCGAATTTTCACGCTGTACCATTTTTACACAATCGTTAATAACAGTTAACGTACGAAGTCCGAGAAAATCTATTTTAAGAAGTCCAAGTTCTTCAATAGTTGTCATTGTAAACTGTGTAACTACTGATTCATCATTGGTAGCAAGTGGTACATAATCACTAACAGGTCTATCAGTAATAACAATACCTGCAGCGTGAGTTGATGCATGACGAGGCATACCTTCAACGCTCATTGATGTATCAATAAGTTCTTTGATTTTATCGTCACTGTCATACAAAAGTTTTAATTCTTCACTTTCATCAAGTGCTTTTTTAATTGTAATGCCAATTGCTCTTGGTATTTTTTTAGCAACATTATCAACAACTGAATAAGACATTCCCAATGCTCTGCCAACATCACGGATTGCCGCACGAGCAGCCATTGTTCCAAATGTTACAATCTGTGCCACATGGTCAGCGCCATACTTATTCACAACATAATCAATGACTTCTTGACGTCTTTCATAACAAAAATCCACGTCAATATCAGGCATACTGACACGTTCAGGATTTAAGAAACGCTCAAAAATTAGATTATACTTTATAGGATCAACATTAGTAATTCCCGTACAATAAGCACAAATACTACCTGCACCTGAGCCACGGCCGGGACCTACGGGAATACCGTTATTTTTTGCATACTGAATAAAATCTGACACAATGAGGAAGTAGTCCACATACCCCATACTTTCAATAACAGAAAGTTCATATTCAAGTCTGTCAATATATAACTTATCAGGATTTTCTCCATATTTTTCCTTTAAGCCTGCATACGCTTTATTACGTAGAAAATCAAAATGGGTAATTCCGTCAGGCACCTGGAAATTTGGAAGTTTAGTTTTGCCGAATTCAAATTCAAAGTTACACATATCAGCAATTTTTTGAGTGTTCTGAATAGCATTTTCAACATAACCAAACTTCAATCGCATTTCTTCTTCGGTTTTTAGGTAAAATTCATCAGTTTCGAATTCAAGGGCAGATTCTTCGTCAACAGTATGGTTTGTAGCAATACAAATCAATACTTTCTGAACTTTTGAATCAGCACGATCAATATAGTGCACGTCATTTGTAGCTACAAGCTGAATACCTGTTTCTTGTGAAAGACGCACTAATCCCTCGTTAACCTTCAACTGTTCAGATAATGAATGGTCCTGCAACTCAAGATAGTAGTTATCTTTACCAAAAAGGTCAGAATACCATAACGCCGTTTCTTTTGCCTTAAGATATTCTCCGTTTACAATAAGCTTAGGAATTTCACCTGCAAGACAGGCAGAAAGACAGATAAGTCCCTCATGATGCTTTTCTAAAAGTTCACGGTCAATTCTTGGCTTAGTGTAAAATCCGTCAACCCAAGCTGACGAAACAAGTTTTGTAAGATTTTTGTAGCCGATTTCATTTTTACAAAGTAAAACAAGATGGTGTCTGTCAGAATCAACACCATGCACCTTGTCAAATCTTGAACGTGCTGCAACATATACCTCACAACCAATAATTGGCTTAATTCCTGCCTTCTTGGCTTCTTTATAAAAATCAACTGCACCAAACAAATTGCCGTGATCAGTAATTGCGATTGCATTTTGTCCACGCTCTTTGGCAACAGAACAAAGCCTATTAAGACGGCAAACACCGTCTAATAAGCTGTATTCAGTATGCACATGTAAGTGAACGAAAGACATTATAAAACCTCAAAAATTATTCAGTAACTTTTTTATAAAAATCAAAGCAATCAAATGTTGCGAAATAATCAGCAGGAGTTTCTGCTCGACGAATCAAATCAAAGCTTCCGTCCTCTTTAAGAAGAATTTCTGCTGACTTAAGTTTACCGTTATAGTTATAGCCCATTGCAAAACCGTGAGCACCTGTATCGTGAATAAAGAGCAAATCACCTTTTTCGATTTCAGGCAACATTCTGTCGATTGCAAATTTATCATTATTTTCGCAAAGCGAACCTGTTACATCATATTTATGGTCACAAGCATCATTTTCTTTACCCATAACTGTGATATGGTGATAAGCACCATAAATTGCAGGACGCATAAGGTTAACTGCACAAGCATCAACGCCGATGTATTCTTTATGTGTGTGCTTTTCATTTATAGCACGTGTAACAAGTGCGCCGTAAGGTGCTAACATGAATCTGCCAAGTTCTGTGAAGATTGCAACGTCGTCCATTCCTGCAGGAACAAGAACTTCATTGTAAACTTTCTCAACACCCTTGCCGATTTCAAAAATGTCGTTACCCTCTTGGTCAGGACGATAAGGAATACCAATACCGCCTGAAAGATTGATAAATTTAATATGAGCGCCTGTTTCTTCTTTAAGTTTTACTGCAACCTCAAAAAGAGTTTTTGCAAGTGTCGGGTAATATTCATTTGTAACTGTGTTACTTGCAAGAAACGCATGAATACCAAACTCTTCAACACCCTTTGATTTCATAATTTTGAATGCTTCAAAAAGCTGTTCAGTAGTCATACCGTATTTTGCATCACCGGGGTTGTCCATAATATTATTAGCAATTGAAAAATATCCGCCGGGATTGTAACGGCAAGAAAGTTTCTTTGGAAGATAGCCCAAAGTCTTTTCAAGAATATCGATATGAGTAATATCGTCAAGATTAATAATTGCACCAATATCATCAGCATACTTGAATTCTGCAGGAGGTGTATCATTTGATGAGAACATTATGTCATCACCTACTGCGCCGATTGCCTTTGAAAGCATAAGTTCAGTAATTGATGAACAGTCGCAACCGCAACCATATTCTCTTAAAATATTAATGAGGAATGGGTTTGGAGTTGCCTTAACTGCAAAATATTCCTTGAAACCTTTATTCCATGCGAAAGCCTTCTTTAAATTTTCAGCGTTTCTGCGGATTCCTGCCTCATCATAAAGATGAAATGGTGTAGGATGTACCTTTGCTATTTCTTCAAGTTTTTCTTTAGTAGTAAATGGTATTTTGCTCATTTTTTATTCTCCTATATATTGCTCGATATATTTTTTAACTATGTCAAGACCTTGTCCGTTTTCAGCTGAGAACGGAATAAGTCTGTCTTCAGGAATAAAGTTCATTTCCTGCTTAGATTTTTCAATTCGTTCATTGTATTCTTTTTTCTTTTTAAGCTTATCAGCTTTTGTCATTACAACAATGAATTCATAACCGCAGGACTGTAAAAACTCCATCATCATAATGTCGTCTTTCGTAGGTGGATGACGCATATCAACAAGTTGAACAACAAGCTTGATATTTCGGTCAGAATTAAAATAACCTTCCATCATTTCAGCCCAACGCTCTTTTTCAGTTTTTGCAACTTTGGCATAACCGTAACCGGGTAAATCAACGAAATTCACCTCATCAACCCCATAAAAGTTGATTGTAATTGTTTTTCCCGGCACTGAACTTACTCTGGCAAGATTTTTACGCTGAAAAAGTCGGTTAAGAAGAGAGCTTTTTCCAACATTTGAACGTCCTGCAAAAGCAATTTCAGGTAAATCTGACGGCGGTAACTGTCCGAATGTGCCGTATGCTGCTTTAAATTCTGCTTTATCGTATCTCATAATTACCTCGCTTATACAAGGGCTACTTTAAGAACATCGTCCCCTGTTGCTGCAAATACAAAATTAATTTTTTCTTTTACCTTTTCATCAATCTTTTCAAGGTCACTGCGGTTTAGTTCGGGAACAACAACAGTTTTAATTCCTTCAACATAAGCCGCCATTGTTTTTTCACGAAGTCCACCAATCGGCAATACTCTGCCTGTAACGGTAATTTCGCCTGTCATAGCAACGTCAGCTTTAACTTTACAGCCTGAAAGTGCTGACACAAGTGCTGTAAAAATTGTAACACCTGCTGAAGGACCATCTTTTGGTACCGCACCCTCAGGGAAATGAATATGAATATCTTTATTCTGATAAAAATCTTTATCGATTCTGTATTTATCAGCATTTGTTCTGATATAACTGATTGCTGCTTTTGCAGATTCCTTGATTACATCACCTAAAGAGCCTGTAAGTTCAATTTTGCCCGTACCTTCCATAACAGCAACCTCAACAGTGAGCATTGTGCCACCTACTGAAGTATAAGCAAGTCCGTTTACAACACCAACCTGATTAGTTTTTGACTTTTCATCAGGCTTGAATTTTACAGGTCCAAGATACTTCTCTAAATCAGTATCTTTAACAGTAATTTTGCCGTCAAATCCTTTTGCATACTGAACTGCAATTTTACGGAGAACTGATGCAATTGTACGTTCAAGAACACGTACACCTGCCTCTTTAGTATATCCGCCAATAATTGCTTTGAGTGCTTTATCAGTAAATTTTACATATGATTTCTTAAGACCATTTGCCTTAATCTGTTTAGGAACAAGATGTTTTTTAGCAATATTGAACTTTTCTTCATATGTATAACCCGACAAATCAATAATTTCCATTCTATCAAGCAAAGGTGCAGGGATTTTACTCTTATCGTTTGCAGTTGTTATAAACATTACTTTGCTTAAATCATAAGGAATTTCAAGATAATGATCAGTAAAAGTGCTGTTCTGCTCTGCATCAAGCACTTCCAACAAGGCTGATGACGGATCACCGCGGTGGTCAGAGCCAAGCTTATCAACTTCATCAAGAAGAATAAGCGGATTTGAACTCTTTGCAGATTCAATAGCCTCTATAATTCTACCAGGCATTGAGCCGATATAAGTTTTTCTGTGACCACGAATATCAGCCTCATCACGCACGCCACCGAGTGAAATACGTGCATAAGTTCTGCCCATAGCATTTGCAAGCGAACGCGCAATTGAGGTTTTACCTACACCGGGAGGCCCTGCAAGACAGATAATCTGTCCTTTAACGTCGGGATTAATCTTTCTTACTGCAAGAAATTCGATTATTCGTTCTTTTACATCCTGTAATCCATAATGGTCTTCGTCAAGAACATTTTCAGCATGTTCAATATCAAGGTTTTCTTCAGTACAGAATCCCCAAGGTAATGAAATAATCTTATCAAGATAATTTCTTACAACAGCTGACTCAGGACTTGAAGATTGCATTTTCATAAGTCTGTCGCACTCTTTTAAGAGTTTTCTTTCTGTATCTTCTGAAAAACCTATTGCACGGATTTTCTCTTTATAATCCTCAGCCTCAGAAATAGTACCGTCGCCTTCGTTGAGTTCTTCAGAAATTGCTTTAATCTGTTCACGGAGATAATACTCACGTTGATTTTCTTCCATTTGCTCCTGAACTTTCTGATTAATTTCTTCTTCAATAGATAAAAGTTCAATTTCTCTTGAAAGTATCAAACAAAGACTTTCAGCCCTCTTTAAAGGATTAAGTTCTTCCAGTAACGCCTGTTTCACGGCGTATTCAAGAGGAATGTTTGATAGAATATAATCAGTAATTTCAGCAGCTTCTTTTCGAACTGAAACACCCACTACGATATCGGCAGGAAGTTTTGGAACGAAATACGCATAATCTTCAAAAATATTTACAAGTCGGCGCACAAGTGCTTCTTCATACTTTTTATCTTCCGCCGCAACCTGTTCAGTATCTATCCTACGGACAATTGCAGATAAATGAGGATTTGCAGAATTGATGTGTAAAAGTTCAGCACGGTATAAACCATAAACAACAACACGAAGTGTGTCAGTACCGGGCAATTTCATAACCTGCTTGATTTCACAGACAACACCTGAGTTATAAATGTCATCATAACGCGGATCATCACATTCCATGTCCATCTGAGTTGCAAGAAAAATATTTGTTTTCTTTTCCATAGCAGTTCTTACTGCACGAATTGACTTTGGTCTGCCAACATCAAAATGTAAAGTCATTTCAGGAAATATCACAAGTCCTCTCAGTGCCACCATAGGCATTGAAAAGGATTTTTCATTGAATTCATTAAATAAGTTTTTGC
>CAYXMF010000050.1:6871-10666 GCA_964465845.1 uncultured Eubacteriales bacterium | reverse complement strand
ACACTTTGCACTTTGCGCTTTGCATTTTGCATTCACATCGACAAACCCCAATTTGCACAAAAAACGGCGGGGTCAAGACCCCGCCCTACCGTTATATATTATCAATGAATATGATTGTGTGTGCTTACTATTCCGCAAAGCGCCAGATACCAGTCAATAATTTGCGAGCCACAGAACATACAGATTACAACTGCAAGGGACAAATGCGGTGCAAAAGGAACTTTTCTTGGAACTTTTCCCTTATTTTTGATTGCCATAAATATTAGATAAAGTGTACCGATAAGTCCACCCATAACGAGAGCAAGTAAAACTACTTTCCAACCAAGCAAGAATCCACAGGCAGCCATTAATTTAATGTCGCCGCCACCCATTCCGCCTTTTGTTATTACGGCAAGAATGAAAAGAATTCCGCTAGCGGCAAAAATGCCGATTACACGTTCAATCAAGCACTGCAAATCAAATCCTTCTGCAATAATTTCACCAATATATGTAATTACACCGCCAACAAAAACAGTAATCCACATAGAATCGGGAATTTCCATTGTGCGCCAGTCAATTACAGTAGTTACAAGCAATGCTGAAAATGCTGCGCAATAACCAACGAGTGCAAGACTTGGTGTTGCGTCACAGACAAACCAGAAAATCAGGCAATACATAATTCCGTTGATAGCTTCAACTATTGGGTACTGAACTGAAATCTTTGCTTTACAGTAACGGCACTTTCCGCCAAGAAAAAGCCAACTGAAAAGCGGAACCAAATCTTTAGGGTAAAGTCTGTGATTACAGCTCATACAATGGCTGTTTGTAGTTGTAACGTCTTCACCCTTTGGTAATCTGTAAATCAGCACATTAAGAAAACTGCCGATACAAATACCCATAAGGAACACGAAAAATGTAATAAAAAGTTTTGGTATAATCAAATAATCCATAAATTATTCCTCATTCACACTTGTTTCCACTATTGTAGCACATTCCTGCTCTTTTTTAAAGCGTTTCGTTGAAATTACCGCCCACGCAATAAGAATTACTATGCTGACACCTGTAATCACCGCACCCGGCACAAATCCAACAGGGCAATATTTCATTTCAACAATATGCTCACCTTTTGTAATTGCCGTCATTAAAATATGACTTTCGTGTTCATAGAGAGGAGTTTCGACACCATCGATAAGAATTGTCCAGCCTTCATCATAAGAAGTCGGAATATAAAGTGCACCATCTTCATAGCTTGTGACCTTTGCTTTAACATAAGTGTCAGAGAATTCAAGCATTTCAGTGTCACTCATAGCGTCAAGCTTGTTGTATGCATTTTCGAACTTTTCCATATCAACGGTGAATGATGTTGTAGTAAAGCTGTTGCTCTGGTATGCATAAACATTATCGTTGCCAAAATCCATTTCACGATAACCACCGATAGTGATTGTTGCAACATCGCCTTTTTTCACTTCACCAAGCTCATAAATACAGTTATCATCGTCACCGAAAAGATAATATTCATTAGTCTTGCCGTTAAGAGTAACAGTCATATCAACAAGCTCGTAGGTGTCAACATACAAATACATCATACCGTCAGTTTCAGCAACTGAGTCAAAAGTAATGTATGCAGGCTTTGTCATGTCAGTAATCTTATATGAGTACCCCGCCATACGTTGCTCTCTTAATTCAAAGTATTCTTCCGGCAAGTTTGAATTTTCAACATCTACACGGTCAAGAACTGAAATGTTAACACAGTTCTGGAACTTAAAATTAGTAGGTGTATTATAAACAGTCACATTGGTTTCAGTATCAGTTATATATCTAGTAACGCCGTTAAGATTGTCCATAACAAACAAATATGCAAACGGGTCCCACTCAACAACATTCGCGCTGATTGTATACATAAACGGCATTGTGTAGTTGTTTTCATAAAGTGTATAGCCGTCTTTTTCACTGAGTTTCGTTCTATAAACAGATTCACTTAAATTACCTGTGCCGTCAATATAATATTTTGTAGGGAACAGCATATTGAACACCGGTGTCTGTTCACTTGCACCTTTTTGATAATTAATACGATTACCATAAGAGCCTAAATCCACAAACACCGTTGAAAATTCACCGTCAGATAATGAAGAATATCCCTCATAGCCCTTATAACCAAAAATCGCATCATACTGCGCCATATCTTTATAATTATTCGCATTACTTTCAAAATAAACGCGTTCATTTTCATCAAGTTCAGCAGTTAATTCTGAAACAACGGTGTTTTCAGCAAGTTCGTCTGTAACGTCAATAGTATTTATATTATTCCAGTTAAGCACTACTGACTCTATAACAACACAAATAAGCAATACAACTGCAAGTACATTTCTCAGTTTTTCCTTTTTACTTAAAGTTATAAGAACAACTGCAAATACAACAACAAAAGCAATTATTATTGCAATAAGTTTTGTTGAGAAATAGAGTGCATTAAAAAGCTCGTTAAAATATATTCCCGCTGTGCAGACACCCGCAGCAACAACACCAGCTAAAAAGCCGTACCACTTAATATTTTTAATTTCGCAAAATGCTTCATAAGCGATTTTTATAAGCACAAAGCTGTATATAAATGCAAAACGGTACATAATGTACTCAGGATCACTAAAACCGTGCCAGATATGGTAAATTGCTGTTACAAAAATTGAAACCCATATAAAAACAAGTAATAGTCCGTTACCAATCTTTTTGCGGATCGAAATACCCTTTGCAAAGAAATATGCAACAGCTAAAATCAGAGTAAGAATGCCTGCAAAGGCCAAAATACTGCCCATTGTAGTACTTGTATTATAATTACTGTTAAACGGGAATATATGTGATGCAAGTAACCCTAAAAATTCATCAAAATTTATGTTTATTGCAGAATGTGAATGTTCATGACTACCACTACCTGCATTTTGAAGACTGTTAAATATAGGTAAAGTGAATATTGCAGAAACTGCACCTGCTAAAAGTGATGAAAGTCCAAATCTAAAAAGTGATTTTAATAAATATGAATTTTGAAATACCGCAAAAATATTAACTGATTGCTCATTATCTGTTTCTGTTTTTTCCTGAGGTGCAACAACACCCTCATAAGCCACATCATCATCAGCAATAAATGAGTAGATAAAATAAATTACACAGAAAACGCAGACAATCCAACCAATATAGAAATTAGAGGTAATTGTAAGGCCTAAGAAAAGTGAGTATTGCCATGCACTTTCGCCATCCATCAAACGTTTAAGTCCCATAATTACAAGCGGGAACCATATGATAGCATCATACCATGAGGTACTATAAAAGCCACCAAGCATAAACCCTGACATCGCCCAGAGAATTGAAAAAATTACAACTGATAAATCATTCTTTTTATATGTGTTTTTTAAGAAAATAGAGAATGTAAGTGCCATAAAAAATGGCTTAATTAAAGTTATGAGTGAGAAAGCATTTTGCATTTCTTCAACAGGAAAAAGAAGTGCAATTAAATTTAACGGACTTGCAAGGTAATAACCTATAATTGACCAGAAATTTATACCACCGCCAATATTCCAACTAAAAAGCAGTGAGCCACCCTCTGCAATTTTTGTTTTAAGTTCCGAAAGGAAAGGAATGTACTGAGCAAATCCATCAGTCCACGCAGTTGAAGTCGTACCAAATGGGTAAATCCCCCCAACAGCATATAGTACAAGCATAATACCAAGGGTGATAATTGGCCCTAACCAGATATGCGGTATTTGTTTTTTTGCTTTCATAATAATTCCTGCTTTCGTTTATATACTACCTCCCTTGTTAAAGGGAGGT
>CAYXMF010000050.1:0-6771 GCA_964465845.1 uncultured Eubacteriales bacterium | reverse complement strand
TTTCATAATAATTCCTGCTTTCGTTTATATACTACCTCCCTTGTTAAAGGGAGGTGTCTGCGTAGCAGACGGAGGGATTCTAACCTCCCTTGTTAAAGGGAGGGGGACCATCGAAGATGGTGGAGGGATTCCATCCCTCACTTGTCAAATAGAGGGATTCACCCCAAATTAATCTTTATATAATTATCAATATACTCACATACTCCATCAAAATTATGCCATATTTCATTGTTAGGTATGCGAATAATTGTTAATTGTCGAGTTTCAAGTTTTTCTGTTCTGATTTTATCGTATTTAAGTCCTTTTTCTTCATAATGTTGTGAACCATCTAATTCAATAATTAAATTTAATTTTGCACAATAAAAATCCACTATATAATTATCGATTACTTTTTGCCGTAAAAATCTGACTTTACATTTTCTTAAATAATTATACCACAACTGCTTTTCTTCTTTTGTCATGTTTTTTCGAAGTTCTCTTGCATTGGGTGTCAGTTTGGGATTATGTTTATAATTAAATTCGCTCATATTTTGAATCCCTCCACCGCAAGCGGTCCCCCTCCCTTTAACAAGGGAGGTTGTTTTAATACATTTTACTACACTTTTATATAAAGGTCAACAAAAAAGCGAGGGGTAATCCCCTCGCCCTTATGTAATTATTTTTTAATAATAATTATGAATTTTTAAGATAACTGTGTAACACCAGTTGGAGCTGTTGTGTCTGAACCTGTCTTTTCTGCTGTATGGAAATCATTTGCACCATCTTTTGGAAGGTTTGGACAAATAACAGTTGCTCTGCCGTCAGCTTCAACATAGATTGCATAATCAGCATCACCTACTGGGCACTGTGGAATTTCTTCTGCTTCCATCATGCCTGCAAGTGTGTCAAGGTCAGGCATAGCTGTCTGTGGGTCTGAAGATGCATAGTAGTTTGAGCATGTGTTCTTGATAACTTTAATGTTGTTTGCACATGTCTTGTTGTTTGCGTTGTCTGTGATTGCGCTGTAAAGCGGAATAGCAACAGCAATAAGGATACCCATGATAACAACAACGATCATAAGCTCAACGAGTGAGAAGCCTTTTTTGTTCATCATTTTTCTCATAATAATTTTCTCCTTTAATTAAAGAATTTTGATTTTATATTAAGGTCCCTATTGACCTGAATACCAAGTTTTAGAAACGGGAACTTTCCGTACCCTTATACTACTACAAATCAAATGATTTGTAAAGCCTTTTTTTTATTTTTGTTTAAAAAAACAACAAAATATGTAAGTTTTTGTATATTTTGCCTTATTTTATATGTGTTGATTCAAGATTACCCTCAGCATCATAACATTCAATCTTAATTGAATAGTCTTGGTTACCATTGGGTTTAATAACAAAATAGTGACCTTCTAATGAGCAACCCGGGAGTTCGCCATCTTCAAAAAACTGGAAGAAATCATCGTCAATATCGTCAGCGTTCTTCTCTTTTGTATTGTATTCGCCGTTTGGAAGAAGTGTAAATGATGTTTTGCCGTCTTCCATAAGGCAATATTTTGCAAACATTTCGTGAATAACTGTCTGATTAGCAAGACATGTCTTTTTTTCAGCGTTTTCAGTAATTGCACCGTAAAGCGGAATAGCAACAGCAATAAGAATACCCATAATTACGACAACAATCATCAATTCAACAAGTGAAAAGCCTTTTTTGTTCATCATCTTTCTCATAACATAATACCTCCCCATTGGGAATTAACGGGAACTTTCCGTACCCCTACGCCATAATTATATATTAATTTCCATAATAAGTCAATAGAAATTTACAAATACAATCAATCTTCATAAGAACAGAATGCTCTATATGTCCAACAAATTTGAATTTGCACAAAAAGGGGCTGTCTCACTAAGTAAGTGAGGTAACCCCTTTCTTTATTGTTCTACTGTTTGTGCTTCTTGCAACACCACATAAGTTCCGCTAAAGCTTTCAACCGCACCGTTGGGCTCGTGGTCCTTATCAGCGTTGGCACAAGGGCAAATTACTTGTCCTGTGTAAGTGCCGTCAGCATTTTTAACGGCGGCAATACCATAATAATATTCAACCGTGCCATTGCTCTTTGGACACAAAAATTCTGGATTTTCCTCAAGAAACGGCTTTAAATCATCGGTGCTTGTAGGTGCAACCTGATTTGTGTTGTAATACTCAACCACAGCCAACTGTAGAATTTCAATATTTGTTGCACAATTCTTATTCTCAGCTCTTGTTTTTATCAGTTTGTACGAAGGTACAGCAGCAGTGAGCAATAATCCTAAAATAAGCACAACAATCATAATTTCTTGCAGAGTAAAACCCTTTTTGTTCAACAATTTTCTCATAAATTCTGTCCCTTTCGGCAACGGCAAAAATTTCTTGTGTATTTATAACACTACATTTCTATAAATTTGCAAAGAAACCGCAAATATATGATAAAGGCACGAGTATTGCCTGATAAACAGGTTTTAAGAACGCCGTGTGTTCAATCAAGAACGGTGACCATACATAATAATATTGATGAATAAACCAATCACCGAACTCTGTGCCACGAAGCACATTATCACGGAAATCACGGAGATTATTAAGGTATGATTCAGCATTTATTGAATCTGAGAAGGTCCAGTCACTAAGACAAGACGGCATCTCGGTAACAGAAGAACCGCTACCCTCTTCAAAGGTCTTGTCAGACAATGGAGATATAAATCTTAAAACATTACCCGTTTCGGAAATCTGTGCAGTAGTGTATGTGTAAGCCACACTTGTTGTACCGTCAGCATTTGCAACCTTAACATTAAGGTCGTCACCTGACGGACATCCTGAAATGGTTGTGTCAGTCCAACCGCAAGGGTACACACTCATAGTGCTGTCGTCAACTTTCCAGGAAGCGTCATAAATCAACTGGCCGTTTGTCATACCAATTGTTTTAGAGGCTGCCAGGTTTTCAGAAACATACTTTGTTTCAGTTGAATAAGGAGTGCTGTCTGTATTACCAGACTTAAAATCAACCTTAACGCTGTTACTCATATAAGACTCGGTAGTAGCTGCAGAAGGCAAATAATTTGTACCAACTGAAAACTCAACCTGAACAGGAACTTCACCAAAGCCCTCGCTGTTAAGGAACAACACACAGGATGGGTAATTTGAATTAGTACCTGTAACAGTTGTATCACTATCATACTTGATAAAAAGGAAATAACCAAGATATGTAAGAGTGCTGGTGTCTGACACGGCAGATGTGCCACTCCAACCGTCAGGAGCTTCATAAGCCTTTACTGAAAAGATATAGGTGTAATCATCAGCTTCGGTGGTGATAAGAGTAGGTGTTTTTTGCCAGACCCAATTACCAGTATCAGAGTCGTAAATAATACCCTCATCAAGAGCTTCTTCTTTGAAAATGTCAATTTCTTTTGAATTGACAATGTAATTGGCGTTATTTTCAAACTTAGAACAAGCAAGGCGAACGGCATTCTGAACCTTCCAGCGAGTAGCCGTATTATTATAATTGTTAGTAAGCTGATACAGAATCATACCCGCAAGGCTTATAAGAAGACCGAAAATTACAATAGTCACCAAAAGCTCAACCAGGGTTAAGCCTTTTTTGTTGTTATGAACAAGTTTGAACATAAATGTCACCCCATTTATAAACGAGCCTACACTTGTCGGCGGGAGCTAAGCCCCCGCCCTACAAATTTAAAAATCAATTAATCTTCTGAACGAGTTGCGCAAGAGTTAATACCACCCATATCGGTAACAGGAACCATACCCTTACCACTTTCAAATTTAGAAATGTTAACGCTTTCACTCCATCCGCCTTCTTCACCGCAAGGAATTAACGGATTATAAGTCCAGCAGATAACAGGTTCTTCGCCTGTGTCGTATTCATCATTGTTGTTAGCATCCTTATAGCCTGTTGCAATCCACAAACCGTTAAGGTTGTTAATCTGAACAATGTTGTAGTTTTTGTTTGTAGATATTCTTACTGCACGCCAGTGGTAGTATGCGTTAGTATCGTTTTGAAGACCATTACCGGTGGTTACAGAGCCATCAGACTGTACTCCTGATGTATCAACCCAGTAACGAACATTTACCCAAGAGCCTGAGCCTGTGTTCGAATAAGCTTTGGCTGTTTCACCACCACCATAGTAAGTACCACTTGCACAGTAATCATCAGGGTCAACGTCACTCTGGTCACCAACTGCTATCCAGTAGTCACTTGCAAACTCAACATCATTAATTGTTTCAAGAGTTGAAATGAATCCGATTGAGCTCCAAAGTCCTGTTGCCTGTGAAGTCTTGTCATAATAATATTTGTAATAGTCAGAGCCGGGTGAAAATGTCTTACCTGCAGATGAGTTATCACTTGATATATCAGCTGAACCGATTGTATCTGCCCAAGTGTCAGTAACGGCGTAATACGTTTTACCGTTTACATTGTCAACCCACTTGTATGACTGGAATTCAGCCTCAACACTCTTATCGTTCCAATCGTCTGATGTATGTGAGCTTGCTGTTGTAGTAGTATTAACCCACCAAGAAAGAAGGTCACCGTTTTCAGTACCCCACATAGCTTCAGGGTAGCCATTCCAGGTTGCACCCCAGGCAACACAAGTAACCTTAGTGTTTGTCATTGGATGTGCACGGATATACTCATAGTTAGTTGTTTCACTTGATGAACCGGTTGCAGGAGTACCACCGCCAAGAGAACGGTTAATAATATGACGGTTATTCTGCCAATATTTAGCACCGAAAAGGTTACCAATATGAGAGCCCTTTGACGGGTCAGCAGGACCTTCGCCTGAGAATATAGCGCTGCCCTGATATCTTGAGTTAAGATAATAGAACTGGTGGAATACATTCGATTCTTCGTCAAGTTTATATCCGGTATTATCAGTTGCCATATACTCAGTCGTTTTAGAGTTGTCACCGAACATATTAATAAAACTATCAACACCCTGTTGACCAACATTGTAATCACCTGCACGAAGGAACACAATGCCGTTATTCATAACTGAACCGATGTCCGCACTAATTTCAGAAGTACTCGCACCCCATGAAACTGTACCGCCAAGCACGTAGCCAACCATAAGTGAAACCGGAATATCGACTGGTTCGTTGTTTTTAATTGCAGGAACCACTGTACTTGCAGAATCAAGGAATGTAATTGTTTCACGGCGGTTATTCCAGTAGAAAATCTGGCCTTCGCTCTTATCGTTATTCAAGTCGTAAACAATGTCGTCAGTAGGGTTAGCTGCGACAGCAATAGCGTACGGATGTGAAAGGTAAGAAACTGTAATATCAACTACTTCACCATTTGTAGTATATAACTGTTTGCTATCATAGGTGCAATACAAAATACTTGGGTCAGCAAGTGTATTACCCCACAATGCTTCCAAAGCTGTTTTGTTATTGTAATAAGTACTTGAATCGTAGAATTTACCCGTAATAGCATATTGAAGGTTGTTTGCAGGATAAAAAAGTACGTATTCGTAAGGATATGACCAACCACCAATAATAGAAGTTGATTGTTTTTTATAATATGCTACCTTTGCACTGCTAAAAGTGAAGTCACTGCCACTTGTAAAATATGGTGTAACGCCCAGCGTCATTCTCCATTGATTGTAGTATGATTGGCTGGGGTCAATACTTAAACGGTTACTTGCACGATTAAGTAATGAGCCTACATCCGCAGTAAATCCACTGCTGTCAGAAGATTGGGCATATACACCGTTAAATCCTGTTGGATATTTATATGAGGCAGACACTGAACCAATATTAAAGGTTGCATAGTCCGCAAAAATATCCATAAATGCAGGAATATAACCACAGTAAAGGTTATAGCTTTCTTGCGGATAGTTCATATTTGTTGTAGCGCCCTCACCTGAGGTAACAGCAGAATCTATGTCTGATACAAAGTAATAGCTACCATCATTTGTTACATCAGTCTTATTAGGATTTGTAATCTGAATAGCGTCGACTGAGGTAAGAGTAATAGGATAAGATGCCTTACTGATACCCTTATCAGACAATTCTCTGTCTGTAATGCCGTAAAAGTCGAAATATGAGTTGGCACTTGTTTGCAACCAGCTATAAGCAATATAGGTTGGCTCTGTTATATTAGTATTTCTTACAAGTGCGTTTGTGCCATCTACCGAAATTGTACTACCTCGCGTTGTTGATGCAAGAGTAGCCCAGTCAGCGTGATTTGATATTGCTTTTTTACCCTGATAGTAGAAAAGAACACCGTCAGCACCATAGAATTCAGCATCATCTGAATATGTTACAGAAACAACTGACAAGCCCTTAAGCAAGCCTCTGGCAGTTTCAAGAGTGCTAAGTGTCAGATACTTTTTAGAACTAAGGTTAAAGCCTAAATTACCGTCCGTCATACTTCTTTGAGAAATAAACTTAAAGGAAGTATCTGTACTGTAGGTTTGTGTACCATTAATATATGTTGCATCGCTGAAATGGTTAAGGTTATAGTCGGTATAATAAGTATAGTCGCCACCCCAGTAGTAGTTGCCCGTTGTGCTGTTTTTCCAGAAACGACGCACCTGACCATTGTCACCACACATAATGTAGTAACCGTATTTATTCCCACTACTGTCAGTAGCATAAGAGTCAGCACTTTCGGCAGGAACCCACTCAACATCATTCATAGCTGAATTAAGCTCAATTGTTTCGCCTGTCTGAGCGTCAGTTGAATACATTTCTTTCTGAATAATTCTAAGACTGCCGTTTTCGTCAAATTCGCCACGAGAA
>CAYXMF010000049.1:0-10933 GCA_964465845.1 uncultured Eubacteriales bacterium | reverse complement strand
GCACGTGCAAGAAGTGTTTTACCTGTTCCGGGAGGGCCTACAAGCAATACGCCCTTTGGAATACGGGCACCAAGTTTTGAGAATTCTGTCGGGTTTTTAAGGAACTCAACAATCTCAGTTAGTTCTTCTTTTTCTTCATCAGCACCTGCAACATCTGCAAAAGTAACTTTTTTTGTTTCATCATCAGCACGCTTTACACGGGCTTTGCCGAAATTCATAGCTCGGTTATTCTCACTTGAAATTGAGTTGTTCATTTTCTTGAACATTATAACCATAAGCACTATAAATCCTAATGTGAGAAGTAATGACGGCAAAAGGCTAATAAACCAAGAGCCTGAAGTTCCTGCCTCATAGTCAAACTCAACTGCGTTATCAGGATTTTCTTTATTGTATTCTCTTAAACTCTCGTGAACATCATTAACAAAAAGATTAACATTAGGTACTGTGTACTTATATGTTTTATCATCGCCCTTAAGTTTGAATGTCATTGCACCGCTGTTGAAATTCAAATCAACTTCGGAAACCTGTTCATTATCAAAGAACTGAACAATCTCATAATATTCAAAATCTTTCTGCTGTTCTTTTCCCATATACATATAAAGTACACCGACAAACATTACGGGAATCAAAATATATGGAATAATAACTTTCCAGTTAATTTTTTTCAATGTGTTTTTTCACTCCTGTGTTTTTGGGTTTGATTATTTACCCTCATATACTGCAGGTTTTAACGCACCTACAAACGGTAAATTTCTGTATTTTTCATCATAGTCAAGTCCGTAGCCTACGACGAAAGCATCGGGAATTTGAGCACCTGCATAATCCGCCTTGATAGGTGCTTTTCTTCTTTCAGGTTTATCAAGCAATGTGCATATTTTTATGCTGTTGGGATTTCTTGCTGAAAGAACTTTCATAAGGTAATCAAGAGTTACGCCACTGTCAAGAATGTCTTCAACAATAAGCAAATCTGCACCCTCAACCACATCACTGTCAAGGTCTTTTATAATTTTAACAACGCCTGTAGTTTTTGTTCCTGAACCGTAACTTGAAACTGACATAAAGTCGATAGCACAAGGAATTTTAATTTCACGCATAAGGTCAGCCATAAAAACTACTGAGCCTTTAAGAACGCTTACTACTACAAGTCTTTTACCCTTGTAATCTTCAGTAATCTGCGTGCCGAGACGCTTAACAATTTCTTTTAATTCTTCTTCTGACAAAAGCACCTTTTCAATATCATTCAACATTTTATTATTCCCCCACCACTGAAATTTTGATACACTTTTCAGTATTGTTTTTTACTCTGCAACGATTGGCAACGCCGAAATATTCAGTCCAGACAATTCCACACTCATCTGAAAGAATAATCATTTTTGAACGCTCATTTACAGAGATTTTTTCTTCATTAAAAAGTTTTTTTAATTTTTTATTTACTCTGCCCGCAGGACAGTAGCAATCGCCCTGAGTTCTGTTACGTACAGACAGCTCACCAAGTATTTTATCACAATCAATAAAAAAGTCCATATTTTCTTTATTAAGATTTTGTAAATCTTTTTTGAATAGGAACTCTATATTGACTGTTCCTACAGGTGTTTTGACTGTGCAGTTCTGATTTTCAACTTGAAAACTAAAGAAATCAACATCTTCAAAGTCGCCAAAATACAACTTTTTTTGTTGAACGTTTGCGGTTATATTGCCGCCAAGATTTGCTGTTCCGCCATTCTTCGAAATATGAATCACAGCATCAATATATTTTTTTGTAATGTTTTTTACATTCTGCTCTTTTAAAATCAATGAAACAATCTGATTTTTCACTGCATTATGACAATCCTCAAACACAGTACAATCATAGCCGTCGTGAGTTTTTGATTTTTCGAGCATTTCTTTTGCAGAATTCAGAACATAATCATTTGCAAGTTTTACTGAGTCAATACAATTTGCAAACGCTTTATCAAAAGACGGATTGATTTCAAAAAGCTGTGGCAGAATATTATGACGTATTTTATTTCTTGTATAGTCATCACACAAATTTGTGCTGTCTGTCACATAATCAAGAGATTTTTCTGAAAGATAGTTTTCAATTTCACTTCTTGAACAGTCAAGCAACGGACGAATATACTTTTCACGCACATAAGGAATTCCGCACAAACCTGAAACTGACGCACCACGAGTCATATTGAAAATCACAGTTTCCATATTATCATTAAGATTATGGGCAGTTGCAATTTTGGTGCATCCGCTTTTTGAAAAGAAAGCGTAACGCAGTCTTCTTGCACATTCTTCAATACTCTCGCCTGTTTTTTCAGCTTCACGAGGAACATCTGCATAAAAGCTTATGAACTCAATGCCGAATCTTTCACATAGTTCTTTTGAAAAATTCAAATCTCTGTCGGCTTCTTCGCCACGAATTCCGTGATGAATATGTATTCCCTTGATTTTTGAGATTCCAAGTTTTTCTTTATTACTGACAAGAATATGGAAAAGTACAACTGAATCAGCTCCGCCGGAAAGTCCTACTCCAACAGTATCACCGTTTGAAATCATATGATGCTCTGACATTGTTTTAATAACTTTATCTGTCATCTTTAATCCTTTCAAGCGTTGAGAACATTGTAAATTCCGGATTCCATGCAACTTTTACTGTTTCGGTAGAGCCGTGTCTGTTTTTACCCACAATAACCTCAGCAATATTTGCTGTTTCACTTACGGTATCGTCACCCTCATCTTCAGTCTTATAATAATCTTCACGGTGAAGCATAAGAACGATATCAGCATCCTGTTCGATAGTACCTGATTCACGAAGGTCTGTCATCTGCGGACGGTGGTCACCTGAATTCTTTGCGACACCACGGGAAAGCTGTGAGCAGGTTACAACAGGAATATTAAGGTCTTTTGCCATCATTTTAAGTCCACGTGTGATTTCAGCAACCTCATTTACACGGTTATCAGTACGCTTTGTACCTGCCACAAGCTGAAGATAGTCGATCACAATGCAATCAACATCTTTCATACGAAGTGCACGTGCTTTCATTTCAGGAACATTGATATTTGCGCTGTCATCAAAATATAACTCACAATTAACAAGATTCTGAAGAGCAAGACCTAATCTTTCCCAGTCTGCCTGATTAACGTCACCTGTTCTGAGTTTATTACTGATAATTCGTGCTTCAGTCGAAATAATACGCTGTGCTAACTGTTCCTTTGACATTTCAAGTGAGAAGAACAATACTTTTCTGCCCTTCATAGCAATGTTTCTTGCAACGTTAAGAGCAAAGCTTGTTTTACCCATAGCAGGACGAGCACCGATAATTATAAGGTCTGAACGATGAAAACCGCCACCGAGAACTTTGTCAAGATATGAGAAGCCTGTAGGAATACCCATATACTGCTCTTTTTCTTGAGGATCAGCACTTGCAAGCTTTTTAAGACGTTCAAAAACATCCGAAACGATAATGTCACTTACCTTTGCCGGTCCCGAAGTGTTCTTGCCACGACGAATATCATAGATTTTCTGCTCAGCCATATTAAGAAGCTGATCAGGTGACGCACTTTCGTCATTTGTCTGGTCAAGAATTTCACGGGCTGTAACCATTAAAGCACGAAGATAATACTTCTCAATAATGATTTTTATGTATGACTCAACGTTTTTGGTTGACGGAACTGCCTCAGCAAGTTTCATAAGATAAGCTTTACCGCCAACATCGTCATAAACGCCGTCTTTTTTAAGTTGCTCAAGAACTACAAGGGGATCAATACGATTACCCATTGTATCAATATTAAGGATTGCCGTATAGATTGCTTCATGCTGAGGAAGATAGATATGCTCAATTTTAAGCATATCTGCAACTATATGAAGACACTCAGGATCTTTCAGAATGGCACCTAATACTGCCTGTTCAGCATCTACACTATGTGGCAAATTCATATTATCAACAGAAATATAATTGCTTTCCATAACTTATAATCTTCTCCATTTTTACTTCTACAGTAATCATTGATTACAAAATTATTCCCCTACCATTACGGTCATTTCGGCTGAGATATTTGTGTAGAGTTTAACTTCAATTTTATATGAGCCGAAGTTTTTGATATCATCCATTGTGATTTTTCTCTTATCTACTTTAACGCCATACTGCTTTGTGATTTCTGCAGCCACCTCTTTTGATGTTACTGAGCCAAAGAGTTTACCGTTATTACCTGCTTTTGCAGTTATTTTTACTACCTTGCCCTGAAGTTTCGCTTTAGAATCATTTGCAGCGGCAACTTCAACATCAATTTTATGCTGGTTTGACTGTTCACGGTTACGAAGTTCTGTAAGACTCTGTGCATTTGCCTCAACAGCCAATCCTTTTGGGAAAAGGAAATTACGTGCATAGCCGTCCGATGCCTTTACCTTCTCGCCTTTTTTTCCTAATCCTTTTACGTCTGCCTTCAAAATAACATCCATTATATATAACCTCTTTTCGCTTATTTTACTTTGTCGATTGCATTTTTAAGTAATGCAAGTGTATTATCAAATGTTTCGCCCTCGAGCTGAGCCGCTGACATAGTCTGATGTCCGCCACCACCAAGCTCTTCCATTACAAGCTGAACATTGACTTCGCCGTAAGAACGGGCTGAAACATTAATTGTATCAGCAGTTTTAAATATTACAAACGATGCACGTACACCGTCAATATTAAGAAGCTCATCTGCAGCCTGACTTGCTACAATTCGCACGTCGTCTGCCTCAAAATCGACCACACCAATTGCACAATCACCATACATTGCTGCCGATTTCACTACCTCACTTTTTGCTTTCTGAGTTTGCATACTGTTTGCAAAAAGTTGTTTAACTGCAACAGTATCAGCACCCAGCGAACGAAGAAATGCTGCGGCTTCAAAAGTTCTGACACCTGTCTTCATAACAAAGTTCTTTGTATCAAGTGTAATACCAGACATCAATGCCTCTGCACATACGGCGGGAACTTTTACATCAAACGGCATATACTGTATAAGTTCAGTTACCATTTCAGCCGCTGATGATGCATTCGGCTCATGATAGAAAATAACCGCTTTATTAATATGGTCAACAGTTTTTCTGTGGTGGTCAATAACCACTACCTTTTGCACAAGGTCAAACAGTTCCGGATGTTCAAGGAAACTCTTTCTGTGAGTATCTACCACTACCAACAACGTGCCGCTTTCAAGATAATCGTCAACGTCATCAGGCTCAACAAGCACATCATCCATTCCGTTTGTAATAAGGTGCTTTGCAAGAGGCATTGCAAGTGTTGTCTTTGAAGACATTACAATTTTTGCATCTTTACCCAATGCTTTGCTTATCATAGCAACTCCGACTGCAGAGCCGAGAGCATCAAGGTCGGCAAAGCGGTGCCCCATAATGAGAACATTACTGCTTGAACTTATACTGTCACCTATAGCAGATGCAACCATTCGTGTTCTTACTTTTGTACGCTTTTCAACGCCTTTTGCAACACCGCCAAAGAATTCATAGTCATTCTTATCGGTTTTGATTGCAACCTGATCGCCGCCTCTGCCCATAGCCATATCAAGTGACTGACGTGCAATTTTTTCACATTCAGGCAGGTTTTCACCTGTACCAACACCTACTGACAAGGTAAGTCCCAATACTTTTTCATTATATGTATAAGAACGCACCTTAGAAAGAACTGAGAACTTGTCTTCTTTCATTTTTGAAAGATTTTCACAGTCTGAAATTACTATAAATCTGCTACTGCTGATTTTACGATAAATACAGTTATAGCCTTCAAACCAATTTTCTACAACCTGTTCAACATCGCCGAGAATATCGGACTGCTGGCTTTCTCTCAAATCACCTAAAACATCTTCCACACTGTCAAGATTTATAAGAATAAATACAGGTCGTGTATTTTCATACTTGATTCTGAAGTTTTTAAGGTCTGTATCTTCTACAAAATACAAAACATAAGCAGTTTCGTTTTTATACTCAACGTTTGATGAAAAAGCAGTATATTTTTTGTTACCGTACTCACATTCAACAAATGAACTGTTACGGATTTTATCAATACCCTGTCCTGAAGTAAAAAGTTTAACATCAGCAGTTTCAAATGTACCGTCGCTCAAAAAAGCGCTACGGAACAACTTATTATACCAGAGCATCTTATCGGTACTGTCAAAAATCACTACAGGCAACGGAAAATGCTGAAGTTCCCCGAATTTTTCATCAGTTGACAGTTTTTTATTGAGTTCTGCAACAGAACCTTCAAGTCTTTTGAAGTTTACATTGTTTATTACAATGCCGAGAATTGCAAGTATAGCAATCATTAAAAGTCCTGCAACGGCAAAATACACATTATAAAAGAACATAGCGAAGCAAAGCAATATACAGACAACAATTGCCGGAACTGTTATCGGATACATTTCTATTATTTTTTTAATTTTGTTTTCTCTTCTGCCGTTTTCTGACTTTTTCATAATAATACCTTTTTCAGAGCGCTGTTACACTGCGCTGATAATCGGAAGTACCATAGGACTTCTCTTTGTTCTGTCATAAAGAAGCCGTGAAATGTCGTCACGAATTCTGTTGCGGATTGTACCCCATTCAATATTGCCGTCATGTATGCACTCATCAATTACGATTTGTGCCACAAGTTTAACCTCTGAAATAAGCTGTTCAGAATCACGCACATAAACAAATCCTCTTGAAACAATGTCGGGACCGGACACAAGCATTCCTGTATCTTTTTCAATAACTGCGCTGATTATCATAAGACCGTCTTCCGCAAGACGTTTTCTTTCTCTGATAACCGCATTGCCAACGTCACCAACGCCATAACCGTCAACAAAGATTTTTCCTGCGGGAACGTCAGGCAACACTGTCATTTTACGCTTTGTAAGTTCGATTTGTCTGCCGTTATCTGCGACATAAATATTACCGGGTGCAATACCCATACTTTCAGCAAGCTGAGCGTGTTTTCTCAAGTGTTTTTGTTCGCCATGAACAGGAATAAAGAATTTTGGCTTTGCAAGACTCATTATAAGTCTTAATTCTTCCTGACATGCATGTCCTGAAACATGAACATCGTACATTTTTTCATATACGACCTCTGCACCGCGTTTCAAGAGTTCGTCAACAACTTTACCTACGGTTTTTTCGTTACCGGGAATTGGTGTTGCTGAAATAATAACATAATCCCCAGGACCAATTTCTACACGTCTGTGCTCTGAAAATGCCATTCTGTAAAGCGCTGACATTGGCTCGCCCTGACTGCCTGTTGTTATAATAACAAGTTTATCATCCGGATATCTTGAAATTGAGTCAATGCTTACAAGCAAGCCATCGGGAACATTAAGATAGCCCAGTCTTGATGCTGTTTCAACAACATTTTCAAGGCTTCGTCCTGAAAGAGCAACTTTTCTGCCAACAGATTTTGCAACGTCAATAATCTGTTGAACTCTGTGAATATTTGAAGCAAATGTTGCCACAATAAGACGTTTACCGTCTGCTTTCTGGAAAAGGCGTTCAAATGATTCGCCTACTGTACGTTCGCTTGAAGTATAACCCGGTCTTTGAGCATTTGTTGAGTCTGAAAGAAGGCAAAGAATACCTTTTTCGCCCAATTTTGCAATTCGTGCAAGGTCGATTACATCGCCATCTATTGGTGTTGTATCAATTTTGAAGTCACCTGTTTGCAAAATAAGTCCTGCAGGAGTACTGATTGCAAGAGCAAGCGCATCGGGAATTGAGTGGTTAACGTGGATTGCTTCAATCTCAAAATTACCGAGTTTCACTTTATCTTTCGGCTTGATTACGTTAAGGTCAACGGTATCAAGCATCTTATGTTCACGAAGTTTACCCTCGATAAGACCGATTGTAAGTTTTGTTCCGTAAACAGGAATGTTTACACGTTTAAGAAGATAAGCAAGTCCGCCAATATGGTCCTCATGACCGTGAGTAATGAAAATACCTTTGATTTTATCTGCATTTTCTTCAACATAAGTAAAATCAGGAATAACCAGATCGACACCTAACATATCGGGATCAGGGAAAGCAAGACCGCAGTCAACAAGCATCATTTCCCCGTCATATTCATACAAGGTCATATTCTTGCCAACTTCATTAAGTCCGCCCAAAAATGCAATTTTAACGCCCTTCTCTTCACCCTTAGGAGTTCTTTTTGTCATATTTTTCTGAGCATTTCCTTTTTTTGATTTATTTGATACACTGTTTTTTACAACAGATTTTTTACTGTCATTTTTCTTGTTTAATACGTTCTTCTTTTGTGAGTTCTGCTGTTTTCCACGATTTGAAAGTTTACCTTTTGCAGAACGTTTTGTTTCACTTTGCAATACATTTTTTTCTGTTTTCTTTTTCGCCATATTTACCTCCTTATTTTATTTTTCAATTGTATGTAATTATTGCCACATTGCAGTAGCAAGACGAAGTTTATATAAATATATGCACAAATGCCCATATTAACTCACTATGTTGTCATTATATAATACTATTTTTAAAGATTGTTGTCAAGGTGAATACACGCACCAGAAATTCTTATTTGTACAAATTTTTGTACTGATTGTATTGTTAAACTTTAAAAACCGTGATAAAATTAGTTTAGTAATTTTAAATTTGATTTATACAGGAGTTTCTATGAAAAGCTTAACTTTTGTTGAAATGTTTACTGACGGTGCATGCTCGGGTAATCCGGGTCCCGGCGGTTGGGGAACAATACTTCGCTGCAATGGTCAGGAAAAAGAACTTTCAGGTGGTGAGCCTGAAACTACAAATAACAGAATGGAATTGCTTGCAGTTATTAATGGCCTTGAGGCACTTAACCGAAAGTGCAAAGTGAAAATTTATTCTGATTCATCTTATGTTGTCAACGGAATTACGAAAGGCTGGGCTGAAGGCTGGCGGGCAAACAACTGGCGCAAAGCTGATAAAAAGCCTGCATTAAATCCTGACCTTTGGGAAAGACTTTTAAATCTGCTCGCACAACACGAATATGAGTTTGAATGGGTTAAAGGTCATGCAGGCCACCCCGAAAATGAGCGCTGTGACAAATTGGCAGTAGCTTTTTCTCAAAAATTCAAGTAAATATTAGCCGATAATTTTCAATTTTCAGGTTGATTATTGTCGGCTTTTATGTTATATTAATATGTATATATTGGAAAATATATGGATTTATCTAAAAAAGGCGTGATTGAATCGTGGAAAACACAAACACAACCACTATTGCCGAAGAAGTTGAAGCTGGTACTGTTGAGGCTAACGTTCAGCAGGCGTCCACACAAGACAGAAGATATTTGCGACCAAAAGAAATCGCAGGTTACCTTTTAACTTCATTCGGTCAGAAAAACCTGAGCCAGTATGTTAACGCATTCCGTCAATTCTTTGCTATCAGTTTCCTCGGAATGTCAGGTAGTACATACGGTATTATTATGTTTATTGAGTCTATTTACGACGCAGTTGATGACTCAATCTCAGGTCTTATTATTGACAGAACACGTACACGTTGGGGCAGACTTCGTCCTTGGCTTATTATTCCTACTCCTTTTTGGGCAGTTGCAATGATAATGCTTTTCACCACTCCTGCATTCCTTGTTCACGAGTGGCAGAAAATTATTTGGACTGTTGTTGCTATTTTCGTCTATAACCTTGGTATGTCATACTTTGGTGCATGGACAATTATGCTTTACAACATTACCCCGAACAACAATGAGCGTGATAATCTTATTGCTACGGCTAAGTTTACAGAGCTTTTCGGTACATTTCTTCCATCTATTGCATCAATGTGCGTAGGTATTTTGCCAAGCGCAACATCAAGTTGGGCAAATCCAATAGGTATGCAGGATGTTTACACAGGATTCGCAGTTGTTATCGGCGTAATTGCTGCATTCTCTGCATTCTATGGTTTCTACGCTATGCGTGAAAGAGTTCCGCTTGCTTCTCGTGAACAGATGAAAGAAGTTGGCGTTATTGAGTCATTCAAAAACGTTTTCAAGAACAGACCAATGTTTGTGCTTGTTCTTTCAGGCTTCTTCAACGGCTTTAAGTCAGTTGGTGCTTCAAGTGAAAGCTTCTATTGGATGCACAATTCAAAGAACGTTGCTCACGGTTCTATTGCCGGCATTTTCACAGGTATTCCGAACTATATTATGGTACCTCTTGCACCAAAGCTTATACGTAAATTTGGTGCTAAAAAGGTTGCAGTTGCCTCAGGTATTTTTGCAGGTATTGCTTATGCAGGAACATTCCTTATCGGTCTTATAGGTATGAACCGTGCGAATGAGTCACGCGGTTTCCTTGTTGACTGGGACGGAGGAAGCGTCGTTGTAAACCTTGCAATTCTTACAATCTGTCTTACAGTCTGCGGTCTTCCTAACCAGCTTATGAACGTTGCAGGTGCAGTTCTTCAAGGCGACGTTTACGACTACAGCGAATGGAAAACAGGTATGAGAAACGAAGCTCTTGTTCAGACTGTTCAGAACTACTTCGGTAAAGCTGCCAACTCAATTACACAGCTTCTTTCAGGTGTTGTTATTTCAGCAGTTGGTTACGTTGCACGTAAAGATGAATTTGGTAACATTGTTCCTGAATCAAACGAAAAAACACTTATTGGTTTCTGGGCTATATTCTGTTTGATGCCTGCAATTGCTCGTTTCCTTTACGGTATAACTCTTATGTTCTTCAATGTTGACGGTGATGTTAAGAAACAGATGCTTGCTGACCTTGAAGTTTCTCGTCGTGAAAGACTTGAGAAAATGAATATGGAAGCAGTTGAAACTGTTGAAGAAACAGAAGATGCAGTTGTTGAGGCTGATGCTGTATCAGTTGAAATCGCTGATGAATCACCTACCATTTCCGAATAAAAAATCAATCACGATAAATAATTAAGGGGCTGTAAAAAAACAGTCTAAAAAATCCGAGATTCACAGAAAAGAGTGA
>CAYXMF010000048.1:0-11017 GCA_964465845.1 uncultured Eubacteriales bacterium | reverse complement strand
AACCTTTTTTGATGTAGTTGTATATCTTGTGGTCTTCATAATCAAACCCCCATATTGCGATTACAATTCAATTTTTCTATCCTTAAAATAAAATTCTTTATCATGCTCGTTGATTTCGCGTAATACTTTACAAGGATTTCCAACCGCAACAACATTAGCAGGAATATCTTTAGTAACAACACTACCTGCACCTATAACTGTATTATCACCGATTGTAACACCCGGCAATACAATTACACCCGCACCAAGCCAACAATTTTTGCCGATATGTATTGGCATATTGTACTGATATGCAAGTGGACGTAATTCGGGCAAGATCGGATGTCCTGCAGTTGCAAGAACAACATTAGGTCCGAACATTGTGTAATCACCAACATAAATATGTGTATCATCCACAAGTGTTAAATTAAAATTTGCGTAAACTCCCTTACCGAAATGCACATGCTTACCGCCCCAAATTTGAATGAAGCGGCGGTTCTATGTAACAATTCTCACCTATTTCAGCAAACATGTTTTTGAGCATTTCTGCTCTTTTTTCTTGTTCTAATGGGCGGGTTGCATTGAAATCATATAGTTTTTCAACAAATGTCAACTGCTCTGCAACCAAATCTTCATCGCCGGAAAGATATAAATCACCGCTATGCATTTTTTCACGAATGTCCATAATTTCCTCACTTAATGTTAAAATTATCGCAATCAGCAATCTTTTTAAATTTACGATATGTATTTTTTCTTGGTGTTACTTTAAAGTTCTCTAAACTGATGTTATCTGCATGTCTGACGAATATTCCGTAAGCATTAATATTTCTGAATCGATTACATTCAGGGTATTCTTTTTCTTGTTCGGGAATTTTAATTCTGAAATCAAAGTAATCTTTACCGTCAGCATATTTAACATCAAAATTTGAAAGTTTAATATCTTTGATTTTCTGATTTGGAATTCCCATTATCATTGTTGGTATTTCAACATTGACGGCTTTTACATCAGAAATTGAAATATTGTTAATTTCACCTCTGCCATCGAACTCAGGTTTGTTATCACCATTGCGGTTATTGAGTCTTATGAACACAGGGCATGACATTGAATCCATTTTGATATTAGAAATATTTATATTACTTACTATTGCGCCGTCGCAGGATTCAATTGAAATTCCGCTAACACCTGCGGGGAAAATGTCAGTCAAATAAAATTTGCAATTTTCAACAGTAACATCACTAATATCAAGCGAGGTTTCTGTACCAATTTTAAATGAGTTTGTACACGAAACAACCTCACAGTCATGAACATAAATGTTACTCATACCACGTTTACAAGCAACATCAAGATTGTTCTTTACTTTAAGTCCATCATCACCTGAAGTTGAAATACTCACATTGTTTTTAAGCACAATGCCATCATCAGCAGTTGAAACAAAGCAATTCTTAATTACAACATTTGAAGAACCGCAAATATCAATTCCGTCGCAATTGGCTACATGACGGTTATTGTTAATCACAATGTTAGAAATGTTTATGTCATTTGACGAATTTACATTCAATGTCCACATTGATGAATTTTCAAGAATAAAATTATATAGTTTTACGTGATTACAATTCTTAAAAAACATTAAAAATCCATATTTGCTTTTATGAGGAAAACGGATTCTTTTTCTATATTCTTGACGCAAATCCCATACATCAAGAGTTTTCTCAAACGGCTCAGTTTTGGGTGGAAAATATGGTTTTAAAGAAAAGAAATTACCCTCACCGCAGATTTTACCCGGACCGACAACGCCTACGTTAACGCAACTATCAGCAAATATTAAAGCATTGTCAGTAAAATCATCAGTATTATGAGAAGCGGTAATAGATGAATTTTTTGCGATATACAAAACCACATTGCTCTTTAAATAAACTGTACCTGTAACATAATTACCGCCATCCAGTACCACAATTCCACCACCGTTATTACTGCACTGCTCAATAGCAGAATTTATATACGGAGCATTATTTATTGTACTGTCATTTGATTTAGCACCAAAATTACGCACGAAAATCGCATTATCAAGCGGAAGAATCAAATCATAATTTATGTATTTTTCAAAAGGAATATCTTTATAGAAATCTCCTTCATATACTTCAGAAAAAATTTCACCATCATATATTTTAAAGTCTTTTTGTAACTTAGGAAAATAAGAACCAATATGATTAACAAATCGTGACACATAATCACCTCTCGAATATATTATCATATTAAAATTTAAAATTAAAGACATATTCAAGTATTTTTTTAACTGTTTTTCATATTCTATTATGAAGCAAATTTTTATGAGGTGATTTTATGTGTGGTATAGCGGGAGAAGTATCATTTTCAGGCTCTGTAATCAAGAATAAAGACTCATTTTTAAAAATGCAAAAAGTATTAGCCCCACGCGGACCAGATCAAAACGGGATGTATATTACAGAAAACGCTGCACTTATTCATTCACGACTTTGTGTAATTGACATTGAAAACGGAATTCAGCCAATGACCGCAAAATACGGAAACAATGAATATACAATTGTTTATAACGGGGAGCTATATAATACTGAAGAAGTGCGAAATGAATTACTCCAATATGGACACAAGTTTAATGGGCATTCAGACACAGAAGTAATCCTGAAATCATACGTGCAGTGGAAAGAAGAATGTGTGGAAAAATTCAACGGAATTTTTGCTTTTACCGTATGGGACAGCACAGAAAAAAGACTGTTTTTTGCTCGTGACAGAATAGGCGTAAAACCTTTGTTTTATACAGTAGTTGACAACAGCTTTATATTTGGCTCAGAAATTAAAGCTTTGCTCGAACATAAATACGTTGAACCTGTAATTGATGAAAACTCAATTGCGGAAATTATGTTTATAGGTCCTGGCAGAACACCAGGTTGTGGTGTTTTTTCAAATATAAACGAAGTCAAGCCTGCTTGTTGTGGCTATTATTCAAAAAGTGGAATTAAAATCAAAAAATATTGGACATTAAAAGATCATGAACATACAGACAACTTTGAACAAACAGTTGAACATGTTCAAGAACTCGTGAAAGATGCAATTACACGGCAACTTGTGTCCGATGTACCTGTAGGGACTTTTCTTTCCGGTGGACTTGATTCGAGCATAATTTCGTCAATTGCAAACAAACATTTCAATGAAAAAAGTCAAAAGCTGATGACTTTTTCAGTCACATATGAAGATAATGATAAATTCTTTAAAACAAGCAAGTTTCAGCCAAACAGCGATACAGAATATATTAAAAAAATGGTTGAATATCTTGGCTGTGAACATCATTTAATTACCCTTAATAATCAGGATCTTGCCAATGCACTTCTTGATGCTGTTGATGCACGAGATTTACCGGGTATGAGTGACGTTGATTCATCACTTTTACTGTTCTGTAAAGAGATTAAAAAGCATTGTACAGTAGCACTGTCAGGAGAATGTGCTGATGAAATCTTTGGCGGATATCCATGGTACAGAGATAAAGATATACGAGCAATTAACGGCTTTCCGTGGGCACAATCTACTAAGTATAGAAAATCCTTTATTAAAGAAGATATTAAATTACCCGATGCTGAAGAGTATGTATATTCAAGATATAAAGATACTCTAATTAACACTTCAAAAGTGAATGGCCTTTCCCCTCTAGAATCAAGAATGAAAGAAATGATGAAATTAAATCTCGATTGGTTTATGCAGACCTTACTCGACAGAAAAGACAGAATGAGTATGTATAACGCACTTGAAGTAAGAGTTCCATTCTGTGACTACAGAATAGCAGAATATCTTTACTCGGTGCCATGGGAGTATAAGGATTATAATTCATATGAAAAAGGCCTTTTACGAAAAGCAGTTGAAGAATATTTGCCGTCTGAGGTACTTTGGCGTAAAAAAAGTCCTTATCCAAAGACACATAATCCGGAATATTTGAAAATTGTATCAGAAATGTTAAAAGAAATTATTGAAAATCCTTCTTCACCTGTGTTATCATTTATAAAAAAGTCAGAATTGGAAAAACTATTGATTGCTGACAGGCACGAACCATGGTACGGTCAATTAATGACTACTCCACAAACCATAGCATATTTTGTGCAGATTGATTACTGGCTTAAAAAGTATAAAATAATTGTAAAATAAAGGATGAAAGAAATGAAAAACGGCGATTTAAAAAAAGTTGCACTTGTTGGCACCGGTTTTGTTGGAATGAGTTTTGCTTATGCTCTTTTAAACAGCGGTGAATGTGACCAACTTGTGCTGATAGACGTAAACAGAGAAAAAGCACGTGGAGAAGCAATGGATTTAAATCATGGTCTTCCGTTTGCAAAAAGAAATATGCTCATATATGACGGTGATTACAATGACTGTCATGATGCAGACATTGTTGTCATTGCAGCCGGTGTTGCACAAAAAGACGGTGAAGGACGTATTGCACTTTTAAAAAGAAATTTAGAAGTTTTCAAATCAATTATTGAACCAATTGTTGAAAGTGGGTTTGACGGAATTTTTCTTGTAGCCACAAATCCGGTTGATATAATGACAAAAATCACTTTAGAGCTTTCAGGTTTTGACCCAAAAAGAGTTATTGGAAGTGGAACAACACTCGATACTGCTCGACTCAGATATCTGCTTGGCGATTATTTTTCAATTGATCCAAGAAATGTTCATGCTTACGTTATTGGTGAACATGGCGACAGCGAAATTGTTCCTTGGTCACAGGCTTATGTAACAACAAAGAAAATATACGATATTGTTGATTCGTCTAACGGCAGATTTAAATTTGAAGACTTGTATCAGATTGGTAAGAACGTTACAGGTGCAGCACAGGAAATTATTAAAGCTAAATCAGCAACTTATTACGGTATCGGAATGTCACTTGTGAGAATTGTAAGAGCCATTTTTGGTGATGAAAAGAGTGCTTTGACTGTATCTGTGATGCTTGACGGACAATATGGAGTTGACGGAGTATATGCAGGTCTTCCGTCAATAATCGGAAGAGAAGGCGTTGAAGACATTATTGTTCTTGATTTAAAAGAAAATGAAAGAACAGCATTTATTGAATCGTGCAATTTCTTAAAAGAAACGGCAAAAGAAATAGGATTTTAACGTATAAAGCCACGCATTAAAATGTAAAATGCGTGGCTTTTATATTTTGTCATATTTACTAATTCTGTCACGGATTTCATCTTTAAAAATAAAGCGGTAACCGTTATCTTCAAGCAGTTTATCATTCATCATCAAATCACCAAGTCCACGAATTTTGGCAAGTCTTGGTTCATCAACAATACTGCATCTTATATCTAATTCAATCTCTATTCTTTTTGCAATATCAAATATAAGTCCGCCACCACCGCAAAGCAAAATTCCATGGTCAGCAGCATCGGCTAAAAGTTCCGGAAGAATTTCAGAAATACCCGAATGTATGTCTTTAACAAGCAAATTGATTTGTTCATCTACATACGGATATACCTCGTTCGACGTAATTTCAAATGATATAGGCATTTCATCAAGATTACTTTTTCCTGAAACCATCAAAGCAGTTTCACACTCGCGTTTTTGTGCAGAAGAAATTTTATATTTAATTTCTCTTGCTGTATGAGGACCTATTTCAATATCACGGTCACGCTTTAAATGTTTAATTATTGCCTTATCAATTTCGTCACTACCGCGTCTAATTGTTCCGCTTGCAGCAATACTGCCCATTGATACAATTGCATATTCGGTAACCTGATGACCAATATCGAGTACCATTCTACCGCCAATCTTGTCACTCGCTACACCGCATCCAAAAGCAGAGGCAAGTATTCCTTCAACCATACAAACTCTGCCTGCACCTGCCAGAGTGACAGCATCAAGATACGTCTTCTTTTCAAGACTTGAAATGTCAGATAACAAAGAAATAATAATATTAGGTTTATAAATTCTATTTCCGCATACACGTTGTAAATAATAACGAAGCATACGTTCAGCCATAACAAAGTCAGAAATGACACCGTTACGGATTACTTTTACAACTTTAATATCATCAATACATCTGCCATATACGGCATCTGCAGCCTTACCGAAAGCTATTGGTTTATTTGTTTCTGTTTCAACAGCAACGATTGCAGGCTCATCAACAACTATTCCCTTACCTTCTGCAAAAATTTTAAGAGAGGAAGATCCAAAATCAATACCAATTTTCATTCCTTTCACGATGTCACCTCCTTTTGAATAAGAATTAATATATTATTTTTTCTTAAACTGTTGTTTAAGTCTTAAATCTTTTGAAAGTATCGTTTTGCGAAGTCGAATGTTAACAGGTGTTACTTCCATTAATTCATCATCTTTTATAAATTCCATTGATTGCTCAAGACTAAGAACAGTGTGCGGTACCAAACGTAAAGCATCGTCAGAGCCTGAAGCACGTGTATTTGTAAGATGCTTGGTTTTGCACACATTACAAGTTAAATCTTCATTTTTTGAGCTTTCACCAACAATCATACCCTCATAAACTGGAACACCCGGACCTATAAATAAACGACCCCTGTCCTGAGTGTTAAAAAGACCGTAAGCAGTACTCTCACCTGTTTCATGTGCAACAATTGAGCCTCTTTCACGGGTTTCAATGTCACCTTTATATTCTTCATAACCTGCAAAAAGATTATTCATAATACCATTGCCGTTTGTATCAGTCATAAATTCTGAACGGTAACCGATAAGTCCACGTGCGGGAATCTTAAATTCAAGATGAGTAGAGCCACCGTCACGTGTTCCCATATTTTCAAGTTCACCACGACGTGCACCGATTTTCATCATAACTGCACCAACATATTCTTCAGGAACTTCAACAATTAAAAGTTCCATAGGTTCCATAAGTACACCATTTTCAACCTTAGTAATTACCTTTGGACGTGAAACCTGAAATTCGTAACCTTGACGTCGCATTGTTTCAATAAGAATTGAAAGATGCAACTCACCACGACCTGAAACCTTAAAAGTATCAGTTGACTCAGTTTCTTCAACACGCATACTGACATTTGTTTCAACTTCTTTATAAAGTCGATCTCGAAGATTACGTGATGTTACAAATTTACCTTCTTTACCAGCAAAAGGACTATCATTAACAATAAAATTCATCGAAAGAGTTGGTTCGTCTATCTTAATAAAAGGCAACGGTTCAACACAATCCGGCGAACAGATTGTTTCACCAATGTTCAGATCAGTAATACCTGAAATACAGATTATGTCACCTATTGCTGCAGATTCAACTTCAACACGACGAAGTCCTTCAAACTGATAAAGACGTGAAATTCTCACATTTTCCTGGGTGCCATCAGTTTTGCAAAGAACTACCATATCATTACGGTTAATTCTGCCTCGCTCAACTCGACCGACACCGATTCTGCCGATATAGTCATCATAATCAAGGCTTGAGAAAAGCACTTGTAACGGTGCATCTATATCACCTTTCGGTGCTTCAATATGCTCGATAATTGCATCAAACAATGGTCGCATGTCACCGTCACGTACACTTGAATCAAGAGAAGAATAACCATCTCTGGCAGAAGCATATATAACGGGGAATTCTATTTGTTCATCACTTGCGCCCAGTTCAATAAACAAATCAAGAACTTCATCAATAACCTCATCAGGACGAGCACCGGGTCTATCAATCTTATTAACAACAACAAGAACTTTTTTGTTAAGTCCTAATGCCTTTTTGAGCACAAATCTTGTCTGCGGCATACAACCTTCAAAAGCATCTACAAGTAAAAGAACACCGTCAACCATTGTCAAAATTCGTTCAACCTCGCCACCAAAGTCTGCGTGGCCGGGAGTATCAACAATATTAATTTTTATATCTTTGTAATGCACAGATGTGTTTTTTGAAAGAATAGTGATTCCACGTTCTCTTTCAAGGTCGTTTGAGTCCATAACTCTATCTTGTACAACTTCATTTGTTCTGAAAATACCGCTCTGTTTAAGTAACTCATCAACTAGAGTAGTCTTACCGTGGTCAACGTGAGCGATGATCGCAATATTTCTAACATCTTCTCTTTTTTTCAAGCTTTTCACCTTCGCTTATAATTTAGACAATATATTTTACCACTATATATCATATTGTGCAAGGACAAATTAATACTAAGTTAGACTTATATATCTTTACAAATCAGTAAAAATAGTCTAAAATTTATATAAATTATTCAGAGGTGATATATATTGAATAATTCTGTCAGCATAAAACTGATTTCTTCACTTGAAAAGCTATATCACGGAGACAAAGTACCCGAAAATACTTTGTCACATTTTTCTATGCTTAAAAATGAAAAAAAGTCTTTTCAGATTGCTGTTGAAAGTGAGAAAAATTTTGAAGCTGAAATTATTATTTATTCTGAATTTAATGATATTCGCACTTATTCGGTTGAATACATAAAATCGGATTTTCCAATGAATAAAAACAATGCTGACGATTATTACCGCTACAGTAATGATAGTTACTACCCTGACTTGCTTTTACCTTTTGACAACAAAATTACAGTTTCAAAAGGTGTATCAGTATTCTGGATTGAAATAAGTGCAGATACTAAGAATATCGGTAATAACATACTCAAAATTGAACTTAGAGAAAATGAAAATGTGGTTGCTGAAACTTCACTTGAAGTTGAGGTTATTGATTGTAATCTTAGTTTTAATGATTTTATCTATACTTGCTGGTTTCATACTGACTGCTTAATGTCACATTACAATATCGATGCCTTTTCTGATGAATATTGGCGTATAACTGAAAACTACTTAAAAACCGCAGCAGAATATGGTATGAATTGCGTTCTTACGCCGATTTTTACTCCCCCGCTTGATACTGAATTTGGTAAAGAAAGACCAACGGTTCAACTCATAGATGTTTCAATACATAATGGTAAATATACATTTAACTTTGATAAACTTACAAAATGGATTGAAATAGCTGAAAGATGCGGAATTCAATACTTTGAAATGGCGCATTTCTTTACCCAATGGGGTGCACATCACGCACCAAAAATTATGGCAAACGTTGACGGTGAATACAAAAAGATTTTCGGTTGGGAAACGAAAGCATCATCGAAAGAATACAGAAATTTTCTTACAGTTTTTTCAACAGTATTCAAAAAATATCTTGAAGAAAAAAATCTTAAAGACCGAGTTTTTATTCATGTGAGTGATGAGCCGAATTTTGCGGTTTTGCATTCATATTCAAAAGCATCAAAGCTTATTCACAAGTTATATAAAGGCTACAAAATTATTGATGCATTGTCTGATGTGTGGTTTTATAAACTGGGTATCGTTTCAACCCCTATTCCCTCAAATGACCATATCGATAAATTCATTGGTAAAAGCAAAAATTTATGGACATATTACTGCAGTGCTCAGAACAACAAATATGTTTCAAACAGATTTTTCTGCAACGATTCACTTCGCACAAGAGTAATAGGCTATCAGATGTTTAAATTTGACGTTATAGGCTTTTTACACTGGGGTTATAACTTTTATTATACACAGCTTTCAAAAGCAGTCATAGACCCATACAAAGTAAGTGATGCAGGTGGAAAGTTTCCATCAGGCGACAGTTATGTTGTTTATCCGGCAAAAGACGGTACCGCATATCATTCAATAAGATTAAAGGTATTTTACGATGCTTTACAGGATATGGCAGCATTAAATTCTCTTAAAAAGTTGACTAATAAGCAGGAATGTCTTAAAATTATTGAAGAAAACGGAAAACATCCTATTACTTTTTCAAATTACCCCCACTCTGATGAGTGGTTACTCAATACCAGAGAACAAATTAATTCAAAAATAAAGGAAAATATTAAATAACGGAGTTATTAAAATGAAGAAATTTTTTAAAGGTGTAAAAAATTTCATAAGAGAAACAGATAAAATATTATTACTGTTGTGTACACTTACATCTTCTTTTGGTTGTTTAAGTGTATTAAGTGCAACATTATGGACTGTTGACGAAGGCGAAAAGTTTTCACGTGACTTCATAGTAATGTGTGCAGCTTGTATTGCAGGTATAATTATTGCGTTGATAATATCAATGATTGACTATGAATTTATAATGAAAATGGCACCATTTATTGGTTTGTTTTGTATTGGAATTATGCTTTTAACCTTAGCAGTAGGTGTAGGACCAATTGAACGTCCCGATGCAAAAACTTGGCTTAAAATAGGCTCTACAGGTATTTATTTTCAACCTTCAGAAATTGTTAAAATCGGTTTTATAATTACCTTTGGTGTTCATCTTGAAAAATTAAAAGCAAATATAAATCACCCGTTATCAATATTGCAATTAGGTATTCACGCTTTGATTCCGATTTTTCTTGTTATGAAATCAGGTGATATGGGCTCTGCTTTGGTTTTCATAATTATCGCTATTGCGATGCTGTTTGTTGCAGGACTTCATTGGGGCTATTTTTTAGCTGGCGGACTTTTAGTTATTGCCGCTTTACCGCTTGCCTGGATGTTTGTTCTTGATAATATTCAGAAAGAACGTTTTTTAGCATTAGCGTACCCTGAACTGTATCCTGATATCATTTATCAGCAAGAACGCGGAATGGCGGCAATTGGTGGCGGCGGTATAACGGGACAAGGCTTGTTTAACGGCTCGCTTACGCAAACTCCTAATGCAATTCCCGAAGCTGAAAATGATATGATTTTCACTGTTATCGGCGAAGAAATGGGACTTGTCGGTTGCGTGCTTGCACTACTGTTACTCACTTTTATTGTTATAAGAATTATCAGAACAGGCCGTCACGATAACATTGGCAATACAAAAGTAATGTGCTATGGTGTTGCCGCAATGATTGCAGGACAAGTTATAATTAATGTTGGCATGTGCCTTATGCTTCTACCTGTTATTGGTATTACGCTCCCCTTCTTCAGTGCTGGTGGCTCATCGAATATCTGTATTTATTTTTCTATTGGTTTGATTTTAAGTTTTTACAGATATAATCAGCAACGAGATTTAATTCACGTAAGTCAGCA
>CAYXMF010000047.1:0-11278 GCA_964465845.1 uncultured Eubacteriales bacterium | reverse complement strand
TTGTTGGTATTGAAGCAAGAGATCAGTTTATTGAAATGACAGGTCATCTTCCAAGTGCTATTGTTGCTTGTGTTGGCGGTGGTAGTAATGCGGCAGGACTTTTCTCAGGCTTCTTAAATGACCCTGTTGATATTTACGGTGTTGAGCCACTTGGCAGAGGACCAAAACTTGGTGACCACGCTGCAAGTCTTAAATACGGCACAGAGGGAATTATGCACGGATTTAACAGTATTATGCTTAAAGACGAAAATGGTGACCCGGCTCCTGTTTATTCTGTTGCAAGCGGTCTTGACTACCCTTCATCAGGTCCTGAGCATGCATTCTTGCAGGAAATCGGCAGAGTTAAATACGATGTAATCGATGACGAAGAAACAATCGACGCATTCTTTAAGCTTTCAAGAATGGAAGGTATTATTCCTGCTATTGAAAGCTCACACGCAGTTGCCTACGCAATGAAGCTTGCTAAAACAATGGAACATGGCTCCATTCTTATTAACCTTTCAGGTCGTGGCGATAAAGATATGGATTACGTAATTGAAAATTACGGAATAAGATAAAAAGTTAAGCACCAGCCGATGGTTGGTGCTTATTTTTTGTTCTATTTTACTTTTTTGAATACCATTGCTGTTCGTGCAGGAAGATAGCAGGAAAAGCCCTTCCAATCAGCAGGAGTTCGTCTTGCCTCATATTTGTGAGTTGTATTAACTCGTGAGAAGCCACCAAAACGACCGTCATCAGTTGTGAGCACTACTTGATATTTACCTGTTTTTCCTGTAGGAACAAAATACCCCTCAAATGATTTTGTCGGGTGGAAATTGAATACAAACACCACATCGCCTTTGGTGTAAATAAGAATTTTATCATCCTTATGCATCCAGCGGTTTACAGGTGATTTTTCAAGGATTTTTTCTTCCTTTAAAAGCTTGACCATTGCCTTGTCGAACTCATTGAGTCCGCCGTAGCGAAGAAGTTCATTATCTACAAGGCTCCATTGTCTGCGGCAGTAATGATAACTCCAACCATTGCCTTCGCGTGGGAAATCAATCCATTCAGGATGACCGAATTCATTGCCCATAAAGTTAAGATATCCCTCGCCTGCCAATGATGAAGTGAGCAATCTTATCATTTTGTGAAGGGCAATTCCCCTGTCGACAACAAGGCTTTCGGTAAGCTTGCTCATATTAGTGTACATTTCAGCATCACAAAGTCTGAACATAATTGTTTTATCGCCCACAAGTGCCTGGTCATGTGACTCACAATACCCGATATTCTTTTCTTTGGGTCTGCGACCTGTAAGCTCATACCAAAGCTCTATAACATCCCAATCGTCATCGGCTTTTTCTTTGATTGTCTTTATCCATAAATCAGGAACACCCATTGAAAGTCTGTAATCAAAGCCAATGCCGCCCGCTGATATAGGCACGCACATTCCCGGCATACCTGACATATCCTCGGCAACGGTAATCGCTTTTGGATTAATTTTATGAATCAATTCATTCGCCAACTGCAGATAAGTCACAGCTTCAGTATCGGTATTAAGTGAAAAATACATACTGTAATCGGTAAAGGCGCTTCCTAAACCGTGGTCGTGATAAAGCATTGAGGTAACGCCGTCAAAACGGAAACCGTCAAAGTGGAAAATCTCCATCCAATATTTAAGATTTGAAAGCAAGAAATGAAGAACTTCATTTTTTCCGTAGTTAAAAAGCTTTGTGCCCCATGCACTGTGGTCGCCTCTGGCACCCTCATGAAAATACTGGTATACCGTGCCGTCAAACTCATTAAGTCCCTCATTAGTATTCTTAACCGCGTGAGAATGTACCACATCAAGCAAAACGGTTATTCCCATACTGTGTGCCGTGTCGATAAGCTGTTTTAATTCGTAGCTCGTCCCGTAACGTGATGAAGGCGCAAAAAAGTTTGACACCTGATAACCGAATGAGCCATAATAAGGATGCTCCATAATTGCCATAATCTGAATTGTGTTATAGCCCAACTCTTTGACTCTCGGCAATATTTTTTCACGGAATTCGTTATATGTGCCCACTCTGCCATCCTCTTGTGCCATACCGATATGGCATTCATAGATAAAAGGTGTTTTTTCAGGTGTGAAACCGTTGTCAGTCCAAGGATAAGGATTCAACGTGTCTTCAATTTCAGCACACCAGAGATATGTGACAGGGTCCTGCACAACTCTTGTCGCATAGGAGGGCACTCGTCGAAGAAGTTCACCGTTATGCACAACAATCGCCTGTATTTTCTGACCCTCTTGCAAGGCAGATTTACCCTCTAAACATATTTCAAAAATACCGTTTTCAAGTCGGGTCATGGGGTGACTTTCTGTATTCCAATCATTAAAATCACCTGTAAAATACATTTTCTCGGCAGCGGGAGCCCACTCTCTGTAAACCCAACCGTTTTCGGTACGGTGAATTCCAAAAAATTCATATCCGTTAGCGAAATCCAAAAGGGAGCCTTTACCAACCAATTCTTTTTTCTTACGCTTATAAAGTTCAACTCGTAAATCAATATCCGAAGCAAAAGGCTCTAAATACGGGTCGATTTCTAAAATTCTTTTCTTAGTGCGTGCCGGCATATGAATCCCTCCTGTGTGTTACTTTTATACATTTTTATTATATCAAATTATATTTGTCGAAATCAATACAAATATATAAATTAAATGCAGAATATAAAGCGCAAAGCGGAAAATGACGCGTAGTGGCATATCAAACTGTTGCTTTTTATAAATTTTAAAAACTACTTGATTTATGAAATAAAACATATTATAATAATTAAGCGTTTGAAAACTGCATATTGAGATGTGGCGCAGTAAAAAAACAGTGCAATTTAATTTGCATAATAAAACTTAATATCGAGATGTGGCTCAGTTTGGTAGTATTGAGCACGACCGCTGCCTGTGGCAGATTAAGGGAGTGCGAAATGGGGCAAAACAAGGAGTTATGCGAGACGGCAGTGAGCAGAACGACTATGTTTTAACCGTAAGCCACGTAGTGGCGCAGTAAAAAAACAGTGCAATTTAATTTGCATAATAAAACTTAATATCGAGATGTGGCTCAGTTTGGTAGAGCGCCACGTTCGGGACGTGGAAGTCGCAGGTTCGAATCCTGTCATCTCGACCAACGAAAGAGCCTCGGCACGCTTTTGCGTGATTGAGGCTTTGTTTCATAATCAGGGTGAGTTTATGAGCAGAAGAAACATTGATATGGTTAACGGTTCCATTTTCAAAAACATAATTTCATACACAATCTCATGGGGTATAACTTTTATTGCTCAGACCATTGCGTACTTTATAATTTACAACAAGAAAAAGAAACAGCTATAATTAAAGGGAACAGAAAACTCTGTTCCCTTTTTTCGACAAAAAACGGGTGTTCTTTAAACACCCAACATATTAAGAATACCAAAAACAAAAGCAAAAGTCAATAGTTTTTCAAGATTTTTGTTAGCATTATGCACAAAATCTACGTAATAAACAATCTAAAACTATCAACTTTATACAATTTTACATATTGATTTTGTACTTTTTTCGTGTTATATTATAGACACAGAAAGGAAAAGGTGATTCCAATGTACAGATAGAAACCTACAAGTAGCAAACCAAAAGGTTTAGCAAAAAAAGGATAAGGTGGTTCCGATGTACAGGTAATTCCTGAATTCAATCTTAAAGAAAAGGTTTAAAGTCAGTTAAAGCAACTACCCGAGTAAAAAGATTGAAACCTTAAAACGACTTTTTGAAAAATGAATATTCCTACACAAAAAAGTCTGTCTCACTTACGAGATTTTATATAGATTTGGAAGAAAGTGTTTAAGTGATGAGGAATGTAAGAGTTATCAAAAGGTCGCAACTTCAGAAAGAGAGGTAAATAAAAAGATGTTAGATATCAAGAGTGAACAGAAATAACCCTCCAAGCCACGTGAAAGATGTGTAAAGAAACATCGGCTTTGAGGGTTATTTCTTTTTGCCCTTTTTTGCTTTAAGCGTATCGCTTAGGGCGATTTTTTATGTTTCAACTTCCTTTTTACCATAATTTTCTTGACATAGATTTTCAACAGTACTATAATTTAGTAGTTACAAAAACGTTCAACCTAATTTAATTTGAAAGGAGGCAGAAAAAATGACAACATATTGGCCAAATTATCGAGAAAACAACAAAACTATACATTTCTGCCCCGCTTTCGAGCACATACCCCATTCTTGCGATTGATTTTTTCATTTGGGATATTGTATTTTAGTCACCGTGGGCAGACTGCCTACGGTTTTTTGTTCAATTTATTAGGAGGAATTTATGAGGTGGATTAAGCTTCACGAACCGGTTAAGGTTCCTGTTTTAAAAAATGTACTATTCGCATTGAAGCTTGTATGGGAAGCGGACAAACGACTTCTTATTGGTTATTTCGTTACCGAAATTTCCAACAAAGTTCTGTCAATGTATGTTCAGAACATTTTATTCTTAAAAGTATTGTTGAGTATTATAGACGGCGATGCCGATTTTAAAACGTATTTCTTGTCACTTTTGCTTTTCTTCGGCACATATCTTACTGTGAATATAATTTCGGCATATGCAACACGTCAAAGGCTTGTATCAACCAAAGTCGTACTTAAAAAGCTTAACAACAAAATTTTTGAAAAAGCGACTCAGCTTGATGTAAGTTGTTATGAAAATCCTGAATTTTATGACAAGTATCAGCGTGCAACACTTGTATTGTCATCGGGTTATTACGATATGCTTTGCTGGGACGTGGCAGCAATAGTTGGCGGAATTATTGCACTTATCTGTGTTGTAACAACAGTTACAATTATTAACCCAATGTATTTGCTGTTCCTTTTACCTGTAACTCTTGTTTTTGTCATTGAAATTCTCAAGAGCAAGGCAGTTTATAAACGTGACCTTGAAATGACAACAAACAACAGAATCAAGGCATATATTCAGCGCACAATGTTCTTAAAAGATTTCTCAAAAGATATGAGAACTTCTAATATTTTCGCAGTTCTTATCGGTCGTTTTAAAGCAGCTATTGATGCGAATATTGTTATACTTAAGAAGTACGGAATTAAACTGTTCATTTATAGTATGATAAGCTCACTTTTCAGCGATTTTATACCGATTATCGGCACTTATGCTTTTGCAGGCTATCAGTTCATATTCACAAAAGCACTTACAATTTCAAACTTTTCAGTTGTACTTTCTTCAATAAACTCTGTCCGCAACTCAACAATGAGTATTGCCGAGGGCTTTGATGAAATGACACAAATGGCACTTTTCTTCCAGAATTTACGTGATTTCTTTGAATATGAGCCGAAAATCACAGACGGCGGTAAAGATGCAGAAGAATTCCAGAGTATTGAATTCAAGAATGTATCTTTCGCCTACCCTGATACCAACAAGACAATCCTTAAAAACATTTCGTTTAAGATCAATAAAGGCGAAACAATTGCTATTGTGGGTGTAAACGGTGCAGGCAAATCAACTCTTGTCAAACTGCTTCTAAGATTTTATGATGCTGACGAGGGTGAAATTCTTTACAACGGAATCAATGTTAAAGAATATAATGTTGCATCGTTACGAAATGCTTTTGCAACAGTATTTCAAGACTACAAAAATTTTGCGGTTTCCGTAAATGAAAACATTATCTGTCACGAATGTAATGATGACGAAAAAGCACTGGCTGAAAAAGCACTTAAACAGAGTGGCGTATGGGACAAAATCGCAAACTTGCCAAAGGGTGCTGACACGGTTTTAACCCGTGAATTTGAAATTGACGGCGCAGGACTTTCAGGCGGCGAAAACCAAAAAGTTTCTGCAGCACGACTTTTTGCCCGTGATTTTGAAATTGCAATCCTTGACGAGCCAAGTTCAGCTCTTGACCCAATTGCAGAATACAAAATGTATGAAAATTTAATTGAGATAACCAAAAATAAAACTGTTATCTATATTTCACACAGACTTTCAAGTGCTGTGCTTTCTGACAGAATTTACGTGCTCGGTAACGGCACTATTCTCGAATCAGGCAGTCACGCAGAACTTATGGCTCAAAATGGTGAATACAGCAAAATGTTCACTTTGCAGGCATCAAGTTACAAGGGTGAAAGTGAGGTGAGTGAAAATGTTTAAGAAAAAAGAGAAAGAAAAGACAGTTCACTCAATGCCCTCAAACATTTTATTCTTTGTGAAACTTCTTTTCAGCGTATCTCCCCTGCTTGTTATCGGTGAATTTGTATGGGGACTTCTGATGATTCTGCCCTCACAGTTAATCAGCGTTTTAGGTGTCAAATACATAATTGATGTGGTGACCGAAGGTGAAAATCTTGAGCGTATATTCGGTGCAGTTCTGGTGATTGCGGCAGTTCTTATAGGCTCAACACTTATTTCGTGGTTGTTCCGTGAATTTTTCTGGAATGTTGAGCGTGAAAAGGTTTACTACGGACTTAACAAAAAGCTTTATGAAAAAGCAAGAAGTCTTGACCTTGAATCCTACGACAATCCCGAATTTTATAACAACTTCATTCTTACAATTGAATCATCATCTGACAACATTCAGAATCTTTTGGGACTTGTGAGAAGTTATGTAGGTCATATTATTTCACTTGCAACCATTTCTTCTGTTTTATTAACTATTGACCCTTGGTGTCTTGTGATTATTATTGGTGTTATATGCGTATTTTTGCCAATCAGCAAAAAGGTTGGTACACTTATGATGGAACGCCGTATTGAGAATGCAAAATTTCACAGACGATCCGACTATTTTCAGCGTGTATTCTATTTGCAGGACTATGCAAAAGAGGTAAGAATGAACAATATTTCTCCTTTGCTTATTGACCGCTACAACGATGCTGCTGACGATGTTATCAACAACCAAAAGAAATATTGGAATAAGATATCTTTTCTTAACTGTGCGCAGACAGTAGGCGTTCAGGGACTTGGATTTTTATTCATTCTCCCGCTTTATCTTGGCTATTGCGTATTAGTGAAAGAAAGTATTTCTGCAGGCGATTTCGTTGCTACTTTCAACGGCGCTCATTCAGTTGCTATGTCATTCCAGTTTTTAACAGTATGGGCGTTGGCTCGTTTTTCTGAACAAGCAAAAATGATTGACAAGTACCGTGAATTCTTAAAGGCGGATTTTAAAATCAAAAACGGCGGTAAAGAAGCTGAAAAGACCGAGCCTAAAGAAATCACAATCAAAAATTTGTCATTCACATACCCTAACAATGACAAGCCGACTCTTGAAGATATTAACCTTACTATAAAGCCCTATGAAAAGATTGCTCTTGTCGGTTACAACGGTGCAGGTAAGACTACTCTTACAAATCTGCTTTTGCGTCTTTATGATGCGACCGAGGGTGAAATACTTATTGACGGTGAAAACATCAAAAATGTTACCGCGGACTCACACCGCGACAGATTTGCGGCAGTATTTCAGGATTTTCAGATTTTCTCTTGCAGTTTGGGTGAAAATGTTGCTCTTGACGTTAACCCTGACGAAGAAAGAGTGTGGGACGCACTTAAGCACAGTGGTTTCAATAAAAAACTTGAAAAAGGTATTGATTCTGAGCTTTTACGAGAATTTGATGACGATGGTGTAATGCTTTCAGGTGGCGAGGCACAAAAAACTGCTATCGCACGTGCATTCTACAAAGACTGTCCTTACGTAATTCTTGACGAGCCAAGTGCAAACCTTGACCCTGTTGCAGAATATAATCTTAATCAGGCTATGATTGAGGCAGCTCAGCACAAGACGGTTATCTTCATTTCTCACCGACTTTCAACAACTGTTAATGCAGACAAAATCTATGTTATGGAAAACGGCAGAATTATTGAAAGCGGTAGCCACGCAGAACTTATGGAACTGGACGGCACTTATGCTTATATGTTTAATCTGCAAGCAGAAAAGTATAAAGAAAACCAATAGTCTAAATTCGGCTCCTCTTGTCAGGGGAGCTGTCATTTTTGCAAAAAATGACTGAGGGGGAGTTAAGTTTTATTTCATTCTATCTCTCCCTCCGTCTGCTATCGCAGACACCTCCCTCGTCAGAGGGAGGCAAAATTTAACCTCGGTAGTAATACCGAGGTCTTTTCTTTGTTTATTATTGATTATTCTATTCTTCTATACCCTCATATTCACTACTGAATTTTTCAAGTAATTCATAAAAAATATAAAACACCAGAGCATTCACTAATCGACTGACAAAAGCATATATCTGAACTTTATCAATTGACGGATTATCGTAATAACCTACTACACTGACTAAACTTGATATACCATAAATACAAGTAAAAAGTATTGCAAGTCCAAAGAAAATTTTATGAGGCACTTTGTAGCCGTGAAATGTTCCTAAAAGCAACGCAAAAGAGAACATAAACATTCCATAATTTATAGGAGAAAAGTCCAACCCTTGTGCAAACAGCATAACAAATCCTGCTACAAAAGCAACAATTGTCAATGTTTTTTCACACTTGAATTTATAGTCAAACACTTTAAGCAATCGGCACATAAAGATTACTGAAATTACAACCCAATATGCACCAAACCCAAGAGAAATAAGCATTGACGGAAGTTTTTGCAAGAATGCATCTCCGTAAACATCCATCAACCAAAATGTTGGAATATGCGAAAAACAACCGACCACCTTATAAACAGCAATTGCAAATGCCAATATACAAGTCACAATAACACCCACAGGCAAATCATAGCAATATGTTGGTATGGCTGGTTTTTGTTCTTCTCTAAGGCTTTCTTCACCGTCAAGAATTTCATCAACTGTTACGCCTAACTCTGTTGATAATGGTTTTAGCAGTTGAATATCGGGCATTCCGTCGCCTGTTTCCCATTTAGAAACTGCTTTATTTGTTATCTGCAATTTTTCAGCAAGGTCTTGCTGTGTCATTCCTAATGCTTTTCTTTTTTCAGAAATGAATTGTCCGACTTTTACATTATTCATATAAATCCCCCTTTTCTGTTTTTAATATATCACTTTTTATAAAAAATCTCAACCTACGCTAATTAGAAAGGAGTCCACGCCGAGTGGACTCCCTGTTTTTACTGTTATTTTTCAATAAAATTCAATATTTCTTCTTTAGTTGCAGTGATTTTTCCTTGAGCGTAGGTATCACGACCTCCACCCTTACCATTAAAGGCTTTGTTCAGGTTTTGTACTTCTTCACGGACATTTTTCTCTTTACTTGAAACAACATAGATATAATTATTTTCGTCAGTATTTGAGAAAAGATAACAATACTCGTGTTCTTCAATTAAAGTGTTTGAGCAATTACGAAGCTCGTCATAAGACGCACCATCAATGAAAACGCACACTTTATTGTCTAAAATATGCTTTTCCATTTTAAGCATTGCCAGTTCTCCGGAAAGTTTTTTATTTTCTGCCCTTGCATTGCCAAGTTCGGTCTGTATTCTTTCAACTGCATCAGCCGTTTCAAAACGTTTTGCAGAAAGCATATTCATAATTGTCTTGTTTACGGTGTGAAGATTAGCATAATCGTTAAGCGCTAACCCGCCGCAAAGCATTTCAATTCGTGTACCTTTTTTATATGGAATGAAACTTATAATCTTGATAATTCCAACCTCACCCGTGTGAGCAACATGAGGTGCACAACAAGCACAAAGGTCAGTGTCTTCAATTTCAATAAGTCGCACGCCCTCAGTAATGTCAAGCTTACTGCGGTAGTCATAGTCAGGCAACTCCTCTGCGGTTGGGTAAATGGCTTTAATGCTCTTGTTTGCATAAATCGCCTGGTTGGATTTAAGCTCAACCTCTTTGATATTTTCATCGGTCAACGGGCCATCAACGTCAAGAGTTACAAGAGAATCGTTCATATGAAAGCCTACATTGTTATAGCCAAAAGTTCTATGGATTACGCCTGAAACAATATGCTCGCCTGTGTGATTCTGCATTCTTGAAAAACGGGTTTCCCAATCGATTTCACACTCAACTGTTGCACCGATTTCAAGTGGTTTTTCAATTTTATGATAGATAATATCGTCTTTAATCTGCACGTCAAGAACAGTTGCATCGTTAATTGTACCTCTGTCAGCATCCTGACCGCCACCTTCAGGGAAGAAAGCAGTTTTATCGAGGACAATAAAGAATGCACCGTTTTGCTCGTCGCAAGAAACAACCGTTGCAGTAAAATTCTGTATATATGAATCATTTTCGTATAATTTAATTGTGGGCATAGTGACACCTCGTTGTTTTTATTGTTTTTTCTTTGATTTTTTTATTATTTTTACACCAGCTGCAATCAGCAAAATCCCGACAGCCATATAAGCAATACCAAGAATAAGAACAAGCAGAATTGCAATACTTGAAACACCAAATTGTAAAAAACCTATTGCAGGTGAAAACTCCATTAAACCTCTGATTGCAATACAAATACCAATCAATATTGCAACTACGCCTACAATCCAACTATGATTTTTCAAGTATAAAACAAATCTTTCAAACAAATCTCCAACACCATCAACAACTCGGTCAAACCCAGTTGTTTGCTTGTTGTTTTGAGGTTTGTATTCGTCTGCATTATCATCTAAAAGAAAGTCGATAGTTACGCCAAAGCAATCCGCAAGAGCTTTAAGTTTTGTTATTTCAGGTAACGCGTCGCCTGTTTCCCATTTGCTGACAGCCTGACGCGAAACACCTATTTTCTCCGCCAAGGCCTCTTGTGACAATCCACACTTTTTGCGATATACAGTAATTTTTTCATACAATTTCATAATATCATTCTCCTTTCCTTAATATCTTAACATTTTCATAATTGCTAATCTATAAAGCAAGGCTTGAAATATTGCAACCAATGGTTGCAGTTTCTTGTTATATAATTATATAACGCAAATTTAATATGGTCAATGGTATAAAAAGCAAAAAGTAGGGGCGGATGCACTCATCCGCCCGTAATGTTATTATAAAACTATAATAAATTGAATTATTAAAATTATGCCTTATTTGCAGAACCAAACAACTCAATTTTCTCTTTTACACAAGCCTTGATTGCTTCACAACCGGGAGCTAAAAGCTTTCTTGGGTCAAAGCCCTTGCCTTGAAGGTCTTTGCCTTCTTCAATGTACTTTCTTGTTGCTTCCTGGAATGCAAGCTGACATTCTGTATTAACATTGATTTTTGAAACGCCAAGTGAAATAGCTTTCTTAATCATATCTGCAGGAATACCTGTACCGCCGTGAAGAACGAGAGGCATTGTGCCTGTTTTTTCCTGAACTGCTGCAAGTGTTTCAAATGAAAGACCTG
>CAYXMF010000046.1:0-11497 GCA_964465845.1 uncultured Eubacteriales bacterium | reverse complement strand
TACCTTACAAGCCTTGTAAGCAGAGTGAAAAAGAAGAAAAAAATAATTGTCATAATTATGTTATGCGTATTACTTGTTTTTTCTATATATTCACAATATACAACATTTGTTTTGCTTTCGGTTATATCAATTTTCTATGTTATTTTAACTCAGGGAAAAATGTCTGTGAAAAAAGTTGTAGCATTAGTTCTTTTATTAATAATTGTCTTTTCTTTTAAAAGTATTCTTTGGCTTTTAGCAAATAATTTGAATTTTACCAGTTTGTCTAGTCACTTTTATGACCTATATTATATGCTTGAAGGTGAAAATAACTTTGACAGATGGTCTATATATAAGGCAAACATAGTGTTATTCTTACAACATCCGATTTTTGGTGCTGATTTAACAATTCATTATAATGATTATATGGTAGACCATGCACATTCACATGTTTTTGCCAGAATGTCCGGTGGTGGAATTATAGGATTAGGCGGATTTGCGGGGTTTGTAGCTTCTGCGTGGTATTATCTTACTAAAAAGAGCAAAATGCGTTATTTAATTCCGGTATTCCTTGTGTATATTGCGATGGCTTTCTTGAACCCCGTTCAACCCGAAATTTCAGTGACAGTATTTATGGTTATTCCATTAATTGAATATCAGTTTGTAAATAAGGAGGAACAGTACTATGTCTGAGAAAAAAAGTTGGCTTGTTGATGTTCCTGTATTATGCATTTTTTTCATAAGAGATGATTGTTTTGCTAAAAGCTTTGAGGCTGTGCGTAAAGCAAGACCAAGTAAACTCCTTTTGTGGCAAGACGGTCCACGAAATGAAAAAGATATGGAAGGTATTGAAAAATGCCGTAAAATAGCTGAAAATATTGACTGGGAATGTGAAGTTTACCGTTGTTATAATGAAAAGAACTATGGTTGTGATCCCTCAACATTTTATAGTCATAAATGGGCATTTTCACTTGTTGATAAGTGTATTATTCTTGAAGATGATGTTGTTCCGAGTGAAAGTTTCTTTCATTACTGCAAAGAGCTTCTTGATAAATATGAAAACGATACAAGAATAAATAAAATTTGCGGTATGAATCAGGTTAAAGGTTTTGACTGTCCTGACAGCTATTTCTTTTCGTCAACAGGTTCTGTATGGGGCTGGGCTACTTGGAAACGAGTTGCTGATACCTGGGAAGAAAACTACGAATTTCTTGAGGATGAGTATAATCTCAATACTCTTATGGCTTCAAGGAATAAAAAAGAGCACAAAGATTATCACAATACTTGTCTTGAACATAAAGCGCACGGAGTACCACATTGGGAAACAGTTGAAAGTTATGCAAGATTTTTCAATCATCAGCTGTCAATCGTACCAAGTGTTAATCTTGTAAAGAATGTGGGGCTCGGCGAAGATAGTACACATTCAAATCTTTCACTTAATAGTATCTCAAAAGAAATGAGAGAAGTTTTCTATTGTGATGCAAATGAGATGGAATTTCCATTGAAACATCCTAAATACGTGTATGAAAATGTGTTATATAAAGAAGAATTCTTTAAATTGACAGGAAAAGGTCACCCTATGATTGCTTTTAAAAATAAAATTACAAGCGTTTTACTTCGTATAAAAAACGGCGATATCAAAAGTATAATCAAGGGTATAAAAAGAAGACTTAAAATCAAGTAAGCAGGTTATATAATGAGTAAAAGAATAAAGTATTTAATTATGAGCGATGCTGCTTCAATGCATGTTTATAACTTCTGTAAAAATATGCTTTCAGGCAGAAATTATGAAATATACATACTTCGCCATTCTATTCATGATATTCCGAAGCAGTATGTAGATTATTATAAAGAGAATAATATAACCGTGTTTACACCAAGTAAAGCAGGTGAAACCAGAGGCGGTTTATTAGGATTAAAAAGATATATCAGAAAAATATGGTTTCTTTTTAAACTTGGTAATGTGGATGTTTGTCATATTCATTATGCACATGCACCGAGTATGATGCTTTATAAAATTTTTAAAAGAAACTATAAAAAGCTTATTGTAACATTTTGGGGGACAGATATTCTTTGCCCACCACCAAAAGAATTTGAACTTCAGAAACAAATTATGCCTTATGCTGATTTGATTACAGTAACAGTTGATAATTCTAGAGATGTTTTTAGAAAAAAATTCGGTACAGAATATGATAATATCCTTACATTTGGTCGTTTTGCAGGTGGGGGAATTCAGGGAATTCACGATTTTGCACCGCAGAAAACTATTGAAGAGTGTCGTGAAGAATTCAATATTCCTGACGGTAAGCTTTGTGTGGTTTGTGGCTATAATGCAGACCCGTCACAGCATCAGGATGTAATCTGTAATGAGGTTTCTTTAATCAGTGAAGAAATAAGAAATAAATTGCACCTGATTATTCCGCTTCAGTACGGTGTAATCAGTCGGAAGTATGTTGAAGATGTAAAATCTGCTGCTGCAAAATGCGGTTGCAGTTATGAAATTCTTGAAAAATATGTACCATTTGAGCGCAATTCAGTTATGTGCTTGGCAACTGATATTTACTTGAATCTTCGCGATTCCGATGCATTTTCAAACGCTATGAAAGAGCAGATGTATTCAGGCTCAGTTATGATTCAGGGCAGTTGGCTCAAATATAAAGAACTTGATGACTGTAACGCACCTGTTGTAAAAATTGACTCATTAAATGAGTTGCATACAGCCCTTGAGGATTTAGCATCAAAAACAGAAATTAAAGAAAAAATCGAACTTTTTGACCCGATTTATAACATCTTCTCAATTGAGAGCGTTAGAAAGAATTGGGATGAAAACTTTAATAATCTTTTCAATAAATAAGCAGGATTTATATGGAACTTACTAAAACACAGAGCAATTCACTTTATGTTGCAAAAGCTTTTGCAATTTTATCAGTAGTTTGTGCTCATATGACATTCACAAATGAATATATGATTGCCGACACAATAAGAAATTGCCTGGGTCAGTTAGGCGTGTGTATTTTCTTTATTCTTTCAGGATTTTTCTATAAAAGAACTGAAAATGATTCTAAAAAATTCTGGTCAAAAAAAGTAAAGAATGCACTTGTTCCGTGGCTCGTAGTTTCAGCGGGTGCATTTGCTTTATCTGTTGTTTTAAGTCGTTCATTAAGTGGATTCCCGTTAAGTTATGTTAAATACTTTTTGGGATTCGGTTCACTTTATTGGTATATGACCATATCATTTATCCTGTTTGCAGTATTTAAATATGTAACAAAGAATTGGCAGTTGATATTATGTGTAATCATAAGCGTTGTTTCTGTATATTTAACTGCTTTTGAGGTGATTCCTCATAACGAATATTTTAATCAGTACATAAATCCTTTTAACTGGATTGGCTTTTTTGCACTTGGTATTCTCATAAGAAAAGAGAATTTATCAGAAAAATTGATTAACGCAAAAGTGTTTGTGGTTTCTCTTGTTGGTGTAGTAATCAGTATTGCCATTGCAGTTTTAAATGGTAACGAAATCAAAGCATATATGGATGTAACTTCAGTGTTTACTGAGTTTTTCGGATTTATAGTAGTGCTTAATCTTTCAAACTGGTTAGCAAACAACAGACTTTTGATTGATATCGGCAAAAAATCCTTTTTTGTATACCTTATGCACATTCAGATAGCTGGTTTTATAAATACCCGTTTACCATATAATACTGTTTTCTTTGTATTAAGACCATTTATTGCTTTGGTTATATGCTATGTAATATCCATAGTGTTCAAATATATGTTAAAAAAACTAAGATTGAGTAAATTCAACTTTGTTTTCGGATTAGATAGGTAAGTTTATGAACAGTTCAAAACAGATTAAATTAGGTGCATTGATGTCATACTTTGCTATCGCTTTCAATATGATAGCAGGTCTCATCTATACGCCTTGGATGATTTCACAAATAGGTCAGAGTAATTATGGACTTTATACTCTTGCAACATCACTTATAACAATGTTTGTTATGGACTTTGGTATGAGTGCTGCCGTTACGCGCTTTATTTCAAAATACAGAGCAGAGGGCAATCAGCAGGCAGTCAATAATTTCCTTGGAGTTGCATATAAACTTTACCTTTTAATTGACGCAGCAATTCTCATAGCGCTTGTAGTAGTAAGTTTTTTCATCGATACAATTTATAGCAATCTTTCAGCAAGCGAGCTTGAAACATTTAAAGTGCTTTATGTTATCGTAGGGCTTTTCAGTGTTGTTTCATTCCCGTTTACAAATCTTAATGGTATTCTTACTTCAAATGAACTTTTTGCATGGCATAAATTCGCTGATTTGTTCCATAAAGTGTTTATTATTGTAGCAATGGTAGTCGCGCTTCTTATGGGCTATGGTGTGTATGCTCTTGTTACTGTTAATGCAATTTCAGGACTTTTAACAATTGCTATCAAATATGTTGTTGTTAGGAAGAAAACAACAGTTAAAGCTAATCTGAAATGTAATGATAAAGGAATATTAAAAGAAATATTCAATTTTTCGTTATGGACAACCATCGGCAGTATTGCACAACGAATGATATTCAATGTAACACCGTCAATAATTGTTGCGGTTTCAGCCACAGGTGCTATCGGCTCTGCAATCTTCGGACTTGCAAGCACAATTGAGGGTTATGTATATACTTTTGCAACGGCAATTAACGGTATGTTTATGCCAAGAATTTCAAAACTCGTTTATCAGGGCAAAAAAGATACTGAACTTATGGATTTAATGATTAAAATCGGCAGACTTCAGTGTATGATTATAGGTGCTTTGTGCGTGGGATTCATTTCTTTCGGTAAATCCTTTATTGTTGATATATGGAATAAGCCTGACTTTGCAGAAAGTTTTTTGTGTGCGGTGTTCCTTATCATACCAAGTTTTTTCTATCTTCCGTTGCAGATTGCCAATACTACAATCATTGTAGAAAACAAGGTTAAATTGCAGTCATTTGTCTTTATTATAATGGGTGTAATAAATATAGTTCTTTCGGCAGTTTTGTCAAAGTATTACGGTGCTTTGGGCGCGTCAATCTCAATATTTATCGCATATATGGTAAGAACTGTATTGATGGTTGTTATTCATGTAAAAGTGCTTCACCTTAAAATGTGGAAATTCTTTAAAGCAACCTACTTTAAGGTTACACCGTGGCTTTTGTTGAGCTTAGGTGTAGGACTTGCCCTTGAAAACTTTAATCCAATGGGTGCAGGAATTTTAAGATTTGCAATCAACGGTGTGGTGTTCGTAGGATTCTTTGGAATAACAATGTTCTTGTTCTGTATGAATGATTACGAAAAAAATCTTTTTCTTGGAACATTCAAAAAAATACTTAAAAGAATTAAAAAGTAAGAAAGGTGGGGGCGTATTTGAAAATTGTTCAGATAAATTCTGTTTATAACATAGCAAGTACAGGCAGAACGACTGCCGAATTGCATAACGCACTTGTAGCGGCAGGGCACGAGTCATATGTTGTATATTCAAAAACAAATATTGATACCCCTGAAACATCTTTTTGCATGGGTAACAAGTTTGATAGAAAAGTTCACGGTTTGCTTTCAAGAGCTTTCGGCAAACAGGCATATTTTTCAGTCAAGTCTACAAAACAAATGCTTAAATATTTAGATGAAATTAAACCTGATATTGTGCATTTGCGAAACCTTCATGCTAACTATATCAATTTACCATTATTGCTTAAATATCTTGCAAAGAACAATATTGCAACAGTTATTACATTACACGACTTTTGGTTTATAACAGGTAATTGTGTATACTTTAACCTTGAAAATTGTGATAAGTGGAAAACACAGTGTGGCAATTGCCCTAATATAAATAATGGCAATCGTTCTTGGTTTTTTGACCGTACAAAAGAGATGCATCAGGACAAAATTAGACTTTTCAGTAATATTCCGCGTCTTGCTATTACCGGTGTGTCAAAATGGGTTGCTGATGAGGCAAAGATGTCACCAATTGCCGATGGTGCAATAGTTCGTCATATCTATAACTGGATTGATTTTGATAAATTCTACCCTCGCGATGTTAAAGAACTAAAAAAACAGGAAAATCCAGAGAATAAATTTACAGTTCTTAGTGCTGCAATGATTTGGGACCCTAAAAAAGGACTTAATAACTATATTGCATTAGCAGAACAAAAGAAAGATTACAACTTTATATTAATGGGTAATATTCCGGCAGGAACTGTTTTACCACCAAATATGAAATATGTTGGTGTTGTATCTTCAACAGACAAACTTGCAGAATATTATAGTATGGCAGATGCTTTTGTAACATTCTCAACTGCTGAAACTTTCGGTAAAGTATCGGCAGAAGCAATGGCTTGCGGTACACCTGTGGTTTGTCATAACGCAACTGCTTGTCCTGAAATTTTAGGAGATGGCTGTGGTTATGTAGTTGAGATTGGCGATTTGCAGGGATTCAGCAATGCAATTGATGAAATACATAAAAAAGGTAAAGAGTATTATAGCAATAAGTGTGTTGAGCATACACGCTCAACTTTTGAAAAATCCACATTAATTAGTGAATATATATCACTTTATTCAGAACTTGTTGAAAAATAAATGGCGAGGATATTTATTGCAGATTGTAATAATGTAATATAAGGGAATGGAAAACATGTATTATTTTCTTGGAATTATAATAATTGCACTTTTTATAGGCGCAAATATGCGATATGGAAAGCATAATTTAATGACAGTAAAAAAGGGTACCTTGACAATTGAAAAATTCGCCTTATATGCAATGATTGCACTGTATATATTTATTTTTACCTTTGAAAGCATATACTCCAATACCGATATGGAAGGTTACAGAGATGCATATCTTTCTTTTCAATATTCAAACAGTTCTTTGAAAAGCATAATTGGTAATAAAGACCCATTTTATTATGTTTTAAACTATTTGTTTTACAAAATGGGGTTTGGATTTTATTGGTGGCATACATTTATAGGACTTTTCTATTCTTTTGCATTATATAATCTTGTAAAACGATATTCGTCAAATGTATATATTAGTTTTATAGTGTCAATTTCTTTAGGAAGTCTTGGCTTTATGCTCAGCGCCTTAAGGCAAATCCTTGCTATTTCAGTAATAATGTTTGCCTTTAAGTTTGTTGAAGAAAAGAAATTAGTCAAATTTGTCGCATTGACATTGTTTGCTTCACTGTTTCACAGTACAGCAATTGTGTTTTTACTTGCATATCCACTATATAGAATTAAACTTAAGGTAAAAACACTTATTGTTATGGTAATAGGTATGGTTGTAATGATACCGTTGGCACGTCCGTTAATCGTGTTTATTTTGCCACGAATAGGTGCTCACGAAATGTATTATGAGTATCTTAACAGTGATACCACTTTGTCAATATCAGGCACAATTATTTCAGCCAGTATATTACTGTTTTGTGTGATATTCTTATTGCAGAATAAGAAAGCATCAAAATATCAGGGACTTTGCAATTTTGCGGTTGTTTCGCTGTTTTTTAGATTGCTGTCCAATGTTTTCTTTGCTGAAATGTTTAGACTTTCATTGTATTTCTCAATATTTGATATAATTATGATTGCTGAGGCATGCAGTTGTGGAGATAAAAAGGATAAAACTCTTATTAAAATCAAAACTCTGGTGGCGACATTAGCATTGGTTGTTTATTATATTTTATCGCCACACTCAAACATTACAACGTATATTTTTAAATTTTAATCAGGTGTAAAAATGAATAACAGAATTCAGAATTTACTTAAAAATTCATTCGTATTTATGATTGGTAATTTTTCATCAAAAATTTTAATTTTTCTTTTGTTACCGTTATATACGAATTATCTTGACCCGGCTGAATATGGTCAGGTAGATATTTACATAAATATTCTTGCAATACTTTATTCAATTGTGTCGTTGCAATCCTGTGAAAGTGTATTCAGGTTTATGGTGGATGCAAAAACAGAAGAGGATAAACGTTCTATAATATCCAACTCATTCGTAGTTGCCTTTTGTGGAATTCTTTTGTTTACCATCGGTATGTGTGTATTTGGTTCAATTACGGGATTCAAGTACACATTGATATTCATCTTGTATGTATGCTTTAATATATTTGCGGTTTTCAGTCAACAGGCAATTAGAGGATTAAATTATACAGTTTTGTATTCAACTATTGGCGTAGTGTCAACATTGGTACAAATTTTAAGTAATATTATTTTTATTGTAGTATGTAAGTTTGGGTCAGTATCTCTTCTTTGGGCTCATATAATAACATACATATTTGTCTTTTTAAGCATACTTATTAAATGTAACTTCTTTAAGTATTTCAAACCTTCAGCAGTCAAACTCAGTATTGTTAAGGAACATTTGAAATTCAATTTACCGCTTTTACCGAATGCTATATGCATTTGGGGGATAAGTTCTTTAGGAAAATATTTGTTATTATTTTTCTATACAACAGCAGAAGTAGGTTTGTTTTCTTTTGCAACCAAGTTTTCACAAATTATAATCGCTATAAATAGTATTTTATTTATGGCGTGGCAGCAAAGTGCTTTGTCCGAATACAATTCAGAGGATAAAAATGAGTATGCAACGGAAGTATTCAACAAGTTTTTATCGTTAGAATTATGTGCAACAGCTATTATACTGCCGTTGGTAAAAATATTGATTTTCTCTGTAATGGGCGAGGATTATCGTTTAGCTTGGATATATGTGCCAATATTTTTCATTGGAGCAATACTTAAGTTTTGTGGTCAATTCGCATCTGTTGGATTTTTTGGAGCGAAAAAAACCAATACGGTTTTCTATGCATCTATGACATCTATAGTGGTATATATGATTATCGGATATTTTGCCGCAAAAGAATTCTATATTTTAGGTGTCGGAATTTCTTATACTATTGCTCAACTGGTAGATTACTTGATAATTCAGATACGAGTAAAAAAATATATGCATGCTAAACCGCTACTCAAAAAATTGTGCGTTCCGATGTTATCTTTTGCAATATCAATGGTATTGTATTATGCACTTGATTCGTGGATTGTTCTTATTGCGGTGGCTTCGATTTTTGGGGTAATTACATTAATTTCAAATATGCAATTTATTAAGGAAATAATTGCTACTATATTTAGTAAATCAAAAAACAAATAGTTTGACTATAAATTAAATTATTAATATAATATATTCATTATATAATATTTCAAGGAAAGTGATATAAATGTTCAAAGGCAAGACATTAATGATTACAGGCGGAACAGGTTCATTTGGTAATACTGTTCTCAGAAGATTTTTAGAAACTGATATCGGCGAAATCCGTGTATTCTCACGCGATGAGAAAAAACAGGACGATATGCGTCATGAGTTTCAGCAGAAATATCCTGAAGTTGCTGATAAGCTGAAGTTTTATATCGGCGATGTAAGAGATTTACAGTCAGTTAAGAATGCTATGCACGGCGTTGATTACATCTTCCACGCAGCAGCATTAAAGCAGGTTCCATCTTGTGAATTTTTCCCTGTTGAAGCAGTAAAAACTAATGTTCTCGGTACAGATAATGTTCTTACAGCAGCTATTGACGAAGGTGTTAAGTGCGTAATTTGTCTTTCAACTGATAAGGCAGCATACCCTGTAAATGCTATGGGTACATCAAAGGCAATGATGGAAAAAGTTGTTGTTGCAAAGAGCCGAACAGTAAGCCCTGAAAAAACAAAAATTTGTTGCACTCGTTATGGTAACGTTCTCTGTTCTCGTGGCTCAGTTGTACCTCTTTGGATTGACCAGATTCGCGAAGGTAAACCAATTACAATTACAGAACCATCAATGACTCGTTTCGTAATGAGCTTGGAAGAAGCAGTTGACCTTGTTCTTTTTGCATTCGAAAACGGTGAAAGCGGTGACATTCTCGTTCAAAAAGCACCTGCTTGCACAATTGAAGTTCTTGCAGAGGCAGTAAAAGAACTTTTTGCACCTGAAACCGAAATCAAAGTTATTGGTATTCGCCACGGCGAAAAAATGTATGAAACACTTCTTACAAATGAAGAATGTGCAAACGCTCTTGATATGGGTGACTTCTATCGCGTTCCTGCTGATAAGCGCGGACTTAACTATGATAAGTATTTTAAGGACGGCGACACAGAACGCAATACCCTTACAGAGTTCAATTCAAATAATACAACTCTTATGACTGTTGAAGAAGTTAAAGAAAAACTCTTAACTCTCTCATATATTCAGAATGAACTTGCTAATTGGGGTAAATAATTTATGAAAATTCTTGTTACAGGTGCAAAGGGATTTGTAGGTAAAAATCTTGTTGCAACTTTGAATACAATTAAAGATGGCAAGAACAAGACTACGAATTTGCCACAGGACCTTGAAATTTGTGAATTTGATATTGATACAGATAAAGCATTATTAGATGAATATTGTAATGGTTGCGACTTTGTTGTAAACCTTGCAGGTGTCAACAGACCGCAGAATACAGAAGAATTTATGCAAGGCAATTTTGGCTTTGCGTCAGAGCTTCTTGATACTCTTAAAAAACACAATAACACTTGCCCTGTGCTTTTGTCATCATCAACTCAGGCAACCCTTGATAATCCTTATGGATTAAGCAAAAAGGCAGGGGAGGATTTGTTCTTCCAATACGCTAAAGATACGGGTGCTAAAGTGCTTGTGTATCGTTACCCGAATGTTTTCGGTAAATGGTGCAGACCAAATTATAACAGCGCAGTGGCAACTTTCTGCAATAATATTGCAAATGATTTGCCTATTCAGGTGAATGACAGAAATCACCCAATGACTCTCGTTTACGTTGACGATGTTGTTAATGAAATCATTAATGCAATGTGCGGTAATGAGACAAAAGACGGTGAATTCTGCAAAGTTCCCGTTGAACATAAAATCACATTAGGTGAAATCGTTGACTTGATTTATTCATTTAAAGAAAGTCGTGAAAACAAACAAGTACCTGATATGACTGAGGGCAGTTTCGGGAAGAAACTTTACAGTACATATCTTTCATACTTACCAAAGGACAAGTTCTCATATCCACTAAAAATGAATGTTGATGACCGTGGCTCATTTACTGAAATTTTAAGAACAGTCAATAATGGTCAGTTTTCAGTGAATATTTCAAAACCACATATTACAAAGGGTCAGCATTGGCACCATACAAAGAACGAAAAATTCTTGGTGGTTGCAGGAACAGGTGTAATCCGTTTCCGTAAAATCGACGAAGACGAAGTGATTGAGTACTTTGTTTCAGGTGAAAAACTTGAAGTTGTTGATATTCCAACAGGCTACACTCACAATATCGAAAACCTTGGCGATACTGATATGGTTACATTTATGTGGTGTAACGAGTGCTTTGACCCTAATAAACCTGATACATTTTTCTTGGAGGTCTAAAAATGAAATTAGATTATTCAGATATTAAATTTAAAGACAACGGCAAGTTAAAACTTTTGATTATCGTAGGCACACGTCCTGAAATCATTCGTCTTGCAGCCGTAATC
>CAYXMF010000045.1:0-11897 GCA_964465845.1 uncultured Eubacteriales bacterium | reverse complement strand
AACTTCAAGGTCATAAGGAGCACCAACAACTTCGAGCTTTGACTCGATAATTGCTTCGCTGACTGCCTCAGGATAAACGAGTTCAAGTGCATCTTCATAGAAAACGCCTTCACCGTACATTTTTTCAATAAATGCTCTTGGAGCCTTACCTTTTCTGAAACCTTTGATAGTAATGTTCTTTCTTTCTTTGAGGTATGCCTTCTGAACAGCAGCCTCAAATTTTTCACCATCAATAGCGATTTCAAGCTCGTAGACATTCTTTTCTACATTGTTTGTTGATTTTAACATTAAAATATTCCTCCTGAATATTATTGTTTACTGTATTTTTCATACCGCAATATTCACGATATTATACCACATATTAAAATTAAATACAATATTTTCCTAAAGTTTTTCTTTGAAAATCAAGCAAAATAATAATGATTTTTGCGTTTTTTTCACTTATTTATAAGTAACGGACAAAAATTCAGATAATCAGCAGAAACTAGTCGGAATTTAATCCCGTCAAATTCGCCGTTTACTGCACCGTTAATTGCACCGCCGTGAAGATGCCCGTAATAGCACCTTGAAATATTGTTTTCTTTCAAAACATTCATAATAGGCTCGCAGATTTTAACAGTACTCACAGGTGGGTAATGCAAAAAAACTACTGTTTCGCCACCAAGTTTTTTCGCTTCATCGATTGAGCGCTGAAGTCGTGCACATTCACGGGTCATTACTTTATCAACATTTTCCTTTTCAGCATCAAAGAACCAGCCACGAGTACCTGCAATTGAAATGTCCCCTACTCTATAGGCATTATTATGCAAAAACTTTATTGTATCAAAGCCTTTTTCTTTGCAGAATTTTTCCATTTTTGTAAGCGTATTCCACCAATAGTCGTGATTGCCTTTAGAAATTATTTTTGTGCCTTTGAGTCCATTTAAAAATTCAAGATCCTTTTCGGCTTCTTCAAGTCCCATTGCCCATGAAATATCGCCGTTAATCACAACTGTATCTTCCTCGGTAATCAAGTGTTGCCAATTATTTTCAAGTCTTTGGGCATAGTCATCCCAGCCCTTGAAAATATCCATGGGCTTATCAACCGAAAACGATAAATGTGTATCACCGATTGCGTAAACGGACATAAAGCAAAATCTCCTATGAATAATTAAACGTTCCTTTCAAAAGATATAATTGAAAGGAGGAATGAAAAATGGATAAGAATAAGAACATTACTTGTGACGCTTGTCATTGCACATACAATGACGGTCATATGAACTGCACAGCAGAAGGTATCAGAGTAGGTACTCACAATGCATGTTCTTGTGATGACACAAGATGTGCAACATTCAAAATGAAGGCTGAAAACAAATAAAAGAAATAGCGGAAACCTGAAACAGACTTTCGGGTTTCCGCAAACATTTCAGGAACTATATGCCAAGCATATCAAATACGACCTGTTTCATATCTTCTTTTTTGCTTACACCAGTAAATCTTGGTGTTTTGCCTTTAAGAGTTGCAAGTTGCTGAGGAACAGGCTCATTTGACTTTTCAAACAGTTCGTCAACCATATCAAATTCGTTATCAGCTTTGATTTCATCTGTAATTGCTGAAAGAACGCTTGCAGAGAACTTGTATGGATTTGCAGTTGAAGCGATAACGGTTGGTGTTTTGTCCCCTGTATTTGCTACATAATCTTCATAAACCTTAACTGCAACTGCTGTATGAGTATCGCAAAGATATTCTTTATCTGCAAAAACTTTTCCGATTGTTGCTTTAGTTTCAACATCATCGCAGCAACCTGCTGCAAAAAGTGCTTTAACCTGATCAGCTACAGAAGCAGTAACTGTATATTTACCGTCAGTTACAAGCGCTTTCATCCAATCAGCAACCTGAACATCATCCTCACCGCAAAGGTGGAACAAAAGTCTTTCAAGGTTACTTGAAATGAGAATATCCATTGATGGTGAAGTTGTGCAATAGAAATCTCTGTTTTTATCATAAGTACCTGTTGTCAAGAAATCAGTGAGCACATTATTTGCATTTGATGCACAAATGAGAGTTTTTACAGGAACACCCATTCTCTTTGCATAATAAGCCGCAAGAATGTTACCAAAGTTACCTGTTGGAACTACAACGTTCATCGGCTCTCCTTTTTTAAGTTCACCGTTTTCGAGCATATCACAATATGCTGATACATAATAAACAATCTGTGGTACAAGACGTCCCCAGTTAATTGAGTTAGCTGATGAAAATGCAAGTCCGTTTTCTTTGAATTTCTTTTCGATATCTTTATCAGTAAAGATTTTTTTAACGCCTGACTGGGCATCATCAAAGTTACCCTCAATAGCACAAACGCTGACATTTGAGCCTTCCTGAGTTGTCATCTGTAATTTCTGCATTGGGCTTACGCCATCAACAGGATAAAATACAAGAATTTTTGTATTTGGAACGTCTTTGAAGCCTTCAAGAGCAGCTTTACCGGTATCACCTGAAGTTGCAACAAGAATTACAATTTCAGTATCTTTAACTGTTTTGTTTGCTGAAACTGTAAGAAGATACGGAAGAAGTTGAAGTGCCATATCTTTAAAAGCACAAGTAGGTCCTCTCCAAAGTTCAAGAACATTTGCAGTATCAGAAAGTTTGTATAAAGGTGCAACCTTATCCGAACTGAATTTGCCTGCTTTATAAGCACCTTCAACACACATTGAAAGTTCATCATCAGTAAAATCTGTGAGATAGAGTTTAAGAACAGCTTTTGCTCTGTCTATGTAACTCATAGAAACAAGGCTTTCTATAAAATCAAGAGAAATCTGCGGAATTTCAGTAGGAACAAAAAGTCCACCTTCTGATGAAATTCCTTTTGCGATAGCCTCTGCGGCTGTAACCTTTACAGACTTATCTCTTGTACTTGTATAAAACATAGTAACACATCCTTTTCGTGTGGTATTTTATCATATAAAAAAGAGTTTTTCAACAGTTAAATTAATACTTTGCATCAGAATCAAACGCATTCTCAATATGGTTGAGTTTTACAGGCTCACCATTTTCAAAATATACTTCGATAATATCGTATCTCGGTTGCCTTTTCACCTGATAATTTTTCATAAACAGTTGTGATGCTGCAATGATTTTAGTACGCTTCGCTACATCAACTGCATCAGACGGAGAATACTTCATATTCTCGCTTCTTGTTTTAACCTCAACAAAGCATAAATACTTTTTATCTTCTGCAATTAAATCAATTTCGCCTAATCTGCAACTGTAATTGGCTGTTACAATCAAATAGCCATGTTTTCTTAAATATCTTGAGGCGATTATTTCACCGTAATCGCCCAATAAATTAGCATCCATTACTTTTCACCGTAAAGTTTTTTAAGGAACGTCATTCTATGTATTGGCGATGGGCCATATTCAAGAATTTTTTCGTAGTGAAGTTTTGTACCGTAGCCCTTATGCTTTTCAAACTCATATTGAGGAAGTTCTTTTGCTTTTTCTAGCATAAATCTGTCACGGCTGACCTTTGCTAAAATTGAAGCTGCAGCAATTGACATGCTTTTGGCATCGCCTTTAACAACTGTTTCTTCTGTTACAAGAGGAATTCTTGGGTACTGATTACCGTCAATCAAAGCATAATCAGGTCTTATTTTCAAGCCTTCAACAGCTCTGTGCATTGCAAGAAAAGTAGCATTGAGAATGTTGATTTCATCAATTTCCTTTTCAGTTGCAACACCAATTGAATAATCAATTGCTTTTTCACAGATTATATCGAAAAGCTGCTCGCGTTTTTTCTCACTTAACTTTTTTGAATCATTAAGACCTTCAATTTCAAGTCCTAATGGTAAAATTACCGCTGCTGCATGAACAGGACCTGCGAGTGGTCCTCTACCTGCCTCATCAACACCGCAAATTACTTTATAGCCTGCTTTCACGGCATTTTCTTCAAATAAATAATCCATATCTATCTTACTCCGGTTTTTCAAGAGAAATTGTGCCAAGTTTTCCGCCCCTATACTCATCAAGAAGCATAACTGAAGCTCGCTCGTAATCTATTTCTCCGCCCTTTATCATCATTCCACGCTTTTTACCGATCATTTCAAGGACTTCCCAAGCCTCCTTATCGGCAAAATCAGTTATTTTATATCTTTCGGCAAGTCTGTCAGGATAATCGTTCTTCATTACCTCTAAAAGCCTTATAGCGAGAGTTTCAGCATCAAGAATTTCATCTTTAACAGAACCGATAAACGCAAGTCTGTCGCCAACCTTCTGGTCATCAAATTTAGGCCATAAAACACCCGGTGTATCAAGCAGTTCAATTCCGTTGCCTATTGCAAACCATTGATTATTTCTTGTAACGCCTGCTTTGTCAGCAACTTTTGCTTTTGCTGCACCTGCCATTCTGTTAATAAAAGAAGATTTACCTGTGTTGGGAATTCCAACAACCATAATACGCAAGGCTTTACCAGGCATTCCTCGGTCTTCGTTTTTCTTTATAACATCTTTAAGCACTTCACGAACTGCAACAATATAATTATTTAATCCTTTACCTGTTCGGCAATCAACAGGAATTGCACGGACACCTTTTTTCTTATAAAATTCAACCCATTGATTTGTTGTATCTTTATCTGCTAAATCACATTTATTCAGCAAAACAATACGCGGTTTATTATTAATTAATTCTTCAAGTTCGGGATTTGAACTGCTATAAGGAATTCTTGCATCAATAATTTCTGTTACTCCGTCAACAAGAGAAAGGCTTTCTTTAATAAGTCGGCGTGTTTTCGCCATGTGTCCTGGAAACCATTGAACAATCTGTTTTTGACCGTCAGCCATTTTCAATCTCCTTTAACTCCGAATTAAACAGCTTTGTATCGCCCATTTCATAAATTACTTTTCCCAAAATATAATCTTCATCAATCATTCCTACCGCTATATCACGACTATCAGCTGAATCGTTCCGGTTATCACCCATTACAAAAAGTTTTCCCTGCGGAACATAATATTTTTTTGTCATGGAATAAGTGTAATTGATGTCTTCTTTAACATAAGGCTCATCAATTATTTGACCATCAATAATTGTTTTACCTGTTTCTTTATCAAATCCAACTGTTTGCCCGCCAACAGCAATAACACGTTTTATAAGCACTTTGCCATAGCCGTTTGGTTGTGAAATAACAACAACATCACCAGGTTCAATATTTGTCGTGATTGAACTTATAATCAGATTATCACCATCTTGTAAGGTGTTTTCCATTGACTCGCCTGAAACAGTTGAAATCTTAAAAAAGAACGTAAATATAATACCGACTGCCAGAATAGCAGTCAGTAAAATAGATGCAATATCATATGCTGTTTCAAGAAGTTTATTCTTATTCATCATCATTTATGTTCCAATCACCAAATGGGAAAATTCGTGTCTGAGCAACGCCTAATACATAACGCTCATCTATTAAGCCAATCGTTTTAAAACGGCTATCAAGTGAATTATTTCTGTTATCACCCATTACAAAAAGATAGCCTTCAGGAATTTCAAGGGGATAAACATAATCGCCACTTCTTTCAGTTGCTTCTGCAATGTATGGCTCATACAAAACTGCACCATTAACGGTAACAGTGCCTTCAATAAAGTCAATATTTATTGTGTCGCCACCCTTTGCAATAACTCTTTTAATAAGTGGCTCATTAAGAGAATTCGGCTGAGTTACAACAACAATATCACCTGTTTCAATTTCATTTGTGATTGCACTTACTGTAAGCCAATCACCAGAATTCAATGTAGGATTCATTGAATCACCATTTACACCTACTACTCTGAAAAAGAATGCAAAGATAATCAAAATAAGTATAATTGCATAAATCAAAGAATCAAGCCAATCATAGACAAATCGCCACGACTTCATTTTATCCTTTGCAGAATATTCTGTTGTTTCAAATGAAATTAAATAATCCTCTGCTTTTCTCATCTTTTATCACCCTATAATCCTGTGCTATTTTATCTGTTTTGCAATATTGCATATTTTTGTAAGTCTGTGATTCACGCCTGAACGTGACAACGGAGCCGTCAGCATCTCACCCAATTCACGTAGTGACATATCGGGATTTTCATATCTTAACTCTGCAATTTCACGAAGATCATCAGACAAATATGAAAGTCCGACGGTCTTTTTTATATGTACAATGGCATCAATCTGTTTTGAAGCCGCATCAATAGTCTTATCAAGGTTAGCACTTTCAAAATTAAGCTTACGATTTACATTATTACGGACATCTTTATACATTTTTACGCCCATAATTTCAAGTACTGAGTTAAAAGCGCCCATAACCGTGAGTATATCTTCAATTGATTCGCTGTCTTTAAAATAAATTACATAGTTTGAATTTCTTGTTATGCTTTTCGGCACTACCGATAACTGATCATAATCGTTTATGAAAAGTTTCAAATCACGGCTTAGATTAAGATACGGCACAACAAATTCCAGATGGTAGTTTTTATTTGGATCATTTATTGTTCCGCACGATAAAAATGCACCTTTTAAAAAAGCCGTTTTACAACATTCATCAGAAAAATTTGCCCAATTAATTCTTGAAGCTCCGCTTTTTTTATCATAGCCAAAAGTTTCAAGTACTTTTAATCTTTCTTCTTTTGTTGTGATTTCAACTTTAAACTTTCCTGCCTCTGTTTTAACAAGTTTAGGATTTACTCCGCAAACTGTTTTCATCAATTCAAGGTATTTTTCTGCTATTCCGCTATGCTCAGTAAGAATTGACATATCGTAATAAGAAAATGCTCTTGAAAACAGCATCATACCATAAGCGAAAGCGTGAACACAACACTCATTTTCGAAATCAACACTTAATATTTCATTTTTTACATCTGCTGAAAATGACATATTAATAAATCCTTTATCTTGTTATATCTCTATGGTAAACCGAAACATTAAAACCTTTTTCTTTGATTGAATTATAAACTATTTCGGCAAATACTACCGAACGATGTTTGCCACCTGTACAACCCACAGAAATAGTCAATTGGCTTTTTCCTTCTGTTCTGTAAAGCGGAACTAAATAGTTTACAAGATCAAGAAGCTTTGGTTCTAAGTCCTGTGCCTCTTTAAAACTCATAACGTAATCACGCACAGGTGATTCAAGTCCTGTATGGTGCTTTAATTCTGGAACATAAAAAGGGTTTGGCAGGCAACGCACGTCAAACACCAAATCGGAATCTTTAGGCGCACCATATTTAAATCCAAAAGATATTACATTTATTTTTAAAGTTGCAGAAATATCTTCAACAAAAAGTTTTGCAACTCTTTCTTTTAACTGTGCAGGAGAAATCAAAGATGTATCAATCACGTAATCAGCGATATCTCTTGCTTTTTTCAAAATTTCACGTTCCTTTACAATAATGTCTTGTAAAGTATGAGAATTATCATAATTTAAAAGAGGATGTTTTCTTCGGGTTTCCTGATAACGTCTTAAAATGACCTCATTATCAGCATCAATGAAGAGAATTTTGAAGTCACAATCCATATTTTTAAGCTCTTCTATTGCATTGAACAAATGAGAGAACGAGCCACCAAGACGAATGTCAGCAACAATTGCAACTTTTTCACGTACTTCAGCAGAATCGTTAAGCAATTGAACAAATGTAGGAATAAGTTTCGGAGTCATATTATCGACACAGAAAAATCCAATATCTTCAAGTGTATCAATAACTCTTGATTTACCTGCACCTGACATACCTGTAACTATAACAAGTTGCATTGTTTATTCCTCCTATTCCCCTATTATTTTAACTTCTGTTTCCAGCATAACGCCGAATTTTTCATAAACAATTTTTTGAACATCACTAATAAGATTAATAACATCAGTTGACGTCGCATCACCTTTGTTAATAACAAAGCCCGCATGCTTTTCACTAACCTGAGCGCCACCAACCGTATAACCTTTCAGACCGCTATTTTCAATTAATGCTCCTGCAAAATAACCCTCAGGACGCTTGAAAGTACTGCCTGCACTTGGATATTCCAAGGGTTGCTTGTCTTTTCTGCGACGAAGTTTATCGTCCATAGCTTCTTTAATTTCAGTTTTATCGGCTTTTTTTAGTTTCATCACAGCAGAAACAACAGTAAATCCATTATCTGTGTAAGCACTTCTTCTATAACCCAAATTTAACTGATCTTGTGAAAGTTCACCTATAACACCATTGTTATCAATGTGTGCGCAAGAATAAAGAACATCTTTCATTTCGCCGCCGTATGCACCTGCGTTCATATAAACCGCACCGCCGAGAGTGCCCGGAATTCCGTAGGCAAACTCAAGTCCTGAAAGCGAATTTTCAAGGGCAAACATACAGAGTGATTTTAATGATGCTCCCGCTTCACAAAAAATTGTAGTATCGTCAATTAATTCAATTTTAGAAATTTTTGAGCCGATTTTTATAACTACTCCATTGATACCATTATCAGTAACAAGCAAATTGGAGCCGTTACCGATAATCAATGGCTTAACATTTTTACTACAGCAAAAATCAATAATTTTTTTGAGATTATCAACACAATCAGGTATAATGAGAACTTTTGCATTACCGCCACATTTAAAACTTGTATATTTTTTCATAGGTGCACCAACAATTACTTCTGCACCAATATTTGAAGCGTTTAATGCGATTTCGTTATACACTCATATACCTTCTTTCGATTAGTAATTTTGCCAAATGTCAATTTCTTTAGCTTTTGGCTCATAGCCCTCATCCATACCGAGATGGTGAAGAAGCTCACGGGCAGCATTATAGCCCATCTTTTTCTGTCTGTTATTCATTGCAGCACATTCAATAATAACTGCAAGATTTCGACCGGGCTTAACAGGAACAACTGTCAATGGAATTTTAACATCCATTATAGTTATGTATTCATTGTCAAGTCCCATACGGTCATATACCTTTGAACTATCCCAAGGTTCAAGTTGAACAACCATATTGATTTTTTCAGTAAGCTTAACAGCACCCATACCGAAGATACGGCGTGCATTAATAATTCCTATTCCTCGAAGTTCAATAAAATGACGGATGTTGTCAGGTGCAGAGCCTACAAGAGTTTTTGCTGATGCTTTTCTGATTTCAACTGCGTCATCAGCAATAAGACGGTGACCACGTTTAATAAGCTCAATAGCAGTTTCACTCTTACCAACACCGCTATCACCAACAATAAGAACGCCTTCACCGTAAACTTCAACAAGAACGCCGTGACGGGTAATTCTTGGTGCCAATGCTGTACCAAGGAAATAGATAAGCGATGCCATACTTGCAGATGTTGCTTCAGCCGTTCTCAGAATCGGAACATTGTATTTTTGTGCTGATTCAATCATTCCGTCAAGTGGCTCAAGACTTCTTGTGATAATAACAACAGACGGTTGTTTGCTGAAAAGTCTTTCCATACACTCAAGCTGTTCTTCCTTTGTAAATGACTTTACAAACTCAAACTCTGAAAATCCAAGATACTGAACACGTGCAGGGTCAAAATACTTGTCATTACCTGCAAGCAAAAGTCCCGGACGGTTAACCTCCTGAGAAGTAATTGAAAGTTCAGACGCATCACAAGGTAAATATATTGTTTCAAAACTGAATTCAGTAATAATTTTCTCTAAAGAAACAGAATATTTTGAAGCCAAAACGCCTACCTCCCCTTTATACAATGATATTTATGTTATTATATAACATTCTTTAGAATTTTCCAATAGTTTTTTTAATTTTATTTATTATTTTTGCAAATATTTACATATAACAAGACCGAACCCGACGGAATATTTCCCGTCGGGTTCTTTTAGTTTACGAAAATAGGTTATTTCATATTTTCTTCATATGACTTAATCATCTTTTTAACCATCTGACCGCCAACTGAACCTGCCTGCTTTGAAGTAAGGTCACCGTTGTAGCCCTGCTTAAGATTTACGCCTACTTCAGAAGCAGCTTCCATCTTGAAACGGTTGAGAGCTTCACGAGCCTCAGGTACTACGTTCTTATTACCTCTTGACATCTAAATACACCCCTTATCAATTTAATTTTTATATTAATTGCGTTTGCAGTAGTAGTTTGAGCATTCCTGCAGTTATTATTATTGAAAAAATTTGCTAAATTTGTTTAAAATCTCTTAATGATACAAACTCATACCCCTGTTTACGTGCCTCGTCAATTATACTGCCAAGTGCATTTGCATTATCGGGAGAAACTGAATGCAATAGTATTACAGCACCAGGATGAAGTCGCGAAACAACTGTTTCAAAAGCATACTCTTTACCCTTTTGACTATTTAAATCCCAGTCAGCGTAAGCAAGTGACCAGAATACGCAGGTATAGCCTAATGAGTTTATTTGATTGAGTGCTACCTCGTTATATTCACCCATAGGGAATCTGAAATACGGTTCGCTGTAATTGAATTCAGATTGCAGATAACTTTCCATTTCTTTTACTTCATTTGTCATTTGTTCGGTTGTAATTTCTGCAAATGACGGATGTGTAACCGAATGATTACCTACAATATGCCCCTCACTAATCATTCTTTGTATAAGTTTAGGATTTTCTTTTACCTGCGGTAAAGTACAAAAAAATGCTGCATTTACGTTCTTTTCTTTTAAAACATCAAGAATTTTTGAAGTGTAACCATTTTCATAACCGCAGTCAAATGTTAAATACAGAACTTTGTCTTCCGACTTCGTATCAAGACAAAACGCATTAAATCCTTTACTTTCAAAAAATTTCTGTGCATTTATTGAAATTTCATTTGCAACTCCGTTTTTTGCAACACCGTAACTATGGGAAATCTTTTCTGTTGAAAAACTTTTCTCTGCCATAGGCTCAGGAGTTACGTTCGTTTCAGGCAACTGTGTAAGATTTTCAGTTGTACTTTCGGTGTAATTTTGAGTTTCGGTATCATACTCAGGAACACTCATACTTGCACACGAGCTCAACAATGATAATGACAATGCAAGACAGATAACTTTAGTTAGATATTTCATAAATCGTCACTTACTTCATCATTTTATTTACACTGTCAACTACATTGTTCATTGTGTTCATAGCTTTCTTTGCAGTTTTTTTCATCTTCTTTTTTGTATTACTGTTTGACATAGAACCGGTAATTGCCATTGCGGCTGTGCCGGCAAGCATACCTGCCCCTATTGCCTTTGCTACGTTTTTATTATCCATTTTTCTTCCCCTTTCTAAAAAAATTGCTCATTAAAAATATTTTTTCGAGCAATAATATTTTTTGAAAGAAAACAAAAAAAATTATTAAATCGTATTTAAAATTATTTCTAAAAATGTTATACTTTAAAAAATAAAAAAATTTGGTGATTTTATGACACTTAATATTGTAATGGTTGAACCTGAAATTCCACAAAATACAGGTAATGTGGCACGCACTTGTGCTGCAACAGGTGCAAGACTGCATCTTGTGGGTAAAATGGGATTTACTCCTGATGATAAAAAATTGAAACGTGCCGGACTTGATTATTGGTATTTACTTGATATTACATATTACGATTCTCTTGAAGAATTTTTTGCAAAAAATCAAGGCGGAAACTTTTTCTATTTTTCAACAAAGGCTCAGAAAAGACATTCTGATGTTAAATACCCTGACAATACATATCTCGTGTTTGGCAAAGAAACTGCAGGACTTCCCGAAAAATTGCTTTTTGAGAATGCTGACAGATGCGTGAGAATTCCTATGATTGACGAAGCAAGAAGCCTTAATCTTTCAAACGCTGTGGCAATCGGCGTATATGAAACATTAAGGCAATGGGACTATCCTCAGTTACTTGAAAGCGGAGAATTGAGAGATTATCTTTGGAGTGACCAACAATAAAAAAGGGGCTGTAAAAAAACAGTCTAAAAAATCCGAGATTCACAGAAAAGAGTG
>CAYXMF010000044.1:0-11962 GCA_964465845.1 uncultured Eubacteriales bacterium | reverse complement strand
CCTTCCGGTACATAACCTACGGTTATTTCGCCGTTTACTGAGTTGTTATTAGATTCAGTGAGTTCGTATGTGCTGAAAATCTCAAAATTATCAACAATAAATTCACGTGATGAGGGAATTACAAATGCGGTGAGCAACAGTGCAGTCAATACTGCTGCTACAAGTAATACTTTTATTGTTTTTGTTGTGAAAACATGATAACGGTCATCACGCATTTTATTAAACAACTTTTTAAGCCATTTTGCGTGCTTATCGGTATATTCCGCCTCAGGTACAATGTCCGGAATTGTTGCAATCCAGTCATTGAAGGACATTTCACAAGCTTTTTCAAACTTAGTCATTTAATCATCACCCAATAAATATTTCTTAACAAATTGTTTTCCGAGCATACAGCGTTTTCTGACAAGTGGTTGCGAGATATTTAACATTTTGCTGATTTCTTCGCCTGAAAGTTGATACACATATTTAAGATAGCAAATGTATCTGTACTCCTCAGGCATTTTATCAAAAGCTTCTTTTAATTGCATTTCGTCATAAATATCAAATTCGTTGACAGAAACACTATAAAAATCAGTAACATCAGCATCTACCACATTATTAATATGTTTCTTTTCTTTACGATAGATGTCAATAGCCATACACTTTGAAACCACCCTTACGTAGTTCCATAATTTCTTATCGTTAAAGTCATGCGATATGTTATGAAATTCTTTTGCAAAATACATAAGCACTTCATGGGAACAATCCTCAGCAGCCTCTTTTGTATGCAGATGTTTTTTAGAAATATAGAATATTGTGTCATAGAATTTGTCATAAAAAGCTTCGAACAACGGTTCGTCTTCAGGATTCTGAAGCAATGCAAAATACATAAAAAGCATATTAACACCCCTTATTTGTCAAATTATACATTAATTTGACAAATAAAGCAAGATACGGCCGTTAGTTAAAAGAAAAAAACAAGTCCTTTTCTTGCAGGTCACCGTACAGTTTATTATTAAACTACTTTATGTTAAAGCATTGCATTTTTAATTGTTATTGAAAAAATATTCAAGAATATCGCCAAGGCGAAACGGATTAAGTTTTATGGCATTTATTGAATCTACCAACTTTGAAACAGCGTAATAATCAGTTGAGACGTCATACACTCTTACAACTTCCTTACCGTTTACCACAAGGAGGACACCATAAGTTTTAACCTCGTCTTCCTCCGTTTTGATTATGTGTTCAAAAATTTGATACTGCATACAATCACTCTCTTTCATCTTTGTGATAAAACTCATTCAGAAAACCTGCTTTACGATTCAAACTTTTGCATAATTCAGAAGAATATATGTAAAACAGGACTTGCAAATCCCTTTTATAATAATAAGCCATTATTTTAATCGTTTGTTATTCTTTATTTGTGACAAAAAAATAGCCGACAGAGTTCCCCTGTCAGCTATTGATTTAAGATATTAAGATTTAGTTATTGTATTCATTATTCATGGAAGGAATATTTATTGATTTCCTGTTTTGTTCTTCTTATTTACCCAAAATTTCTGAAAGATTACTTTGAATTTTTGCGGCAACGTCAGGTTTATTCATTGAATAAACGTGAACGTTAGTGATGCCGTTAGCGTAAAGGTCAATAATCTGGTCAGTGGCATAAGCAATTCCCGCCTGCTTCATAGCATCGGGGTCAGAGCCGAATTTATCGACAATACTTTTAAATCTTTGCGGCATAAACGAGCCTGAAAGTTTTATTGAGCGTTCTACCTGATTTGCGTTTGTAATGGGCATAATTCCCGGAATAACGGGAACTGTGATTCCTGCCTCACGAATCTTATACAAGAAATTATAAAGAAGATTATTATCAAAAAACATCTGTGTAGTCAAGAACTCACAGCCGGCATCAACTTTTTCTTTAAGGTATTTTATATCTTCTTTTTGATTTGCACTTTCGGGATGTATTTCAGGGTAACACGCGCCACCGATACAGAAATCGGCATCAGCAGATTTAAGTTCGTAAATAAGGTCAACGGCGTGCTTATAATCCCAATTACTGCGATCAGCAGACTCAAGGCATGCGGGTATATCGCCTCTGAGAGCCATCACATTTGTGATACCGGCAGCTTTAATTTCCTCTATTTTTTCACGTACGGTTTCTCTTGTTGAAGATACGCAAGTAAGATGCGCCAATGTGGGAACACTATAAGTTTCTTTAATATTTTTTGCGATATCAAGCGTATATTTACTTGTTCCGCCACCTGCGCCGTATGTAACGCTCATAAAAGACGGCGAAAGCTTTGCAATTTCTTGGGTTGCAGTTTTAACACTTTCAAACCTGCTTTCAGTTTTTGGCGGAAACACCTCAAAAGAAAGTGACAAGTTATCTTTTTTCAATAATTCACTAATTTTCATAACATATACCTTCTAATAACGATTTATTAGATTGTACCACTATTTCAGCAGGTAATCAAGTTATTTCACATACAGAAAACCCGAGAAGTTCTTCCCGGGTTTATTTTTATTTTGAAAGCATTGCTTTATCGCTCGAAAAATTACTGCCGCTACCCTGTTCAAATAAACTGAGAAGTTTTTCAACAGTAAGGTTTTTAAGATGCCTTAAACTCACCTGAGGTTGAGCCAACTGTAATTTTATAAGTTTCACCAGTTTCAATGTCAGGGCTACTGAGAATTACAACCGCAAAAGAAAGTTCAGGAGTATAACTGATAATTTCATTACCCTTACTGTCTTCAAGAACGATTTTTGTTCCCGCTGACTGACTACCTACGCTTACGGCATACACGCCTTGATTTTCAGATGCACTGAATGACTGTGCCATTCCCGATGCGCCTGTTCCGATGAATGTTCCGCCTGTAATTGTAGCGCTTGTATCATAGTCAAGAGTTGCGGTATCGCCTTGAGTAGGACCTACAACAACTGTATAACCGCCTGTTATTTTAAGATAACCGTTAGCGTCAATTCCGTCACCCGAAGCATTTATATAAATATTACCGCCGGAAATTACAATACTGCCGTTGCCTGATGACATCATTCCGCCGCCACCCATTCCGCCGAACATTGCATCTCTGCCGCCTGTTGTACCGCTTGAATCGGTACCGCCTGCCGCATTAATTCCGTCGTCACTTGCTACAATGTCAATATCGCCGTCCTTAATGGTAATATCAAGAGCTTCGAGACCTTCATAGCTTTCAGTAATATTGATTTTACCGTTTTCTACTGTAAGCGTTGCCTCAGCATGTATTCCGTCATCACCCGTTGCAATCTCAAAAGTACCGTTACTGATTGTTGCTGACGCATTTGAATGAACGGCGTCGTCCGCTGAATCAATATTGAAAGTACCGTTACTAATTTTCATATTGCCTGATGACTTTATACCTTTCATACTTGTGCTGTCATCAGTAGTTGTTGCGATTGTTGTAGTTGCCGTTTCTGTTGCGGAGGAGTAAGACATTGGTCTGTTCTTTCCGCCACCGCCGCCCATACCGCCGGGCATTCCGCCACCCATAAAGTCGCCGTAACTGCTTGACGATGATTTTGAGCCGTTTTCACTACCGCCGCCTGCAATAATATCAAAAGTACCGTTTAAAATCTGCATATAAGCACCGGAACTAATTCCGTCACCTTCGGCTGCAATATCAAAAGTACCATTTGAAATATATACAAAGCCTTTAGTTGTGTCATCAGTATTTTCAGCGTGAATACCGTCTTTGCCTGAATCTATTGTAAGGCTTGCTGTTGAAACCCGCACGCTGTCGTTAGCGTCAATTCCGTGTGATGCTGAACTGATTGTATAATCTCCGCTTACAAGCACAAGGTCGTCTTTACAGACAATGCCGTGACCTGCAGGAGAAGTTACAGTCAATGCACCTGTGCCGTTAAATGTTAAATCCTGTTTTGAGAAAACTGCTCCGTCAATACTGTTCTCATCAATAGCAGTAAAAGTACCGCCGTTGGTAAGTGTATTTTCAGTTCCCTCAGCAAGTGTTATAACAGTTTTATCGCACTCAAGAATATAAACAGGTGCAGATGTTTTACTTGTAATATCAACACCGTTAAAAACAAGTTGAGGCTTATCATTTTCATCGGCATTAACAATAATCATACCGTTGTTTAAGGTACCTGAAATGATATAAGTGCCCTCGTCTTTAATGGTAACTGTTGAGCCTGAAATTTCAACTGCATTTGAAGTACTTGTTGCGGCATTACCGTTTAATTTGATAATTGCGCTGGTGCTTTCATCATAATCTGCATTCAAATCACGTTTTGTGAACATATCACTGTCAGCATTTTCTACTTCAATTGCTGTTGCAGTAGTTGTGGTTTCTGAGTCAGTTGTAGTTTCATTACTGTCATCGGCTGTATTTTTTCCACAGCCTGTCAATACAAGTGCAATCGCCATTAAAAGAGAAATTATTTTTATAGGCTTTTTCAATATAAACACCTCTTAAAGTTCTGTGTTGACTGTATCTTGTTTAGTTACATTGATTTCAAGGTTTCCGTTTCTGCAACGAAGCTTGTCAATAAGTTCTTTTTCTTTTGAAGGATCTTTCAACACAACGTCATAGGTAAGTCTGAACATACTGCCCATATTTATGGTTTTCACCTTTACAAGTTCACAGGAAGATGTATAATCCTTAAAAACCTCTTCAAATACATTTGTGTAATCTAAATCTTCAGGAATTGTAATTCTGAAGCTCTTATAAATTGCAGTATTCTTTTTAGCACCGAAATCAAGATTGTTATACACAACAAAGATTATGCACATAAGAACCGTAAACAGAACAGCATAGCCTAAATAACCCATACCGCAGATAAGTCCTGCGCCCATTGCAAGAAAGATTGTTGCAATCTCTTTTGCTGTTCCCGGTACTGAACGGAAACGAACAAGGCTGAATGCACCTGCAACCGCCACACCTGCACCAACATTACCGTTAACCATCATAATTACAACGCAAACCACTGCAGGTAAAAGTGCAAGTGTAATTACAAAGCTCTTTGTGTAACGTGTTCTGAACATATAGCTGAATGCCATAACAAGTCCTACAATAAGTGCAGTTCCCACACAAAGAAGAAAATCGGTAACGCTGATAACAGTTGTCATATCTGTATCAAAAATACCTTGAAATAATGAATCAATCATAATATACCCACCTTTGGAAAAATTATTGTACTGTACGCTGTTCCGTATTTGGAAAACGACGTTTTATAAATATGCTCTTTTGATAAAATTTCAGTCATCCACAAGGGAATTCCCCCTGAACATTTTACTTCCATAAGCACTTTGTTGTTATCAAGAAGGGGTATTCCCCAAGCATCTGATTCAAGGGAAAGGTCTTCTTCTCTGCACAAAATATTATCATCAAAAGTTACTCTGAAATCGCTTTTGTCTTTTGTGTAATAAGCCTCTCGTTCATAAGAAAGAAAAACTGCAGGATGAAGATTTTCGTAAAAATCAAGAAAATAATCAATTTCTTTTGAAATCTGAGACTGCTCACCCGTAAAGTTCCTGTTACAGAGCCATTCCATTGCCTCTTGTTCAGGTATTGGAACTCGCCTTTTATAAACCACATGGTCATATTTCTTTTTAAGCTCAACAAAAACCGTGGTTTTTTCATCGGCCCGACAGTAACTACGCACACGCAATTTTTCTTTATACGTCGGTTTTTCAATTGAACGTCTTATTAACCGATAGTTGTCAGTATCAAAATAAATATTGCGGATTGTTGTTCTGCCGTACTTATCAATCTGCATATAGGGCGAAATTGCTTTAACTATTTTTTCTTTTTGCTCTTTTGTTATCAGATATTTAAGTTCATATCGTTTAAATACGGTTTTAGCCAAAGCGTTACCCCCTTTTGCCAATTATTTCTTTATTATTATAACCACTGATTTGTTACACAATTTTGAACGAAATCTAACTATATTGTAAATTAAATAAACAAATCGGGTAATTACTGTTGAATTACCCGAACATTGTGTTGATTATCTCTATTCCATTGCAAAAACTACTTCATCAAGACACATTCTGAGCGATTTTGCTTTTGTACGCTTGATAAAGGTCTTGTAATCGTCTTCAGTTTTACAACTTTTAAGTCTTGTACTTGTAAGAAGTTTCTTCATATTTGAGCCGTTAAGGTGAATAATGCAATCGAGTGCTCGCTCATAAACAGGCTTATTCTTTTTAGCAACTACACCAGAAAGAGTTACCTCGATATTATCTTCAACACTTACACCGCTGATTTTAACGAATGATTTACCTGATGTAACGGGAGTTACAATTCCGTTTACCATTACTTCGACATCATCAAAATCTTCAACATCTTTAAAATCAAGTACATATTCACGCTTTGCAGGAATACATTTAAGTGCTTTTCCACCGCTGACTGCAAATTTAAGAGTATTTTCTTCTTCAGTTACAGTCATTGTAAGAATTGAATACTCACCATTCTTATACTTACCTGTTTCGCCGTCATCTTCATAGAAATTAAAGGTATTATTACCACGATAAATGCTGATTTCAAGACGTTCAGGACATTCCCATGAATTGCCATTGTCTTTTGACATTGGTATAATTGCGCCCTCTTTGGCAAGAACGGGAATTGTATTAATCGGACTGTTGATTACTGTTTCCTGACCGCCTTTATAGATTTTGCCGTCGAAGATATTAGTCCATCTGCCCTCAGGCAACCATACCTTTGTTGCAGCAGTTTTTGTTTTTTCGTCCATTTTTGTAGTTACAGGACAAACAAGAAGTTCTGAACCAAAGAAGTACTCATTGCCATATTCAAAGCTTTCTTTATTTTCAGGGTATGTATAATACAGCGGTTCGCACAATGCTCTGCCCTCGTTATATGTACGATAGTTCATAGCGTAAATATAAGGAATCATTTTATGGCGAAGTTGCAGATACTCTGTACCTAAGGTTTCTGCTTCCCAACTGAAGTTCCAAGGCTCTTTGCCGAGAACATCAAGATTGGTAGAATGAAGTCTTAAAATAGGTAAGAATACTGCAAGTTGAAGCCAACGAATATACAATTCATCATCGTGACTGCCCAACATGTGACCGCCGATATCGTGACTCCACCAAGTATAGCCACAGTTTGCTGCATTTGCGGTAAAATAGGGTTGGAAATCAAGTACACTCCAGTTGATTGCTGTGTCCCCTGAAAATCCTAATGGGTAACGGTGTGAACCGATTCCTGCGTAACGGGACAGAATCATTGGACGTCTGTCTTCACGGTCAGTATCAAGATAATGGTAGTGATTGAGAAGCCACAACGGGTCAAGGCCTGCTTTTTTACTCTTTGTTCCCTGTTGCCAATCAATCCACCAGAAATCAACGCCTTGTTCTTCATAAGGATGATGAAGAATATCAAAATAAGCGTTAATAAACTTTTTATCAGTCAAGTCAAACTCAACAGACTGCTCTGTTGACTTATCGATGCCCATTGCATCGGCCATATCGTCATACATATCTTCAAAACTGCGGACACCGTCTGCAGGGTGAAGATTAAGAGTAACTTTAAGCCCCATATCGTGAAGCTTCTGAAGAAATGCTTTATAATCAGGGAACAAGTCTGTGTTCCAACTGTAACCTGTCCAACCGCTGCTCCAGATGTTACTTGACTTATAATTTTTACCGAATTTACCTTTAATATCAACCCAATGCCAATCCATATCAACTGTAGCGATTGTGAGAGGAATATCACGGCGGAAGAATTCAGTCATTAAATCTTCATATTCTTTCTGTGTATATGCACGATAACGGCTCCACCAGTTGCCCAAAGCATATCGGGGAACAAGTGGCGGCATACCTGTGATTTTATAGAAATCGTTAATACCTGCAACGTAATCTTTGCCGTAAACGAAAACATAAATATCTTTTGTATCTTTCTCACGTGAAAGAAGCATTCCGTCATCGTTTAAAAGCAAGGTTTTGCTATCGTCATAGATTGAAACGCCGTCGGTTGAAATGATACCGTCATCAAGCTCTTTCGGACCGTAAGTTTGGTCAAGAGTTCGGGTAGTTCCTTTAAGGTTATTGGAAGCATTATATGTAAGTTTTTCACCGTTAAAGACAGCGTGCTTAAAGCTACCTGTATGACAGTTAATACAGAACTCTGTTGAATCTGTTTTCACAGTCAAAACATCCGCTTTTGTATTATGGGTGAAATCAACTTTTCCGAAATTTCTGTACCAAATGCTTTGTGACGGCAAATCAGTAAATTTACCTTCCGCTGAGAACTCAATACGAATCATAGTTGCTGTAAGCACTGAAACTCTTACATTATTACTGATTACAATATTGTCCTCAAAAACTTTTGCATCGGTTTTTGCTAAAAGTTCTTTATTTAAATCTGACATAAAATTCCCTCAATCCTATATCTTATTGAAATCCAATGCCTTGGACATTACTTTTAATTCTGACGCTTTATCTGTAAGCGTAACTTCAGCATTTTCAAGTTCAGCACAATAATCATCACCGTTATAAACAGAGCAAGCAAGATTGCTGTTCACATAAAGTTTAACAAGTCCGTTTGGCTCGCAGATTACGGTGATTTTATCACCATTCTGGAGCACAATATCGCCACGGCTTGTTTTATCGTTAAATCGCATTGCGCCGTAGCCTTCACGACAACTTACATTAATTGTATCGCCAATGCTCATAATTACGCCGTCATCTGTATCATTTACCACACACTGAACGGTGAAATCTCTGCCACAAGGGATTTTTGCTTCTTCGCACACGAAATCAGCATAATACTTTGAGCTTATCTGTGCATCAGTCATATCACCATAAGCATTTTTTACGGTAAGTGACACAAATGCTTTTTCTGTGTCTTCTTCAAACGTAATTTTAAGTGTACTGTAATCTTCAAGGAGTTCAAATTTGCTGATTTTTGCATCGGAAGAAATTGAGTTTTCATCAATGTAAATTCTGTCATCAAAGAAAACTAACAATTCCTTTGAAGAATCAAATCTGCCGTAAACGAGTTGCGGAAGTTTTTCTTCATCCTGAGAGAATTTAATAATTACTGCTTCAAGAGGTGCAAGATTTACTGTAATTTTCTCGCCGTAACGGTAAGTTTTACCCTCAGGTTTTCTGTTATACGGATAAATATAAGCAAGGTGCAAGTTTTGTAAATCTCGATTTACACCAATTGTTTCGTCAAGAGTAACTGTAATGCTCTGAGTACGATTTGCGGGGTTACGGAGTGAAATTATACCTTTGTTTTTACTCCAACAAGAATAACCGTAAGCCTCACCTTTTGCAGGTGCACCGCCAATAAATTGCGAAGTTTTAAGAGTTTCATACTCATTACGTACAAATCTTAAAGCATCTGCATTAATACGCCATTTTGCCTCATTAAACATATTGTATGAATAGTAAAGTTCCCAGAATGCAGTACCACGGGTAGCCATCATAAGCATATACATACGGAATTCATCATCAGTCATTGAGATTTTTGCTGTATTTCCGTAAATCGGGTCGTGATTATAAATAAACTCGTGTGGGAACTGATAATTTCTTGCAACGCTGAAATCGTAATAACGGTCGTCACGATATGTAAGAACACGGTCAACGTCACGGTCACTTAACTTTTCGCCTTTTGGAGTTTTATCAACAAAGCCGATGTCCCCGCTATTCTGAATCCACAAACTGTCAGACCATTGTAAAAACCACGGGCTTGCGTTGCAATAACTTGTCTGATTAATCCACAAATCCTTACCTGCGCTTTCACGGGTAATACGAAGTTTGCGGAAAATGTTAATCCAGTTTTCCCACATTTCTGTGTACTGGTACATATCGTTATAGCCACCTGTCATATGGCCGTGCTTCTTAGACGGGCATGCTTTAAGCAAAAATCCGTCAAGTTTCCAATAATTTATATCGAACTTACGGTCACAGTCAAGGTAATAGTTTGTCATATTCTTAATGTATTCAGTTGATGACACGCAAACATCTTGTGCCGCTCTGTTATAACCACCTTTACCCGCTTTTTCCATTTGTTTGCCAAATGAAGGTGTTTTGTCGTTATAGCCGCCTCTTGGACCATTCCAAAGTCCGAAATGTGATGAAAATTTTCTCGCCATTGTGGCGGCAGGATACAACTCATTAGGGAATTTTTTATTAAATGACCAAAAATCAGCATCCCAATCCACAAATCCGTCATCAACTACATAAGAATCAAGTGGAGGAACCATTGTTTTGGAAAGATTATTTTCAATATGCTGGAATGACTCAATAATATTTTCGTTTGTGATATCGTGCATATGGTCATACCAGGAATTATATTGAAATCTTGGCTGAACTTTTCTTGAAATATCACGAATATATGTTAAGAAATCTTCACGGATTACGCGTAAATCAAGGTTTCTTGCCGCACCTACCACAGTATTCCAGCATCTGTATGTATGACCGCAATTAAGTTTTAATTCATCAAAACGTTTACCTGTAAAATAACGGCAATACAAAGTACTGTTTGAAATATTGTTCTCTGCCAACGGGAATTCTGAGCCGAAGAACAGTCCGTTAAGATACACAGGTTGACCTAATGCACTATGGTATTCACTTAAATATGCTTTTTCGATTTTTCCGATAGTCCATTGTTGCTCTTCATTCTGAATTGAGATATGCTCACCATCGATATAATCAACGGTAATTAAATGCTGACGGTCAGGATCAACCATCATTTCAATATATTTATGCATATAATGGCTGTTATCATTAATTTCAACATTCACGATAAATGTAATTCTTGCACCGTTATAGGCATAAGGCTTAAAAACGAACTCAACTCTGCGTTTAAGAACATTCACATTTTCAATTTCAAGGTTATTTGATGAAAGGAATTCTGTTGAATAGCCAAATACTTTTTTAACTTTAAATGCAACAAAAAACTCAGCAGAGAAGCTGTTAAATTTAACAGATTTCTTACCATCTATTCGCTTATTGATGATTTCAGTTGTTACAAGACGGTTATTCTTTGTGGAAAAACGTCGTTCAATATAATCATTACCAATTATTGCAGTATCATTTTCAAAATAAGCGTATGCACCTGACATATTATTCAATCTCTCCAAACAATATTTTTTCTGTTGCCAAAGCGGCATCTTCAACAATCTTTATACAAGGTCGTTTTTGGTAATATTCAGTAGTTCTTGCCTCAGGAACACTTGAATTTTCAGGCTTTGAAATGCCTAAAAGTTCTTTACAAACAATTGAGTGATTTGTTTTCTTGAATTCATCGGCAATAAGGCGGACTTTTTCATAAACACCTGCTTTATCAAGTTCAGGGTATTTAAGCCCTACAACCATTGCGCTACCGCTTACTGCACCGCAAACTTCACGCATTCTGCCAACGCCACCGCCAAGGCCTGCGGAAATGCGTAATGCCATTTCTTCGGTTAATCCCAAATCAGTTGCAAATGCCACGAAAACTGCTTGTGAACAGTTTTTGCCTTCCATAAACAATTCTACTGCGCGTTTTGAATACTTGGACATAAAAAATCCCCTTAATTTACCATATTAATTTAATTTTATCATAATGACAATCCATTTTCAATAAAAGCACATAAAAAAATCCCCATTCCTGATGGAATGAGGATTATTTTCAGTAGTCTTAAATTATTTAAGAGTAACTTTTGCGCCAACTTCTTCAAGCTTAGCTTTGATGCTTTCTGCATCTTCCTTAGAAGCTGCTTCCTTAAGTACTTTAGGAGCACCGTCAACAACTGCTTTTGCTTCAGCAAGGCCAAGACCTGTAACTTCACGAACAGCCTTGATAACCTTAATCTTTTCTGCGCCAACTTCTGTAAGTTCAACGTCAAATTCTGTCTTTTCAGCTGCTGCTTCTGCGCCGCCTGCTGCTGGAGCTGCTACTGCTACTGCAGCTGCTGCTGATACGCCAAATTCTTCTTCTACTGCTTTAACGAGCTCTGAAAGCTCAAGAA
>CAYXMF010000043.1:0-12168 GCA_964465845.1 uncultured Eubacteriales bacterium | reverse complement strand
GGCTACAAATGCTGAATTCCCTCCATATGAATACATTGACGGTGATATGTATTATGGTATCGACGTTGAGGTAGCAAAGATTATTGCTGACAAACTCGGTTATGACCTTGTTATCGAAAATGTTGCATTCGACTCAATCATTCCTGGTGTTCAGTCAGGTAAATACTCAATGGGTATGGCTGGTATGACAGTTACTGACGAAAGACTTGAACAGGTTGACTTCTCTGATTCATACGCAACAGACGTTCAGGCTGTTATCGTTTCAGAAAACAGCAAGATTCAGTCAATCGACGATTTTGACCCATACTATCTTCCTGCAGAATAATTAGTTTTATAACAATTTTGTTCAGGGCGGAACATATCCGCCCTGAATTTTTGACTTTATGAAAGGAGAATATTATGATTGAGGCTTTAATGGAATTTCTTGATAAATTCCAAAGAGTTATGATTGATGGCGACCGTTACAAATTCATTTTAGATGGTCTTAAAAACACATTTACTATTACATTCGGCGCTCTTGCAATCGGTATTATTCTTGGTATTATTGTTGCAGCAATCAGAACATCATTTGACAAAAACAGAGAGTCAATGAAACTTCGTGGTGGTGTAGGGTATTATGTTCTTGCATTCCTTAATGCGATTTGCAAATTCTATCTTACAGTTACACGCGGAACACCTGTTGTTGTTCAGTTGATGATTTCATATTTCGTTATTTTCGCTTTGGCAGATAACGGAATTCCTGTTGCAATTTTTGCTTTTGGTGTGAACTCAGGTGCTTATGTTGCTGAAATCTTCCGTGCAGGCATTATGTCTATTGACCACGGTCAGTTTGAGGCAGGTCGCAGTCTTGGTTTCAACTATTTCCAGACAATGAAATTTATTGTTATTCCTCAGATGTTTAAGGCAGTTCTTCCTACACTTTGTAATGAATTTATTGCTCTTCTTAAAGAAACATCAGTTGCAGGTTATGTTGGTGTTATTGACCTTACAAAAGCAGGTAACACAATCGCAGGCAGAACTTTTGAATATTTCATTCCGCTTCTGACCGTTGCAGTAATTTATCTTGTTCTTGTTATGATTCTTTCATGGCTTGTAGGCATTCTCGAAAGGAGGTTGCGTAAGAGTGACAGATAATGTACTTATTAAAGTAGAAAATCTTAAAAAGCACTACACAGGCGGTGTTGTCAAGGCTCTTGACGGCATTGACTGCGAAATCAAAAAAGGCGAGGTTGTTGTTATTGTAGGTCCTTCGGGCTCAGGTAAATCAACATTCTTGCGCTCACTCAACCTTCTTGAAATTCCAACATCGGGCAAGATTTATTTTGACGGTGTTGATATTACTGATAAAAAGACAAATATCAATACACATCGTCAAAGAATGGGAATGGTATTCCAACACTTTAATCTCTTCCCAAATATGAATGTGCTTAAGAATATGACAAAAGCACCTGTAACTCTTCTTAAAAAGAATAAAGAAGATGCTGAAAAACAGGCACTTGAATTTTTAGACAGAGTTGGACTTAAAGACAGAGCAGATGCATATCCAAGTCAGCTTTCAGGCGGACAGAAACAGCGTGTTGCAATTGTTCGTGCTCTCTGTATGGAGCCCGAAGTTATGCTCTTTGACGAGCCAACATCAGCACTTGACCCCGAAATGGTTGGCGAAGTTCTTGATGTTATGAAAGATCTTGCACGTGCAGGTATGACAATGGTTGTTGTTACTCACGAAATGGGATTTGCACGCGAAGTTGCTACAAGAGTTATCTTTATGGATGAAGGAAAAATTATTGAGGAAAACACTCCTGATGAATTCTTTACAAATCCAAAGAATCCAAGACTCAAAGATTTCTTGTCAAAAGTTCTTTAATGAATAAAAAAATATCACCTCGGCATAATAATGCTGAGGTGATTTTTGTGAATAATATGACCATGGATGTAAGAGCATATTTCAATACTCTTCCTGCAGCTGTTCGTACTGCAATTGTAGAATCAGGCGCAAAGTTTGATACAGTTGAACAACTTAAAGTCCTTGCCGAAAGTTATATGAACAAATAAAAGCACAATTTTGGTCCCTCTCCATTGTTAAAGGGAGGGGGACCGCTTGCGGTGGAGGGATTCTTTTTTCAAAGTTTTATCATTGACAAACCAACAAAAAAATAGTTTAATATATGAGATATAAATTTTTAAGCATAGGTGATACATAATGGAAAACACCGTAGAAAAGAAAAAAATAGTTTTAAGTGCTATTCAGCCAACAGGAACACCAACTCTCGGCAATTACCTTGGCGCACTTAAAAACTGGAAAAATATGAAAGATGATTACAACTGCCTTTATGCAGTTGCTGACTTGCATTCTCTTACAGTTCGTCCTGAGCCTGCAACTCTCCGCAAGAATACAATGGAATTGTATGCAATTCTTTTGGCGTTAGGTCTTGACCCTGAAGAGAGTATTGTGTTTATTCAGAGCCACGTGCCACAGCACGCACAACTTGCATGGCTTTTGAATTGTTGCACACAGTTCGGCGAGGCAGCAAGAATGACTCAGTTTAAAGATAAAAGCGAAAAGCACCCCGAAAATGTAAACGTAGGCCTTTTCACATATCCCATTCTTATGGCGGCTGATATTTTGCTTTATCAGGCTGATTATGTGCCGATTGGTGCTGACCAGAAACAGCATCTTGAAATTGCCCGTGATATTGCAGAACGTTTTAATACTGTTTACGGTAATACATTTACTTTGCCTGAGCCATTTATCGGCAAGGTTGGCGCTCGAGTTATGTCACTTCAGGACCCAACATCAAAAATGAGCAAGTCAGACACAAATCCAAAGGGTTATATTTCAATGCTTGATGATGATAATGTAATTGTCAAGAAAATCAAGAGTGCAGTTACTGACTCTGAGGCAAAGGTAAGATACGCTGACGGTAAAGAGGGTATCAATAATCTTATGGGTATTTACTCTTGTTGCACAGGTCTTTCTTATGAACAGATTGAAAAGGATTTTGACGGCAAAGGCTACGGTGATTTCAAATCTGCAGTTGCTGAAGCAGTCGTTGAAGAATTAAGACCATTCAAGACAGAGTTTAACCGTCTTATCAATGATAAAGCATATCTTAATGAGTGTGCAAAGAACGGCGCAGAAAAAGCAAGCCGATTTGCACAAAGAACACTCAACAAGGCAATGAAGAAATCAGGTTTGTATCAACTATAATATTATAGGCGAGGTTAGTTCCTCGCCTTTTTTGTTTACAAATTTGAGTTTGTCGATGTGAATGCAAAATGCAAAGCGCAAAGTGTAGGAACTGCGTTGCGATTTTTAATTTGCTCCCTCTGACGAGGGAGGAAAAATAATGCTATTTAATCAATTCGACAAACTCAAATTTGTCGTTGATTTTAATCTTCATACATAGCCTGAAAAACAAATCGAGTAGCAAACATAACGCCTTTAATAAATGCGTGTCTTTCGGTTATTCGACCAATTTCAGACACAGCTCTGTCATATTCTTCAAGAAAAACAATTTGTTCCTCTGTAAGTCTGGAACGGAATTTTTCTTCTTGTTTTGCATAACCCCGTATAAGAATATCTTCTTTTTTAGTGTTTTTAATTGGAACTTCAAGTAAATAATAATTCCATAAATCTTCTAAATCTTTTCGCATAATAAAGCCTCCTTAAACGCTTTTGTAACCGAAACGGTTACAAACTAATTATAGTAGCCAATTTGGTTACTGTCAAGAGAAAAGTTTATTTATATTGTAAAATTTTAACGAGGTGTTCTTATGAATTACACAAAAAGATTATATGATTTAAGAACGGACAATGATTTAACACAAGAAGAGGTTGCTCGCGTCCTTAATACAACTAAACAAAATTATGGTAGATATGAAAATGGAAAACGCAAGTTAAACATTGATGATTTAATAACTTTAAGTAAGTTTTACAAAGTATCAACAGATTATATTTTGTGTTTGAAAGATGAACCGAAATAATGTTATAAATATTTTTAATTATTTTATTGACATCAGTACTTCATAGTGCTAAAATATTTTACAATCAGCAAACAGAGGTAATATTTATGAAAACTCTTAATTTCGCAGCTGAATACTTTTACTTTAGCTTTTACTTTACAAAGTCAAAGGCTTGTTTCACTGCGGAAAAATAAAGATTGCTGAAATAATTGCACTTTATTCCTACAGTGAAACTGCTGTAGGAATTTTTTATTGCGAAATTTACACCAAAAGGAGTAAGAAATATGGTAGTAATTCTTAAAAATCAGGTCGACCCTGCAAAAGTCGAAAATTTAACCAAATGGTTGCATGACCAAAAGCTCGTTATTAATGAGGTCGTTGGTGAATATCAGACAATTTTAGGCCTTATCGGTGACACGAGCCGAGTTGATATTGACCTTATTCAGAGCCTTGACATTGTTGAGGACGTAAGACGAATTTCAGAGCCTTACAAATGTGCAAACAGAAAATTCCACCCAGACGACACAGTAATTGACGTTGAGGGTTATAAAATAGGCGGTGGCAACTTCCAATTCTTCGCAGGTCCTTGCTCAATTGAGAGTAGAGAGCAGATTTTGAGCATTGCAAAGGATGTTAAAAAGGCAGGTGCTAACTTCCTTCGTGGCGGTGCGTTCAAGCCCCGTACCTCACCCTATGCTTTCCAAGGTATGAGAGGCGAAGGACTTGAATTGATGCTTGAGGCTAAAAAAGAAACAGGAATGCCCATAGTTACAGAAATTATGGATGCTTCTCATATTCCGCTTTTCGAGCACGTTGACATTATTCAGGTAGGAGCTCGCAATATGCAGAACTTTGAGCTTCTCAAAGAACTCGGTCACCTTGATAAGCCCATTTTCTTGAAGCGTGGTCTTTCAAGCACATTCCAAGAGCTTTTAATGAGTGCTGAGTATATTATGGCAGGCGGTAACGAGAATGTTATCCTTTGCGAACGCGGTATCCGTACATTTGAAACTGCTACAAGAAATACTCTTGATTTGTCAGCGGTTCCAATGCTCAAAGAAAAATCACATCTCCCCGTAGTTATTGACCCCTCACACGCATCGGGTATTGCACGCTTTGTTAAGCCAATGTCATTGGCGGCGGCAGCCTGTGGTGCAGACGGTCTTATGATTGAGGTGCACAACGACCCCGCAAAAGCACTTTGCGATGGCCCTCAGGCACTCACACCTCCACAGTTCACAGATGTTGTAAATTGTGTTAACAAAGTTTTAGAAGCAGTAAAATAAAAGTAGGCGATTAAATGAAAGTCGGAATAATCGGATTAGGTCTTATGGGTGGCTCGCTTGCCAAGGCAATTTCATACGGCACAGAGCACACGGTCTGGGGCACTAACAGAAGTCCCGAGGCAGTGCAAAAAGCACTTTTCGTAGGTGCAATGGAAAAAGAGCTTGAGAAAAAGGATTTACCTCTTTGCGATTTGGTAATTGTTTCTCTCTACCCACAAGCATCAATTGACTATATTAAGGAAAATGCAAAGAATTTCAAAAAAGGCGCAATCGTTATGGACATAAGCGGTGTTAAACGCTATGTCTGTGATGCACTTTATGATACAGCCAAAGAAAATGGATTTGTGTTCATTGGTGCTCACCCAATGGCAGGCTTGCATCTTTCGGGCTTTGAACATTCAACGGCAAAAATCTTCAACAATTCATCAATGATTCTTACTCCTTACGAAGACACGCCGTGGGGTTATATCAATACAATCAAAGAACTTTTCCTTAAAATCGGTTTTACTAATATTCAGATGTCAACTCCCGATGAGCACGACAAAATTATCGCTTTCACATCTCAACTTGCTCACGTGGTTTCAAATGCTTATGTTAAAAGTCCGAATGCCCTTATTCATAAAGGCTTTTCAGCAGGCAGTTATAAGGATTTAACACGTGTTGCATATCTTAATGAAAATATGTGGTCAGAATTATTCCTTGAAAACCGTGACAATCTTATAAATGAAATTGACTCGATAGTGAATAATTTGGTACAATATAAAGAGTCGTTAGAAAATAATGACCGTGAAAAACTTGCCGAGCTTCTTCGCGACGGCAGAATTTTAAAAGAAAAGATTGACGGGTGACGATTATGGAAACAGTTAAGGTGACCGCATCAAAAGAATATATTGTGCATATCGGTTCAGGATTTCTTGATACGATAGGTGAGAAAATCAAAGAGATAAAAAGACTTTGCCGAGTAGTGCTTGTGTCAGATGATACAGTTTACTCACTTTACGGTGAAAGAGTTAAGAAAAGCTTGCGTGACAGTGGTTACTCAGTTTGTGAGTTTGTATTTCCGCACGGTGAAGATGCAAAATCACTTGAGAATTTTGGCAAAATGCAGGAATTCTGTGCTGAAAACAGTATTACAAGAACAGACCTTTTTGTAGCTCTCGGCGGTGGCGTTACAGGTGACCTTACAGGATTTGTTGCAAGCACATATCTTCGTGGAGTGGACTTTGTGCAAATTCCGACAACTGTGCTTTCAATGGTTGACTCATCTGTTGGCGGTAAAACTGCAATCAATCTTAATGCAGGCAAAAATCTTTGCGGTGCATTTTATCAGCCAATCGCAGTTTATGCTGATTGCGAAACTTTAAAAACGTTACCTGACGAAACCTTTAACGAGGGCTGTGCTGAAATCATTAAATACGGTATGATTTTAGACGGCGAATTCCTTACATATTTAAGTAATAACAGTATAAGAGAAAATATTGAATACGTAATCAAGCGTTGTGTTGAAATTAAACGTGATGTTGTTGATCACGACGAGTTTGAAAAAGGTGAGAGAAAACTTTTGAATTTCGGCCATACCATTGGTCATGCTATTGAAAAGTGCAGTAATCTTACCATTTCTCACGGAAATGCAGTTGCAATCGGTATGGTTATTGCTACAAAAGGTGCTTATGAAATTGGTATGTCTGACGAAGATTATTCAGATGTGCTTTTGCCTGTGCTTAAAGCGAATAATCTTCCTACAACTTGCGAATTTTCAGCAGAGGAACTTTACAAGGCTTCACTTTCTGATAAAAAGAGAAGTCTTGATACAATGGCACTTATTGTCCCTGAAGAATACGGACTTTGCAAAATTATGAAACTTCCCGTTGAGGATTTATTGAATTTTATTGAAAAAGGCTTGAACTAAATGGAAATGAGATGTACTCCGTCACGACTTTCGGGGCGAATAAATGCAATTTCATCAAAATCAGATGCACACAGACTTCTTATTTGTGCTGCATTGTCCGAAAGCTCTACAAAAATCAAATGTAACTGCTTGTCAAAGGACATTGTTGCAACGGCAGAATGCCTTAAAAGTATGGGTGCTGATATTACTGTGGGTAACGGTGCAATTACTGTTACCCCACAACCATTTAAAAAGAAAGCAACACTTAACTGTATTGAGAGCGGTTCAACATTAAGATTTTTGTTACCTATTGTATCCGCACTTGGTATGGATGCAACATTCAAAGGTCAGGGCAGATTACCCGAAAGACCTATTTCACCATTGAAAGAAGAAATGGAGAAAAAAGGTGTTACTTTCCATACAGGTAGTCAGTTCCCCTTGCATTTAACAGGCGAATTACAAGCAGGTGAGTATGAAATCGCAGGGAATATCAGTTCACAGTTTATTACAGGATTACTCTTTGCACTTCCGCTTTTGAATGGTGACAGTAAAATCAAACTTATTCCGCCTGTGGAGTCACGTTCTTATCTTAATATAACACTTTCTGCACTCCGCAAATTTGGAATAGAGATAATCGAAGAAGAAAATCTTTACATAATAAAAGGTAATCAGAAATACATTTCACCAAAAGAGATTACGGTTGACGGCGACTGGTCAAACGGTGCCTTTTTCCTTTGCGCAGGTGCTTTGTCAAAAGAGGGTATAACCGTAACGGGACTTGATGTGAATTCACCTCAAGGGGATAAGAAAATTCTTGAAATCTTACGCCGAATGGGTGCTGATGTAACTGTTGACGGTACAGAAATCACCGTTAAGAAAAACAGACTTTTCGGAACCATTGTTGATGCGGGTGACATACCCGATTTGGTGCCGATTATCTCAGTGCTTGCTGCCTCTTGTGAAAAAGGTGCAACTCATATAATAAATGCAGGCAGACTTCGCATAAAAGAAAGTGACCGCATTCAATCAGTATTCCAGATGCTTGACACAGTCGGTGCGGCTGTAAGTGAAACAGACGACGGACTTGTTATCTGGGGCGACAATGAAATGGTTGGCAGAGTAATTGACGGCTGTAACGACCACAGAATTGTAATGTCAGCGGCAATTTTAAGTAGTGAGTGTTCACTTCCTGTTGATATTACAGATTATAAAGCGGTTGAGAAATCATACCCGCACTTCTTTAATGATTTTAACAGTTTAGGAGGGAATGCAAATGTCATCAATGACGGGAAATAAAATTAAAATTTCAGTTTTTGGACAATCCCATTCGAAAGGTTTGGGCGTTGTAATTGACGGACTTCCTGCAGGCAAGAAAATCGATATGGAAAAAGTTCAGAAGTTTATGCAGCGTCGTGCTCCCGGCAGAAATTCCCTTTCAACTCAGCGTAAAGAGGCAGATGCTCCCGAAATTCTTTCAGGATTTGTAAACGGTGTAACCTGTGGAGCTCCACTTTGCGCAGTAATTCATAATACAAATCAACATTCGGCTGATTACAATAATATTATGGATACACCACGCCCATCTCACGCGGATTTCAGCGGTAACATCCGTTATAACGGATTTAATGACGTTTCAGGTGGCGGACATTTTTCAGGCAGACTTACAGCACCCCTTTGCTTTGCAGGTGCAGTTTGTATGCAGATTTTAGATGATATGGGCATTGAAATTCAGGCACACATTCAGAAAATCAAAAATGTATATGATGATAAAATTGATTTTGTAAATATAGGTAAATGGAATACGGCAGAAAAAGATTTCCCTGTAATCAATGACGAAAAGGGAATGCTTATGATTAATGAAATCGAAAAAGCACGTGAAAACGGCGACTCCGTTGGCGGCGTAATCGAATGTGCAGTTACAGGCGTTAAAGCAGGTTGTGGCGACCCTATGTTTGACGGCGTTGAAAACGGGCTTGCAAAAAACATTTTCGGTATTCCTGCAGTCAAAGGTGTTGAATTCGGTAACGGATTTGACGCTACGGATCTTTACGGTAGCGAAAACAACGATGATTTTTGCATAGTTGACGGCGAAATCAAAACCGTAACAAATAATGCAGGCGGAATTAACGGCGGAATTACAAACGGTATGCCAATTGTTTTCAGAACCGCAATTAAGCCAACACCATCAATTTATAAAGAACAGAACAGTGTAAGTCTTGCAAATAAAACTGAACAGAAATTGCAGATTCAGGGCAGACATGACCCGTGTATAGTTCAGCGTGCAGTTCCCGTAGTTGAAGCAGTAACTGCATTTACAATACTTGACATAATACTTTAATATAAAGGTGATATTATGGAAGACCTTTCAGTAATCAGAGAAAAAATAAATAATATTGATAACAAGATGGTTGAGCTTTGGAAAGAGCGTATGGAAACTTGTCTTGCTGTTGCACAGTATAAAAAAGAAAACAATCTTCCCGTACTTGATGCAAAAAGAGAACGCGAACTTCTCGATCGAATCGGCAATATGGCAGGGGAGGATTTAGAGGTTTATTCCCGTGTGCTTTATGATACTATTATGACAGTTTCCCGTTCATATCAGCACCGTTATCTTAATACTGACAGCGAACTGACAGAAAAAATTAAGTCAGCAGTTGAAAATACATCAAAGTTATTCCCGCAAAAAGCCATGGTTGCTTGTCAGGGCGTTGAAGGTGCTTATTCGGGGCTTGCCTGTGAAAAACTTTTCAAATACCCAACTGTTTCATATTTCAAAACATGGTATGATGTTGTTAATGCGGTTGAAAAGGGGCTTTGTAAATACGGAGTTCTTCCGATTGAAAACAGCACAGCAGGCAGTGTAAACGGTGTTTATGATTTAATGGCAGAGCATAATTTCTATATTGTAAAAAGCTTCCGTCTTAAAATCAACCATTGTCTTTTAGGCAATAAAGGTGCTAAGCTTGAAAACATCAAAGAAATTTTCTCTCATGAACAAGCTATAAATCAATGTAGCGAATTCTTGCGTCAGCATAGCGACATAAAAGTTACTGTATGCGAAAATACTGCAGTTGCAGCAAAAATGGTTATGGAAAGCGGTCGTACAGATGTTGCTGCAATTTCATCGGAAAACTGCCGTGACTTGTATAATATGACACTTATTTCTGACAATGTGCAGAATAAAGATAACAACTACACTCGTTTTATCTGTATTTCAAAGGATTTGGAAATTTACCCCGGTGCTGATAAAACAAGCTTTGTGCTTACTCTTCCTCATCAACCCGGCTCACTTTATCATACACTCGCACGCTTTTATGCTCTTGGTATAAACGTTATCAAGCTTGAAAGCCGTCCTATGCAGAATAAGGATTTTGAATTTATGTTCTATTTCGATATGTCAGTATCAGTTTACGACAACGCATTTTATGAAATCCTTGAACAGTTGAAGGATGAGTGTGAATATTTCCACTATTTAGGCAGTTATTCGGAGGTAATGTAACAATGTACGGACTTTTAGGTGAGCATCTGCCTCACAGCTTTTCACCTCAGATTCATTTGGCTTTAGGCAATCATGATTACAATCTTTTTGAGGTTGCACCCCAGCACCTTGAAGCATTTATGACTGAGCATAATTTTAAAGGTATCAATGTTACTATACCTTATAAAAAGGCGGTTATTCCTTATCTTGATGTTGTATCGCCTGAAGCACAGAAAATCGGTGCAGTTAATACTGTAACTGTCCGTGATGGCAAACTCTACGGTGATAATACTGATTATTTCGGCTTTGTGTATATGCTTGAAAAGTCAGGGGTTAGCGTCAAAGATAAAAAAGCAGTAGTATTGGGCGGCGGCGGTGCATCTGCAACCGTTCAGGCTGTTCTTCGTGACTTCGGAGCTAAAGAAGTTATTGTAGTTGACTTAAATACTGAAAATAACTACGACAATCTGTATCTTCATTATGATGCTCAGATTATTGTGAACACTACCCCTGTTGGTATGTACCCTAACAATTTGAAATCACTTGTTAATCTTGATGATTTTAAAAATATCACAGGTGTGCTTGATGTTGTGTATAATCCCCTTAAAACAAAACTGATTCTCGATGCAGAGGCGAGAAATATTCCAAGTTCTGCAGGCCTTTCAATGCTTGTAGCACAGGCTAAAAAAGCTCACGAGATTTTCTTCGATACAAAAATTGACACATCAGTTTGCGAAAAAATAGAAAATGTACTTAAAATGCAGATGTGCAACATCGTCCTTATCGGTATGGCGGGTTGCGGTAAGTCAACTGTCGGCAAAGTCCTCAGTGAGAAACTCGGCAAGGAGCTTGTTGATACTGACCAAATGATAGAGAATGCAGAAAATATGCCAATCCCTGAAATTATTGAGAAGTTCGGTGAAGTACACTTCAGAAATTGCGAAAATGCTGCGGTAATATTGGCGGGCAGAGAAAAAGAATGTGTAATCGCAACAGGTGGCGGAGTAATAACTCGTCCTGAAAATTATAATCCGTTAAAACAAAACGGTATCATTGTATTTATCAATCGTGATGCTGATTTGTTGCCAACTAAGGGCAGACCGCTTTCACAAATGCACGGTGTAAAGGCTCTTTATGAACAAAGAATGCCACTTTACCGCCAATTTGCAGATATTGAAATCGACGGTAACGGCACAATCGAAGAAGTTGCCGACAGAATTGTAAAGGAGATTAAGGAATTATGAAAATTCTTGTAATCAACGGACCGAATATAAATATGCTTGGAATTCGTGAGCCCGGAATTTATGGTAACGATAATTACAAAAGCTTGCTTGAAAAAATTGCAAACTGGGCGAATGAACTCGACTGTGAAGTTGAGTGCTTTCAGTCCAACCACGAGGGCGATATAGTTGATAAAATCCAACAGGCTTATGGTGAAGTGGATGGAATTGTAATCAATCCTGCAGCTTACACCCATACAAGCGTTGCGATTTTAGATGCTCTTAAATCTGTGGGAATCCCTACTGTTGAAGTTCACATCTCAGATGTAA
>CAYXMF010000042.1:0-12303 GCA_964465845.1 uncultured Eubacteriales bacterium | reverse complement strand
TGCACAACCTGTTCATTTGTGTTAAAATTATTATAGTATAAAGATGCGGAGAAAGGAGGAAGTCAAAATGTTCAAAAACATTATTGCTGAAGTTGTTAAAATAAAAAATCAAGAGCAAAGTAAAATCAGCGAGGCTTATGAAGCAAAAAAAGCAAGAAACAGCGATAATCCCGTTTACCGTGAAGTTGAAGCTGAAAGAATACATACGAATTTCATCAGAATTATTCCCGCTTCGATAGTGCTTTTAATTGTTGAAATCAGCGGTATGCTTTGGAGCTTGTGGTCGGGAGTGGACTTTGATTACGCAAATGGCTTTTTGATTTCCTGTTGTGTTTTTGCAGTTGTTTCAATATGCTTTATTATTGCTATTGAATATCTTTTAAAAATGAAAAAGACATCGAGTCAGCATATGAAGGTTGTTTATACGCTGTATTGGATTATATATACTGTTGAGGCAATGTCTTTTTCGGTTATGGAGGCTCTTGACAGACAAACAACAAATAATTACCTTGTATTTATAATCCTGTTTTCGTTTATACCCGTAATAACGCCTTTTACAAAAAATCTGATGCTTGTTGTGTCGCTTTATGTTGAGTGCTGTGCGCTGTTGCTTGCAATGGCAACACCTACTGACTTAATGGTGTGCTTCTTTGTGACGGTGCTCGGTATGGGTTATTCGGTCTTCCATTTCAATCACTATCTTTCTGTCAGTATCGCAAATAAAAAGCTTGAATTCTCAGCTAACGGCGACTTGCTTACAAGCTTTATGAACCGACGCGGTTTTGAAAATGCAGCACCATCACTCCAAAAATTCTGTAAGAATAATGACTATAATTTCTGTATGATTATGATGGACATTGACAACTTCAAATCGTATAATGACAGGCATGGCCATCTTGAAGGGGATGTTTGTCTTAAACGGGTAGCCGCTTGTATAAAAGATAATTTTTCAAGACCTACTGACATTTGCGTGCGTTACGGCGGTGAGGAGTTTCTTATTCTCACGGCTCAGCGTGATGTTGAAAGATTGGTTGACCATTTAAGCACCACACTTGAACTTATTAATGACATTGAGTTTGAAAAGACTTTTGAGTCAGTTTCAGTCAGCGCAGGTCTTTATGTGGCAACGGAAGAAGATAAAGCTCTTACAATCGAACAACTTCTTGAAAAGGCTGATGTAGAACTTTACAACGCAAAACGAAACGGCAAAAACTGTGTAAGTTATAAAGGCAAAATTTACAGAGATTAGGAAAAACACCAAAAAATTAAGGCAGTTCAACTTGAACTGCCTTTTGTTTTTAAATTACTGCTGTGGTGGCGTTCCGCCCTGCATCATTGAAGACATAAATCCGCCGTTTTTCTTTTTCGGAGGTTTGTATGCAGGTGGGTTTTCAAGAAGCTTCTTTGCTTTTTTTCCTGCAGGAGATGCAAGATAAGCATTTACAGCAACAAGAGTATCGTAGAAATCGTCGTCAGTAATGTATTTGCGACACTTGTCAAGAAGTTCTTTATCGTTGTCAATTTCACCTAAAATCGTAACAACAACAAGGTCCTGAACATCGTTTGAACCGTTCTCGTAAATATCGCTCAAAATTTTGAAAAGCTTTTTCAACTGCTGAGTGTCGTTTGAACGGATTGTTCCCATAATGTATTTGTTAGCGTGATTTACAAAGAAATCTTCGCCGAGAAATTCGTCATATTTCTGGAAATTCTCTTTATAAGCATCTTTAAGTTCAGGGTAAAGAGTCGAAATTCTGCTTGCAAGTGTGTTTGCGTCGTAGCTTGCACCGTTCTTTGCGGCAGTCTTTGAAATTGTTGCAGGAGCTTTCTTTGCAGCCTGTTTTGCTTTTGTGCCGTGAGATGTTGCAATAGTATCGTTGATTTCATTGCAAAGAGATTTGATATCACGTTCTTCAAAAGTTTCAAGGTCAAGAAGATTTGACTCAGATTTTGCAAATTCGCTGTCATCAAGTTTTTCTAAAATGTCAAGAATGTTGTCGTGACTTAAAAGACGAAGGGTAAGGTCACCTTTTTTAAATTCTGCAAAAGCAGTTTCATCTTCTTCGGTAACGGGAGTCACAAGTTCAAACCCGTTAGCAGTAAGTTTTTCATTACAACCCTTTAAGATAAGAGAAAGGGCTTCTTTTCTTTCAAGCATATTAAATACCTCAAATCAAAAATTTAATTTAATATTATATATCCCATATAATATAACACATTTATTTCAATTTGTCATTAAAAATTTGTGAATATTATGATTGAAACGTAAAATATAATATGTTAAAATAAATATATCTATGGTTATTAGTCTGTTATGGAGTGGGAATTTATGAAAAACGCACTTATAATTTTTGGCGGGGTTTCTTCAGAACACAGCGTTTCTTGTGTTTCAGCAACTTCGGTTATCAGAAATATTCCTAAAGAAAAATATAATGTTATAATGCTTGGAATCTCAAAGCAGGGTGAAATGTTTGTTTATGAGGGTGATTTCCAGAACCTTAAAAACGATGGCTGGCTTGAAGATAAGTCCAAACTTAAAAAAACAGTAATCTCAACTGACCATGCTGACCACGGAATTATAGTGTTCAACGAAAACGGTTATGAGAAAATAAGAATTGATGTGTGCTTCCCTGTGATGCACGGCAAAAACGGTGAGGACGGCACAATGCAAGGTCTTCTCACAATCGCAGGTATTCCTTATGTTGGTTGTAACACGATGGCGTCTGCGGTTTGTATGGACAAAGCAATGACAAATGCGATTTGTGATATTAACGGAATTGCGCAGGCAAAGTGGAAGTACATAACTAAGTATGATTTTGAAAAACGTGGCAGAGAATTTGCAAGAGAATGTGAAGAATATTTAGGACTTCCCGTGTTTATTAAACCTGCAAACGCAGGCTCATCTGTTGGCGTTGTGAAGGCAAAAACAGTTGAAGAAATTCAGCGTGGACTTGAATATGCACTTCAATTCGACTCAAGAGTAGTTGTTGAAGAAGCAATTTCAGGCGCAGAGGTTGAATGTGCGGTTATGGGTAATGATGAGCCGTTTGCGGGCGCAGTCGGTGAAATCGAGCCTTGCAATGAGTTTTATGATTTTGATGCAAAATATGAGTCGGACAGCGGACTTCATATTCCTGCAAGAATCGGTGAAGAAAAAATTAAAGAGGTGCAGGCGCAAGCAATTAAAGCGTATAAGGCCTGGGGCTGTACGGGACTTGCACGTGTTGACTTTTTTGTAAGATACAGTGACGGTGCGGTGCTTCTTAATGAGCCGAATACATTGCCGGGATTTACAAATATCAGTATGTACCCAATGCTTATGGCTAAAGCAGGTATTCCGTACGGCGAGTTAATCGACAAGCTTTGCACTCTTGCAATTGAAAAATGGGAAAAGGAATTCAGTGAATGAAAAAAGATGCAGTAATAAGAATTGTCAGCATGCAACGGACTGAAAACGGTGACAATGCAGGCGAAATGACCGTTGCAGGAACAATATCTTATGAAAACAATAAAGTTATAATTGAATACATAGAAAATAACGAAGAAACAGGCCCAGAAGAAACAACAATTACAGTAGCAGAAAACAATATTGTAAGCATTGTGCGAAAAGGTCAGTTCAGTTCCGAAATGATGGTTGAAAAAAATACCCGTCATCATACCTTTTACAGCACGCCTTATGGTGAACTGACTATGGGTATTTACGGAAATCAGGTTGATTGGTCAAAAGACGACAACGGCGGAGTTCTCAGAATGAAATATTCACTTGATTTCAACAACGGATTTGTATCAGAAAATACTATGAAAATATATATCGAGGAGAAATAAGGATGTCTAAATTAGTAAAACAGGCAACAGACCAGCTTCATACACTTATAGTTGATGCGCTTGGCAAAGCAGTAAGCGAAGGCGAAATTCCAGCAGAGCCAATTCCGGCGTTTAATATTGAAGTTCCGGCAAATCGTGACAACGGTGATTATTCATCAAATATCGCATTCGTTTGTGCAAAGGTTTTCCGTTGCGCACCAAGAAAAATTGCGGATTTAGTTGCTAAATATATTAACCTTGACGGCACATACTTTGCTGAATGCTCAGTTGCAGGTGCAGGCTTTGTAAACTTTACACTTGCAAAGGATTTTTACGCTGATATTCTTGTTGATGTTAAGACACTCGGCAAGGATTACGGTAGAAGTGACTATGGCAAGGGCAAGAAAATCAATGTTGAATTCGTTTCAGCAAACCCAACAGGACCAATGCATATGGGTAATGCTCGTGGCGGTGCGTTAGGTGATTGCCTTGCGGCAGTTCTTGATATGGCAGGTTATGAGGTTGAGCGTGAATTCTATATCAACGATGCAGGTAATCAGATTGAAAAATTCGGTCTTTCACTTGATATCCGTTATCAGCAGATTTATAAAGGTGAAGATGCAGTAGAACTTCCTGAAGATAGCTATCATGGTGAAGATATTAAGGAACGTGCACAGCAGTTTGCCGATGTTTATGGTGATGAGTATATAAACAAGAGCGAAGACGAGAGAAGAAAAGCACTTGTTGACTTCGCACTTCCAAAGAATATCGACAATATGAAAGCCAATATGGCGAAATATCGTATTGAATATGACACTTGGTTTAAGGAAAGTCAGCTTCACGACAGCGGTGCTGTTAAAGAGGTTATCGACTATCTTACAAACAAGGGCTTGACTTATGAAAAAGACGGTGCAGTTTGGTACAATAATATTAAGGTGCAGACTGAAATGCTCACTCGTCAGGGCAAATCACAAGAAGATATTGATAAGTTAGAGCTTAAAGACGATGTTCTTATTCGTCAGAACGGTAATCCAACATATTTTGCCGCTGATATTGCTTATCACAAGAACAAGCTTGTTACTCGTGGATTTGACAAGGCTATTGACGTTTGGGGTGCTGACCACCACGGCCACGTTGCTCGTATGAAAGGTGTTCTTGAAGCCCTTGACCTTGATAGTGACAGACTTGACGTAATTCTTATGCAGTTAGTTCGCCTTACCCGTGACGGCGAGGTTGTAAGAATGAGTAAGCGTACAGGTAAAGCAATCACACTTGTTGACTTGCTTGAAGATATTCCTGTTGATGCAGTTCGTTTCTTGTTTAATATGCGTGAGCCGGGCTCACAAATGGATTTTGACCTTGATTTAGCAGTTGAACAGTCAAGCCAAAACCCTGTTTATTACTGTCAGTATGCAAATGCTCGTATTCACAGTATTCTCCGTAAGGTTGAGGCAGAGGGAATTACAGTTCGTGATTGCACAAAGGACGAGTTAAAACTCTTAACAGCACCTGAAGAAATTGAGCTTATTCGTCATTTAGCATCACTTACAGACGAAATTGTAAACTCTGCAAAGAACTATGACCCTGCAAAAATTACTCGTTACTGTATTGACTTGGCAACATTGTTCCATAAATTCTATAATGCTTGCCGTGTAACAGTAGAAGACGAATCACTTATGCAGGCTCGCCTTTACCTTTGCAACTGTGTAATGAGCGTAATTACAAATATTCTCGAAATGTTCCGCATTTCAACACCAGAGAGTATGTAATTAAAAATTAAATATGAATTTTTAATCGCAGGTATTGTATAATATCTGCGATTTTGTTATACTATAATAGGTTATTTATGTATTAAAACGAGTTACGAATATTTGAAAATGGGAGATGTAAAAATGCTTTTTGCACAAGACATCGGTATCGATTTGGGTACTGCTAACACAATAGTATATTTAAAGGGCAAGGGTATTGTCCTTCGTGAGCCGTCTGTTGTGGCTGTAAACGAAAAAACAGACCCGCCATCAGTTGTGGCTGTTGGTAATGAGGCTAAAGATATGATTGGCAGAACACCGGGCTCAATTACTGCGGTTAAGCCATTAAAAGATGGTGTTATTGTCAATTCTGAAATCACTTCAGATATGCTTAAAGAATTTATTAAAAAGGTAATTAAACGCTCACCTTTTGCAAGAGCAAGAGTACTTATCTGTGTTCCCTCAGGTATTACTGAGGTTGAAAGAAAAGCTGTTCACGATGCGGCTCGTGATGCAGGTGCTAAATACGCTTCACTTATTCACAAGCCACTTGCAGCGGCTATCGGCGTGGGACTTCCCGTAACTGAAGCGGTGGGCAGTATGATTGTTGATATCGGTGGCGGTACAACTGAGGTTGCAGTTGTTTCATACCGTGACATTGTTACTGCAAAGTCATCAAGAATTGCAGGCGACGATTTTGACGAAGCAATTATTGAATACATACGCAAAAAGCATAATGTTCTTATTGGCGAGAGAACAGCAGAAGAAATCAAGATTAAAATCGGCTCTGCAATGAGTTATGACGGCGAGGGCGCAATGGACGTTCGTGGCAGAAACCTTGTTGATGGACTTCCGAAGAATGTTGAGATTACATCTGAAGATGTTCGTGAGGCACTCGCTGAGCCAATTTCACAGATTCTTGAAACAATCCGTTCAACTCTTGAAAAAACACCGCCTGAACTTCTTGCAGACATTGTTGATAACGGAATTATGCTTACAGGCGGCGGAGCGCTTCTTCGTGAAATAGACAAGCTTATCTCACAAGAAACAAAAATACCCGTTCATGTTGCTGTTGACCCAATGGACTGCGTAGCTGCAGGTATGGGTGCTTGTTTAGAAAAAGGAAACATCTGATATGAATAACTTTTTTAAAAGTACAACATTTAAAGTTTTACTGGCTGTTGCAATAGTTCTTGTTTGCGCAACAATTCTTGCTACTGTTGTCAGCGGATCAACCTCGCCATTGACAAATGTGGTTGATTTTGTAACATCACCTTTGCAGAATGTAGCGTCTTATTTCTCGTCTAAATTAGATGGCTTTACGGGCGGATTTATTTCTTCTGATGCTTACCGTGACCGAGTTGCAGAACTTGAACAACAGGTTGCCGATTACCAGGCACAGTTAGTAGATTACGAAAAAACTAAAAAACAACTTGAGTCCTATGAAGAATTCCTTGATGTCCGTGAAAAGAATCCTGACTACACATGGGTTTATTCGACGGTCATCGGTCGTGATTCAGCCGATATGTTCGGCTCATTCACAATAAACAAAGGCTCAAATGACGGAATAAAAGTAAATGATGCGGTTATTTACAGCGAATATCTTATCGGCGTTGTAACTGAGGTTAATCCTACATCAGCGGTTGTCCGTTCTGTATTTGATCCGTCAGTTCACGTTGCTGCGTATGAAATAAGAACAGGTGAGTTGGGCTATACAAGCGCAACATATGATATGGCAGTAAACGGCACTTGCGCACTTTCTTCACTTGACAGAAATACTGCAGTTTCAAAAGGCGGAATTGTATGCACATCAGGTACAGGCGGAATTTTCCCGAAAGACCTTATAATTGGTACGGTTTCATCAGTTAAACAGAGCGAGACTGACCTTTCATCATATGCGGTAATCGAGCCACAAATCGATTCAAAAGATATTCACGATTGTTTTGTAATTACAGATTTTACAGAAGAATAGGAAATAAAAATGACAGTTCAGACCAAGACAAAAATCAAAAGATATGCAGTTTACGGCGCAATAATTCTTTTGGCACATATTTTGCAGAACATACTGACAATCTTCCCGCAGATTGCATCGGTCAGACCTGTTTTACTTATTTCTGTTGCGGTGTGTATCTCTATGTTTGAAGGCGAAGTAGTGGGAGCCGTTGCGGGACTTGTGTCGGGCGCACTTTGGGATACGGTAACTGTTACGGCAGACGGCTACAATGCACTTTATCTTATGGTTGCCTGTGCGGTTTGCGGAGTGTTGCTTCGAATTTTTATGCGTAACAACATAATCACTTATATAATGATGAATACGGGCATTACAATGCTGTATTTCTTAAGCTATGTACTGTTTTTTATAACTGCACGTGGTATTGACGGCGGTTCAGAAATGATTTTAAGATACTATTTGCCAATGGGCATATATTCACTTGTGCTGACACCATTCTGGTATGTGATTATCCGTGCAGTCAACCGAAAATTCTCATATAACTATACAGAATATTAATTCCACTTTAATTTTGAAAGGACGGTGAAAAGAATGAGAAACACTTACAGCTACAAAATGCGTGCAACTGCATTTGTGGTTGCTGTTTTGCTTGTAATTTCATTCTTTATTGCTGACCTTTTCAGAATTCAGGTTATTATGGCAGATGAATACACATCAAAAAACATTTATCTTTCATCTGCTACCACAAAAATTGATGCTTTGCGTGGCGAAATTCTTGATACAAATGGCACTCCGCTTGTATACAACGAAAGCTCAAATACTGTTTATATTGATGCTTCATATTTCCCGAAATCATCAAAAATCGAAGAACGAAACGAGATTATTCTTGCACTTATAAATCTTTTTGAAAGTAAAGCTGTTGAATACAATGCCACTTTGCCAATAACACTTGTTGGTGATGATATTGTTTTCAGCGATAGCAGTACAAGTGATAAAAACAAACTTTTCGCAAAGGATTATCTCAACTTGAATAGTTATGCAACACCGCAGAATGTTTTTGATGCACTTTGCGAGTACTATTCACTTGAAGAAATGTCAGTTTCTGATGCAATTAAGGTTGCATCGGTGTATTTTGCGATGGTAAAAGCGGATTTTTCAACCAATAATCCTTTTACTATTGCTGAAGATGTGCCCGATGAGGTTGTTCTTATCATTAAAGAGCAAAGCGGATTTTACCAGGGCATAGAAACAAGAATTGATACTGAACGTGCATATTATGACGGCACAATTGCGCCGCATATTATAGGTTATTACGATTACCTTAACGCTGACGAATATTCGGCAGTGACAGAGGAATATAAAGAGGCAATCAGTGACGAAACTCTTACAGAGGAAGAACTTGAAACTTTAAATCTTCGTGCATATAGAATGACCGATAAAATCGGTAAATTCGGTATTGAAAGTGCTATGGAATCAGAACTTCGTGGTACACGTGGCGTTGCTACGACCACAACAAATGCCGATGGCACAAAAAATACAACAGTCACAACTACACCTGTCAACGGAAATAATGTAATTCTTACAATTGACGCTGATTTCCAGAAAGAAGTGCAGAACATTCTTGAGTCAAAAATCAATAAGACAAAAGAAAATGATAATATTACAACAGCGGGTAGTATTGTTGTTATGGACGTCAGCGATTTCTCTGTTCTTGCCTGCGCAACATACCCCACATACGATTTGTCCACATACAAAGAAAATATTGTAGAGCTTAATACGGATTCTTCTGCACCTTTGTGGAACAGAGCACTTCGCAGCACCTATGCACCGGGTTCAACAGTAAAACCTATTGTTGCAACGGCAGGTCTTGAAGAGGGAATTGTTACTGCAAGCACGGGAATAAGATGTAATATTCTTTATACCTACTTTAAAGACAGAACTTTCCAGTGCTTTAACGTAAGTAATCACGCCGGTAATGATATGACAACCGAAACAGCCATTAAATATTCTTGCAATACTTATTTTTATGAGGTTGGCAGACAGCTTGGTATTAACAAAATGAACGAATATTTCAAAATGTTTGGTCTTGGCAGTAAAACGGGTATTGAACTTACAGAGGCAAGTGGTGTTGTTGCAGGTGTTGAAGAACGTGAAGCTGCAGGCGGAACATGGTACCCCGGTGATACTGTTCAGGCGGCAATCGGACAGTCTGACAACCTGTTTACACCAATTCAGCTTTGTTCGTATGTGTCAACTCTTGCAAACGGCGGTACAAGATACAAAGCACATTTTGTTGAAAGTATAAAATCAGCAGATTATTCCGAAACTCTTTATCAGGCTGAGCCTGTAGTTATTCAGGAATTAAACCTTTCACAAAGCACAATGAATACCGTTAAAACAGGTATGATTTCAATGGCGAAAACTTTGGCGGCGTTCCAGGACACAGAATATCAGGTAGCAGCAAAAACAGGTACCGCTCAGGCAAAGAAAAAGGTCAACGGTGTTGTGGTCGAATACACAAACGGTTTTATGATTTCTTATGCACCTGCTGATGATCCGCAGATTGCAGTTGTAATTGCAGTTGAAAATGTTATGTCATCAGGTCTTGGTAATTATGTGAAAGAAGTTTACGATGCATATTTCAGCAGAAATTCAGACGTTTCTGCTTCTCAACAAAGCGGAACAGTGTTGAATTAAATATAAATTCCGGCAAACAATATTCTTATAAAAAACACTTGATTTTTAAAAACTCTTGTGTTATACTATCAAGGCTATCTCTGTGCGCTCGGGTGATTGAGCAAGCCAAATTGGCACTCACCTACTTTCATCTGGGGCATTTGAGCATAAATATTTTTTAATGAGGTGAAATGACAATGACACAGGCAGAAAAACAGGCTATCATGGCTGAATACGCTGCACACGAAGGCGACACAGGTTCTCCTGAAGTTCAGATTGCAGTTCTCACAAAGAGAATCAATGACCTTACAGAGCATCTTAAGGTTAACAAGAAGGACCACCACTCACGTCGCGGTCTTCTTAAGATGGTTGGTCGCAGAAGAAATCTTCTCGCATACCTTCAGAAGAAAGATATCGAAAGATACCGTGCAATCGTTGCAAGACTTGGTCTTCGTAAGTAATCAAAACTCTTTAAGGCAGATAAGTTTTTCACTTATCTGCCTTGAATTGCTTTTAGTAGGTAACCACTAAATTAAATCTTGGTCACAATTCTCAGCGATTACAAAGAAAGTAAAAAACAGGGCAAAATCCTAAGCTTTAGCGGTAAATAGAGTTTTCAAGAAATTGAAGATTGTATTTATTGCTAAACAGATTTTTGCCTTGTGAAATATAAAATTAAGGAAGGTAAAAATTATGTTTTTCAAGAATTTTAAAGTTTGGGAAACCGAACTTGCAGGCAGAAAATTGACTCTTGAAACAGGCAAAATGGCAGGTCTTGCAAACGCTGCTGTTTTGGCTCGCTACGGTGAAACAGAAGTTCTTTGTACAGTTACAGCTTCTGCAAAACCAAGAGAAGGTGTGGATTTCTTCCCACTTTCAGTTGACTATGAAGAAAAAATGTACTCAGTAGGTCGTATTCCCGGCTCTTTCCAGAGAAGAGAAGGCAGAGCAAGTGAAAAGGCTATCCTTACATCACGTTGCATTGACAGACCTATTCGTCCACTTTTCCCCAAAGACCTCAGAAATGACTGCTCAGTAGTTGCAACAGTTATGTCAGTTGACCTTGACTGCTCACCTGAAATCACAGCTATGATTGGTGTTTCAGCAGCAATTGCAATTTCTGATATTCCATGGGACGGCCCTATTTCAGGCGTAAACGTTGGTCTTGTTGACGGTAAAATCGTTATCAACCCAAATCTTGAAGAGAGAGCAAAGTCAGACCTTGTTTTGACAGTTGCTTCTACTGCTGACCTTGTTGCTATGATTGAAGCAGGTGCAAACGAAATTGATGATGATACAATGTTTGACGCTATTATGGCAGGTCACGCAGAAAACCAGAAAATCGTTAAATTCATTCAGGGTATCGTTGATGAAGTTGGTAAGCCAAAGTTTGCTTACGAATCATCTGACCCAGACCCAGAAATTATGGCAGAAATCGAAGAATTCTGCATTGAAGATGTTAAAAAAGCTCTTGATACTGACGACAAGCTTGTTCGTGACGAAGCACTTCTTCCGATTTATGAAGCAGTTCACGAAAAGTTTGACGAAAGATTTGAAGGCAACGAAGCTAAACTTGACGAGATTATGTATCTTGTTCAGAAACACGTTGTTCGTGCATGGCTTAAAGATGAGCACAAGCGTGTTGACGGCCGTGGTATTGACGAAATCCGTCCACTTAACGCTGAAGTTGACTTAATTACTCGTGCTCATGGTTCAGGTATGTTCACTCGTGGTCAGACACAGGTTCTTTCAATTGCAACTCTCGGACCTATGGGCGATGCTCAGCAGCTTGACGGTCTTGATGAGCAGACTGAAAAGAGATATATTCACCACTATAACTTCCCATCATACTCAGTTGGCGAAACAAAGCCATCTCGTGGCCCCGGACGTCGTGAAATCGGTCACGGTGCACTTGCTGAAAAGGCCCTTGTTCCTGTTCTTCCAACAGTTGATGAGTTCCCATACGCAATTCGTGTAGTTTCAGAAGTTCTTTCATCAAACGGCTCAACTTCACAGGGTTCAATCTGTGGCTCAACACTTGCTCTTATGGCAGCAGGTGTTCCGATTAAAGCTCCTGTTGCAGGTATTTCTTGTGGTCTTATCACAGGTGACGAAGGCGTTTAC
>CAYXMF010000041.1:0-12446 GCA_964465845.1 uncultured Eubacteriales bacterium | reverse complement strand
AGCACTTTGTAAACCTGGTACAATGGGAGTTATTCTTTAATTACAATTCGGTTACAGTTTAATTACAAGTTTTTAAATTAACTTGTTTTATAACTTAAAAGTGTTATTATAATATTATGTGGTTGGTGGTTGGTGATTGCTAATCGCCAACCACTTTTTTATTTAACAACAAAATACATTGACGGATCAGGTTATTATTTTTTTAGTAAGATAAAAAATAACAGGCTTTTGTTCTTTTGTTACAGGTTTTATTACGGCTTTTAAAAAACTATATTTTGCCATTTTTACATACGGCAATACATAAATAATGGGCACAATCAGTATGCAGGACAAAATCCACCCTGAAAAGGACAAGCTGTAAAAGGTATATTTCACCGTATTACCTTCCATTATTTTGATACTTTTTTCGATTACTTTAAGAGAATCAGTTTCAGTTCCTGAAAGAATTACATAGTTACACATTGAGTATCTTTTTAGTGTGATGTAAAGAAATCCTGATCCGATAAACATTAAAAGTACAGACGCTACAAAAAGCGTTACCATTACATTAAAGGTGTAGTCCCCCGAATTTATACAGTAATACAAGGTTACGGTCATTACTGCACAAGGCGAATAAAACACAGCACTCCACGCAACTGATAAAAAGAATTTTAAAGCGGACACGGTAATTGCAGTTATATATTTACGGAATGTCAGTCTGTTTTTGTTTTTAATGTTTCTTGAAAAGAAGAATTTTTCAGATACAAGTTGTGAGATTTTCCACAAAAAGAAAGAAATGATCAGACTAAGTGTGTAAAGTGACGCTTTAATATACAAAGCATAAGATGAAATATACGGGTTAAAGCCGAAATCGGCACCCTTTAGAAAAATATACAAATAATAATTTAAAACAGTCAGTAAAAAAATAGTTACATAAGGAAAAACAGAAACTAAAAAGCATTTGAAATGATTTTTAACGAGTCTTTTTTTTGCATTAAGTTTAATGTATGAGAATTCCATTTTACCACCTCTGTTTTAAATTGTTGACATAAATCAGAAAATTAATACTTAAGGAGATAATATTATGTGCGGAATAGTTGGTTTTGTAGGCGAAACGCAGGCTGCTCCAATTCTTATTGAAGGGCTTCGTCGTCTTGAATACAGAGGCTATGACTCAGCAGGTATTGCCGTAAAGGGCAACGGTGTTACTGTTGTTAAAGAAAAGGGCAGAATTGATAATCTTCAGGCCTGCGTTGATGAAGAAAATCCACAGGGCACAATTGGTATTGGCCACACAAGATGGGCTACTCACGGTGCACCTGACAAGGTAAATGCGCATCCACACAAGTCAATGAATGGCGTTGTAACTCTTGTTCACAACGGAATTATTGAAAATTATATTGAACTTAAAAACAAGCTTATTGAAAAAGGCTACGAATTCAAGTCACAGACTGATACTGAGGTTATTGCTCAGCTTTATGACAGCCTTTTTGACGGAGATGCAATTGCAACTCTTATTAAAACTGCAGAAAAGCTTGAAGGCTCTTATGCGGTTGCTATGATTGTCAAGGGTTATGATGACAAAGTTTTTGCTATGAAGAAAGACAGTCCTATGATTGTTGGTAAAGGTAACGGCGAAAACTACCTTGCATCTGATATTCCTGCAATTCTTCCATACACACGTGATTGCTACATTGTAAATGACGGCGAATTCATTGAGATTTCAAAGAACGAAATAAAGGTATTCGGTAAAGACAGAAGCGAAAAAGAATGCGAAATCAAAACCATAAATATGAGTATTGACGCTGCTGAAAAAGGCGGTTATGACTACTTTATGGCAAAAGAAATTTACGAGCAGCCAAAAGCAGTTCGTGATACCGTTTCTCCTCTTATTAAGAACGGCAAAATCCAACTTCCTTTTGAATTCCCTGAAAACTTCATTAAAGAACTTAAGCGAGTTTACATTGTTGCTTGCGGTAGTGCTTATCACGTTGGTATGACTGCAAAATACATTATTGAAGATATGGCAAGAATTCCTGTTACTGTTGACATCGCAAGTGAATTCAGATACAGAAATCCTATTATCGAAAAAGGTGACCTTTGCATTTTTGTAAGCCAGTCAGGTGAAACTGCTGACACACTTGCATCTTTGCGTGAGGCAAAGGCAAGAGGTGCTTTCACAATGTCGATTGTCAATGTTCTTTTCAGCACAATTGCACGTGAAAGTGACGGCGTAATTTATACAAATGCAGGTGCTGAAATTGCAGTTGCTACAACAAAGGCATTCTCTGCACAGCTTGGCGTTTCTTATGCACTTGCCGCACATATGGCTTATGAAAAAGGTCTTATTGATGACGAATATATTAAGAACTTCACTGATGAAATTCTTGAGCTTCCCGAAAAAATCAAAACTGCTCTTGAATGTGATACAATTACAGAAAAACTTGCAAAGCACATTGCTACAAAAGAGCATATGTTCTTCATCGGTCGCGGAATTGACTACCCTCTTTGTCTTGAAGGTTCATTGAAACTTAAAGAAATCTCATACATTCATTGTGAAGGCTACGGTGCAGGTGAACTCAAGCACGGTACAATTTCACTTATTGAGCCCGGCACAGTTGTTGCTGCAGTTGCTACTGATGACTCACTTTACGGCAAGATGGTTTCAAACATCAAAGAAGTTCACGCACGTGGTGCTAAAGTAATTGCAGTTGTTAAAGAAGGTACAACAGGTGTTGAAGAAGTTGCTGACGAAGTAATTTATATTCCGAAAGCTTCAAGATACCTTACACCATCACTTACTGTAATCCCGTTACAGTTACTTGCATACCACACAACAGTTGAGCGTGATCTTGACGTTGACAAGCCAAGAAATCTTGCAAAAAGCGTTACTGTTGAATAAATAATTTTATAAAACACAAAACTCCTGCTCATAATATGAATGGGAGTTTTTTATTTCAACTTTTAGTACATACCAATCAAAAAGGAAGATGTTATATGCACTATTCAAGAGTTGAAATTTGTGGAGTTAATACAGCAAAATTAAAGGTACTTAAAGAGGCTGAAAAAATTGAACTTTTAAAGAAAATAAAAGAAACCGGTGACAGACGTGCCCGCCACGATTTAATTGAGGGAAATTTACGACTTGTTCTTTCAGTTATTCAACGATTTTCAAACCGCGGTGAAAATCCTGACGATTTATTTCAGGTTGGTTGCATTGGTCTTATGAAAGCCATTGACAACTTTGACATTACACAAAACGTGAGGTTTTCAACTTATGCTGTTCCTATGATTATAGGTGAAATCCGTCGATATTTGCGTGATTACAATACAATCCGTGTAAGCCGTTCACTTCGCGACACCGCCTACCACGCTATGCAGATTAAAGAGCGTATTCAGAATGATACCGGGCGTGACGCCACCATTGAAGAAATAGCAAAAGAAATGGAAATTGAGCCTGTTGACGTAGTTCTTGCCCTTGAAGCAATTGTTGAGCCTATTTCACTTTATGAGCCTGTTTATTCTGACGGAGGTGACACAATTTATGTTATGGACCAGGTTGGAAGTTCAGAAAGTGACGAGGATTGGCTTAATGAAATTTCAATAAAAGAGGCCATCAAGAATTTAGGTGAACGTGAAAAGCAAATTCTAAATCTACGCTTTATGCAAGGAAAAACTCAAATGGAAGTTGCCGAAGAAGTAGGCATAAGTCAGGCACAGGTCAGTCGTCTTGAAAAAGGTGCAATTAAGAAAATTAAAGAATCGTAATATCTATGAATCATAGAAACTATTGAAATATAAAAAAATGTGTGCTATTATCGTATTAGCAAATACCTATCTATGAAGAAAGGGTTGTTAATATGAAAAAGAAAGTTATTATTATCATTTCAGTTGTATTGGTTTTAGTAATTGCTTTTGCTGGTGTCTGGATTTGGGGAGCAAATAATCCTGAGGTTAGTTTCAGCATTGGAAAACCCGTCGAAGAAACTGATATTTATGTAGAAGATTTGGGAGTTGGTTTTGCTGATAGATTTGGATTTATTCCAATGACTAAGGAAAAATCTGCACAACTTCGTGAAATGTATGAAACTATAATGGAAGTTGCTATTGATTTCAGAGAAACGGCTGAAGCACCTACTCATCTTGAACTTGATATTGCAAAAAATGATGAGGGCAAAACCGTATGCACTTTACACGGTACACTTACAAAAGACGGCGTTACTTCTGACTACGAGCAAAGCTGGACTTTCGATTACAAACACTCCGGCGAAATTGAATATATCGGTTGAGTTGTTATAACCATTCGCACCCCTGCATAAAATAGTGCAGGGGTGTTTTTATGAATTGTTTTGTTACTGCTCTGCGTGAGAAAGAAGTTATCAACTTAAATGACGGGTGCCGTTTAGGTCCTGTTTGCGATGTGGAATTTGACACTTGTTCAGGCTGTATTGTGTCAATAATCATTTTCGGCAGGTCGAAATGCTTTGGACTTTTAGGAAGATATGACGATATTAAAATCTGCTGGAAAGACATCAAGGTAATCGGTGACGACACTATACTTGTGGATTTTGAGTGTCCTGCTGAGTGCAAAAAATGCAACAATACAAACGTATTCGACAATCTGTTCCGTCACAAATAGTTGAAAATACAGATTTTATGTGATACAATAATAAAAGCGGACAATATATAAATTGTATCGGAGTGTGAAAAGGCTATGAATAACAAAGTTAAACTTACTATCTGTGGCGTAAATTATTTTATAAATACTGACGAAAGCGTTGAATATACTGAAAATCTCGGCAAGAAAATTGACGAGAGAATGGCGCAAATTCTTAAAGGCGGCTCACTTATTACTATGACTCAGGCTGCTGTGCTTGTAGCACTTGAAACGGCTGACGAATTAGCTAAGAGTGAAGGTAATGTTGAGAATTTCCGCAGTCAGATTAAAGATTATCTTGAAGATGCTGCAAAGGCAAAATCTGAAAGAGATTACTACAAGCGTGAGCTTGAAAGATACAAGACTGAAGCAAAATTCAAGAATGACCAGATAAATCTTTTCGCAAAATCAAACAACGGGGAAAATAATGAATAAAATTGAAATTCTTGCCCCTGTCGGAAGTGAAGAAGCGTTAAAGGCGGCGGTGCTCAGCGGTGCCGATGCTGTGTATTTCGGTCTTCCGGATTTTAACGCACGAAGAAATGCACAGAATTTCACAGACGGGCAAATTGAAGATGCAATTAAATACTGTCATTCACGGGGTGTTAAGGTACATATTACTCTTAACACCCTTATTAAAGACTGCGAAATTTCTGCCGTATATGATGCAATACGCAAGATTGCAACTTTAGGCGCTGATGCAGTTATTATTCAGGATTTAGGCGTTGCAAGGGCTGTTCGTGAGATTTGTCCTGACCTGCCGATGCACGCTTCAACCCAGATGAGTGTTGGCACGCTACAAGGTCTTTATAAGCTTAAAGAACTTGGTTTTTCACGTGCAGTTTTGCCACGAGAATTAAGTTTTAATGAAATTGAATACTTATGCAAGCACTCCCCTATTGAACTTGAAATTTTTATTCATGGGGCTTTATGCATGTGTGTTTCAGGTCAATGCCTTATGAGTGCGGTGCTCGGCTCACGTAGTGGTAACCGTGGTCTTTGTGCTCAACCCTGCCGTTTACCATTTAAAGCAGAAAAAGGCACGGGACACGATTTAAGTTTAAAGGATTTATCACTTATAGGGCATATTCAGAAACTTTCTGATATGGGTATCTGCTCATTTAAGATTGAGGGCAGAATGAAACGTCCCGAATACGTAAGTGCTTGTGTTACTGCCTGCAAAAAATCGGCAGAAGGCAAATACAATTTTGATATTGAAAAAGATTTGCACGATTTGTTCTCACGTTCAGGCTTTACTGATGGTTATTTTTTGGACAAGCGTGGTCGTGATATGTTCGGCTACCGTGAAAAAGAGAATGTACAATCTGCGACAAAGGAATTACTTAACAAATACGCTTCGATTTATGAGAAAGAGCAATCAAGATTTACTGTTAATTTTACATTCAGCGGTGCAATCGGTGAAAACGCCGTTCTGACTGCTGAGTGCAATGGTCACAAGGCAGAAGTCATAAGTGAAATGCTTTGTGAAGCACCAATAAACAGACCGATTTCTACCGAAAGAATTGTTGATGCGCTGAAAAAATGCGGCGGAACACAATTCCAGGCAGGAAAAATTGACATTTCAGGTGAAGTTAATTATTCATTACCTGTTTCGACTCTTAATATGATGCGCAGAAATGCCCTTGAAACCCTCGAAAACGAGTTTTCGGGTACGATAACGAGAAAGTTATTCCCCTCACCGATAACAACTGAAATTCAGTCAAAAAACGAAAGAAAAATATATTGCAGATTTGACAGCGTTAATCAAATCCCTGAAGATATTGATGCAGATTTGGTTTTTGTACCACTCACAACTGACGATGAAATCATCAAAGATTTCTGTTATGGAGTTGAACTTCCGCACGGAATGTTCGGCAACGGTGAAAAGGTAGAGAAAATGCTTAAAAATTCCTCTGCCGACATTTGTCTTTGTCACACGCTTGATGCAGTTGCCATTGCAAAAAAATGTGGTAAAGAAGTTGTTGCATCACCGTCAATGAACATAATCAATTCCAGTTCAATGGATGTTGCAAAGTCATTGAGTATCAACGAAGTTGTTATCTCAAACGAATGCACAGTTGAGAATTTTAACAAAATTTCATCACCTGTGCCAAAGGGAATTACTGTTTACGGCAGAATTCCGCTTATGCTCACACGTAATTGTCCTGTTAAGAATGGTAAAAATTGTGCAGAATGCAGACGAAACAGCGAAATTACTGACAGAATGGGCATAAAATTCCCTGTAAGATGTTTTATGGGGTACTCTGAAATTCTCAATTCAAGACCTGTTTATATGGCTGACAGATTGAGAGAAATCAAAGAATGTGATATTCTTTTCTTCAACTTTACAACTGAAACTCAGGCAGAAGCCACAAGAGTTTTGCATGCTTATAAAAATCAAGAAAAGCCCAGCGGTGAATTCACTCGTGGACTTTTATACAGAGGTGTCGAATAATGGAATTAAAGATTAAAAAGGTCAGAGAAAATGCAAAAATTCCTACACGTGCAACTGTTGGTAGTGCAGGTTTGGATTTATATGCTTGTATTGATGAACCCATTACATTAAAAAAGGGTGACAAAGCAGTTATTCCAACGGGAATTGCAATAGGACTTGACGACCCGCACTATGCGGCATTTATTCATTCAAGAAGCGGTCTTGCAATCAAGCACGGAATAGGACTTTTAAATTCTGTTGGCGTTATTGACAGCGATTATCGTGGTGAAATCTGTGTTGGTGTTATAAAGCAAACTGACCCTGAATACACAATTCAGCCTTTTGAAAGAATAGCACAGATGGTAATTAAGCCTGTTGAATTACCTGAAATTATTGAGGTTGATGACCTTGATGAAACTGACAGAGGGGCCGGCGGATTCGGCTCAACAGGGACAAAATAATACAAAATTAAGGCAGTCTTACGGACTGCCTTTTATGTTATATTAGGTTTTCTTACAAATTTTTCAACAAAAGTTAAGTGTGTTCCTCTGAAAATCAACTTTAGTTCTTCGTGCTTTAAAAAGTCTTTCGGGAAATACAAGGTACTTTTCTTTTTAAGCTTTAGTGCCTCACACTTATGCAAAACTTCTGCAACAAACTGTGAACAGAAATATTTATTCTTTCTTTTATACGGGATTTTCAAAAAGCACAATACAATTCCAAGTGTGGAATACTTTAAATCCGCTTTATTCTCTTTATATGTCAGCACTTCTTCTTTAAGTTTATTATAAACTTTTTCTGACACGCTTACCTCATACAAAGCGCAAGGAAATGATGGTCTGCCAGGTTTATCATATCTTGTAATGCTTTCAACAAGAAATCCTTTACTGACGAAAGTATAGAATGTATCCATATCCTCTTCAAATCCAATAGATGTGTGAGTATATGGAAAACCTGAATACCATCGAAGAAACTTTGCATCGCATCCCGGATACTGGGTCATTAAAATGTAAATCTTTTTATGAGTCATTGATTTTTCCTTTTTAATTATTTAATGTATAAGTTTAGTATATCAAAACTTGTTACAGTTGGTCAAGTGGTAAGATTTGCATATGGTATGTTGAAAGAAAATATAAATCTTGTTATAATGTTTTTGAAAGAATGTAACCTTTTGAAATTTTTGACGAGATGATTAGCGAAGGGACCTTTAAATATAACAAGGGGAAATTAAAATGCAAGATGAGAAAATTGTTGAGCTTTACTGGCAACGGAATGAATCTGCAATCCGTGAAACGCAAGACAAGTATGATAATTATCTTCATAAAATTGCATATAACATTTTAAGTAATGAAGAAGACAGCCATGAAAGTGTTAATGACACTTATCTTGCCGCATGGAATTCTATGCCCCCTCACAAGCCAAGCGTGTTATCAACTTATTTAGGAAAATTGACACGCAGAATTTCAATAGATATTTTCCGTAAACGAAACAGAGTAAAGCGTCAGGGCAGTGAATATGCTCTTTCACTTACAGAGCTTGCTGACTGCATTGCCAGTGAAAATTCGCCTGAAAAAGACTATGAAATTAAGCTTTTAGGTGAACTTTTAAACACATTTTTGCGAACACTTTCAGAGGATGCAAGAAATGTTTTCATCGGCAGATATTATTATCTTGATTCCGTTAAAGAAGTGGCAAAATACTGCGGAATAAGTGAATCAAAGGCAAAGACATTGCTCTTCCGTACACGAAACAGTTTAAGGGAATATCTTAAAAAGGAGGGCTTCATATATGAATCAGGAAAAAATTCTTGATGCACTTGAATTTATTGATGACGATATGATTGAAGTTGTTGGTGTTTTAAGAAAATACCCTGAACGTCACAAATTTTTATGGGTTAATTATTTAGCTGTTGCGGCGTGTGTTGTGCTTGCAATATTCGGCGGATTTACACTTTTTGATGGGAATTACAAAACTCCAACCGCAGAAAATTCAGCAGCAGACGGAAGTTCTGATATGGCAGACAATATGAATCAGTACGCAGATGATACAGAAAACAAGGATATAAATGAAACTGTTAACGATAACAGTAGTTTTCGTGACGAATTTGCAGGTAGTACAAGTGGCAATACCGGTAGTTCAGCCAGCTCGTCATTCACTTACAGACCTGTGTATATTGAAATTACAGAAGTTTCTGAAAGTAGCTTTGAGGGACGTGTAATTAATACTGTTATGTTTGGGGATTCGGTACACTTTGAAGAAAATCAGGTGATTACTGTAATTTATCGTGAAGATTTATACGCCGATTATGATACTTTGCTTATTAAAGATTTAAAGGTTGGCGACAAAGTGTATGTAATCTACGGCAAGCCTGATTCAGAGACAATTTACACACCATATATTAGATATGATAGGAATTTTTAATGGTTTGTTTTAATTAAGGAGGATTGTCAAATGAAAAAGATTATTTCAATTTTATTGTGCATTACTCTTATTACTACTCTTATAGTTTCATTCGGCGGTTGTACGCCTACCAATGTGCAGGCTGATGACCTTATGAGCGATATTACACCGAAATCCGTACAAAAATTAAACGATTTATCAAAAGGCAACTCTGCATATTATGATTTTGCAGTTACGCTTTTTAAAGAAAATCAAGTGAATGGTGATAATGTTCTCATATCTCCCCTGTCCGTTCTTTGTGCTCTTTCTATGACCGCAAACGGAGCTGATAACGATACCCTTAAAGAAATGGAAGATGTTTTCGGCATTACTACTGACGATTTAAATTTATATCTATACAGCTATATTAAAAATCTTGAACAGGGTGAAAAGTATTCGTTGAAGCTTGCAAATTCACTTTGGGTTACAAACGACGAAAACTTTGCAGTCAATAGTGATTTTTTACAGACAAATGCTAATTATTACGATGCAGAAATTTATTCTGTCCCCTTTGACAAAAATACACTTGATGATATAAATAACTGGGTTAATGAAAAAACCGAAGATATGATACCAAACATTATTGACCGATTCGATGACGAAACCGTTATGTGTCTTATCAACGCTTTGGCATTTGAGGCTGAATGGGCTGACATTTACCGTGAAGATCAGATAGACAAGTCTTATTTCTACGCAAGTAACGGTGAAAGTCAGAATGTGGATTTTATGTTCAGTTCAGAATATACGTATTTAAGTGACGATAAGGCAACAGGCTTTATAAAATACTACGCTGACAAGAAATACGCATTTGTGGCGGTTCTTCCAAATGAAGATATTAAATTGGAGGATTACATTACATCACTTACAGGCGAGAAAATCACAGGATTTATTGACAGTGCAGAAAATACTACCGTGTGGACAAAAATGCCAAAATTCGAATATGATTACAGTGCTGATATTTCAGATATGCTTATAAATATGGGTATGCCCTCTGCTTTTGATGTTAATAACGCAGATTTCAGCAGAATGGGAACTTACGCCAATAAAAACCTTTATATTAGCCAAGTTCTTCACAAAACATATATTTCTGTTGCAGAAAAAGGCACACGAGCAGGTGCTGCAACAGCGGTAATGATGGATGCAGGCAGCAGCATGATGGAAGTAAAGAAAGTTTATCTTGACCGCCCGTTTATGTATATGATTATTGACTGTGAAAACAATGTACCATTCTTTATTGGCACTGTCACATGTGTGGAGGGATAAATTATGAAGAAAAAGATTATATTAGCGGTTTGCATAATCTTTGCCGTTTTTCTGTTACTTGTTGCAATTGTTTTTGCAGGTCTTGGTATTGCGCTCTATAACGGTTATGGATTTACTGAGGGCAGAGTTTTAATTGCAGACAACGGCTCGTATATGATTATTGACGAGGGTGGCGGTCCTATTGTAATGTCAAATCAAAGCAAGAATGAAGAAATATTTGCCGACCTTACAAATGGTGATGAAATACTTATAGTCAACGGTTTAATAGAGGAAACTTACCCTGCAAGAACTGACGTTCATTACTGCAAGAAAATTGCAGACGGCGAATATAAGGATTTACCTGAAAAGACATTATTAAGTCTTGCAGAAATGGGTTGGATTAACACACCCCCTGCCACAGAAAATACAATCGGATTTTCAGTAACATCGCACAAGAGTACAAGCACACCAAGTGGCATAATGTTCCCACAAATCAGAGTAATAAATTCTGTTGAACATTTCAATAATTATATAAATGAGTTTAACAACGAATTCTCAGATGAACGAGAGAAATACGACGAAGAATACTTTGAAGAAAAGTCATTGATTGTAGTTCTCTTAGAAGAAGGTAGCGGGTCAATCACTCACACCATTAATGACCTTGTAATGTCTGAAGACGGAAAACTGTATGTTTATATTGATGTAAATGTTCCCGAAACGGGAACTTGCGATATGGCATACTGGCACATATTTATTGAGCCAAACAGCAATATGACGGACAAAATCAAAGACCTTGATTGGACTGATATAAAGCTCGTTTTTAATCGTGTTGAATTAGGTGCAGGGGAACTTGTAAAGGTCCAGAAAGATGAAAGAATGCTTTCTCTGATTGTCCCTGAGGGTTGGAAATATGCAACTCACGAAACTGCAACGCCTACTTCCGATTTAGCATATCCATTTTTTATTGAAATATGGCCTGAAGGCGAAACACAAGGCAGTTTATTATTTGTATACGACGAACGCTTTGGTGTGTGCGGTACAGGACTTAAAAGCGAAGAAGTAATACTTGGCGGACACAAAGGCAGTATGGGCACTTATGACAACAACCCTGTATTCAGTTTCATAGTATTTGACCGCGAATATGTAATACTTAATATGGATGCAGACAAATGGTGGAATGAATATGGTGTTGAGGCAATGGAAATTTTAGATACAATAAATTATAGATAAAAATAACCAGTCAAGAGAATCAATTTCTTGGCTGGTTTTGTTAAATTTGAGTTTGTTGAATTAATTTATTTCACTTCTTCATACATTTCGCTGGCGGTTTGCTTTGTTGCATATTCGGTTACGGTGAGGACTTTATATTTTGATATTTTTTCACCGAACTTAATTTCAAGAATATCGCCTTCTTTAACGTCGTATGAAGCCTTTACCACCCGACCGCTTACTGTAACGTGGCCTGCATCACAAACCTCATTTGCGATTGTACGGCGCTTTATTATTCTTGATACTTTTAAAAATTTGTCTAATCTCATTTTATTCACCAAAAAAATCAGGGAGTCGAAACCGACTCCCTTTTTTTCACAAAAGTTTAATTATTTTACAGCTGCTTTAAGTGCTGCGCCTGCTTTGAAAGCTGGAACCTTTGTTGCTGGTACTGTCATTGTTTCGCCTGTTCTTGGGTTGCGAGCT
>CAYXMF010000040.1:0-12478 GCA_964465845.1 uncultured Eubacteriales bacterium | reverse complement strand
CCGTACGCTTTTTATTCAGTTTGTGTTTCGGTTTGGCTGAATGACTCGTTTTGAAAAACAATTGTCATAATACTCTTTTCGGGAAGTTCTATTTCTGCAACTTCGCCTTCGTAAGTCTGCTGGAGTTGAGCGTCCTGTGTTGTGGTATAAACGCTCATATAATCAGCATCAACCTTGAACTTGATGTTTCTGCCAACGCCCTCATTTACAACAACTGTAACGATTTTACCATCCGGAGTGAGATATGAAACACAGTTTACGCCATATTTCATAAGAGTTGTGGTTACGTTGCCGTTTTCGTCAACGGTTTCTTCTTTGATTACATCGTTAATATTCTTTTCTGTTGAGATTTTAACGCTGTCCTGCGGAATAAACTTGCTGAAATGAGCAACTGCATAATATCTCATAGCGATTTCATATTCGCTGAAATCTCTGGTTGCGGCAAGAAGACCATCAGTGTATTTTTTGCCGTCGTCACCAATGCCGATTTCGTTGACACCTACCCAAGCGGTCCAGGAATTGATATTACTGTAATTCAAGTCATTTGCCATAACACGAGCCTGAAGAAGTGCACCGTCAATGGAATCAATCGGTGATGTGCAAGGCAGGTGACACCATTCTGACATTTCAACAGTTATGTCATCAACATAGGCATCAATCCATTCACCAAGACCGATTTTGTTGTTTACAAGGTCGTCTGACCAATAACTATGGTATGACAATGCTCCAAGATATGGGCGGATTTCTGCATCATTGTAAAGATATTCGAACCACTCGTAAAGTCTGAACCCGATTTCGCCTGATTCAGGTCCCGCAAGTTTAATGTCAAGATTTTTCTCTTTAAGTTCTTTTACAACTGCTTTGTAAATTGCATAAATATCTTCTGAGTTGTAGAAACAACCCTCTTGACTCTGATTAACACTTGCAACACCCCAGGACCAGTTTGGCTCGTTAATAGGGCTTATGTATTTAACAGGCACGCCTTTGTTGACAAAGTATTCTGCAATTGTAACAAGATATTCGGCGTATGCTTCGTAGTTTTCGCTCGACAAGTTGCTTACCCACCAGTTTTCATTGCCGTATTCTTTGCCGTTAACGGTCATTGAATAATGGGGTGAGTTAGCAAAAAGAACAACGGTATCAATACAACCGTATGAAAGACAAAGGTCTAAAAATTCCTGCGCCGCGGCATCACGAGTAAAGTCGTATTCATATTCGCCGGTTTCTTCGTTAAGAACATAAAAACTTTCTGTCTGACGCCAAGTGTTAGTAATTTTTGTATCCGGATTATCAGCCGAGCCTGCGCCTATATTATAACGGTAAATATTAAGCCCAAGTCCTTCTTCACTGTAAAGAAGTTTGGCAATTTCTTCTGAGTATTCGCTGTCGCCTGCAAGCTGCGACCACCAGCAAGCAGATGTGCCGAAGCCGTCAAGAACTTCGCCTTGTTCTTCAGCATCAATAGTGAGCGTTACGTCAGCAGTCTGTGATTTTTCAATAAACCAATCTTTTTCCCAAAAGATATCATTAAAGAAAATGCCAATTACCGCAACTGTTCCTGCCACCAACACTGCAATTATTGGAATTACAATTTTTAGTACCTTTTTCATTTTTGTTCTCCTTAAAAAAATTAAGGCAGTGGAGTTTCCCCCACTGCCGAAAGTTACTTTTATTCGTAGTCAGGTTCAATTACGCCGTAGCCACCGTCATTTCTCTTATAAACTACGCAAATATCGTCTGTTTCTGCATTGCGGAACATATAAAACATATGTCCTAAAAGATTCATCTGCAGAATTGCCTCTTCAACGGTTTCGGGCTTCAAAACAACGGTTTTTGTTCTGACAATTTCAAAGTCATCTTCGTCGTCAACTGCCTCAGCCGCCAAAATCTCATCAAAAGAAACATCACGAAGTTTCTTTTCAATTCGTGTCTTGTTCTTTCTGATCTGACGAACGAGTGAATCAACGCACATATCAAGAGCATCTTCTAAATCGTCACTGCGTTCTTGTGCACGGAAAATCATACTCTTTTTTGTAAGAGTTATTTCGCAGATTTTCTCGTTTTTCTCAACTGTTGCAGTGATTTTAGCCGTTGCGTCAGGTCCGAAGAATTTTTCAACCTTACGAAGCTTTTCTTCTGCCCTGTCTTTGAAATTCTCTCTGGGGGTGCATTTACGTCCGATAATAGTAATGTTCACAACGACATCTCCTTTGCGTTTGTATTGAAAGAATTTCTTCTTTCAACTACAGTGTAGCATAAATGCACAGAAAAATAAAGTAGTTTTAAAGATTTTTATTTATTTTTTACAACTCTGCTGCCGCGTGACGTGTCACGTGACAACCAACATTCACTGCAACGGGAAGTCCTGCAATATGAGTAGGGGCTACTTCAATATTTACGGCAAGTGCAGTTGTTTTACCACCGAAGCCTTGGGGACCAATATTTGTATTGTTTATTTCTTCAAGCAAGGTCTTTTCCATTTCAGCATAAAAAGGATTTGTATTCGGCTCGTCAACACTACGGCATAGTGCTTTTTTTGCAAGAAATGCGCAGTATTCAAAATCACCGCCGATTCCAACACCTAAAACGATAGGCGGGCAAGGATTTCCGCCTGCGATTTTCACGGTTTCAACAACAAAACCCATAATGTCTTCTTTTGTGGCTGATGGTGTAAACATTTTAATTCTACTCATATTTTCACTGCCGAAGCCTTTTGGTGCAACTGTGATTTTGAAGGTTTCGCCCGATACGAGTTTTGTATAAATAATTGCGGGGGTATTATCATTGGTGTTGACACGATCAAGCGGATCGCTGACTATTGATTTGCGAAGAAGTCCGTCAACATAACCCTGACGCACGCCTTCATTGACTGCATCTTCAAAACTGCCGCCGACAATATGAACATCCTGACCGATTTCCGCAAAAATTATTGCCATACCTGTGTCCTGACAGATTGGAATATCAAGTTCCTTTGCACAGTCAAGGTTTTCGAGTAAATCATTCATAACGCCCTTTGGCAAGTCTTTTTCTTCCTGATTATAGCCGTTTTTTATTCTGCAGACCAAATCATCAGGCAGAATTTTGTTTGCCTTTATGCATAACTCTTTTACTGTTTCAGTTATCTGTGAACATAAAATTTCTCTCATAAATTCACCTAAAATGAAAGGGCAGATTAACTGCCCTTATATTTATTTACTGCCTCTGCGGTAGCCGTTGCTTCGGGCCCCGCGCTTGCTTGCGTTGCGGTTAAGGTCGCTGAACTTGTCTTCACTCTGAGTTTTGAATTTTGCCATCATATCTTCAAAGGACATAGGAGCATTTGACTCTTCCTGAGGAACGCCTTTCCAACCTTTGTTGCTGTTATTTCTGTTCTGATTCTTCGGCTTTGCAGGCTTTGGTTTTTCAGGCTGAGGTAAAGCCTTTTTAATTGAAAGACTGACCTTGCCTTTTTCGTTAATGTCAATAACCTTAACCTTAACCTTGTCGCCTTCAGATAAGTGCTCATTAATGTCACTTACATATTCAGCGGCAACCTCAGAAATATGTACCATACCCGTTGTGCCGTTATCAAGTTTTACAAAAGCACCGAAATTTGTTAAACCCGTAACCGTTCCTTCATAAACGGTATCCATGTCAAGCTGCATAAAACTGCAAATCCTCCTACTTACGCCCCTGGTGTGATGTCATAGAACACTTTTTCATTTGGCATTACAAAACCAAGCTTTTCACGGGCAACCTGTTCCATATAATCGCCCTTATCTTCACTGTCAACAATTGCCTGAAGGCGCTCGTTATCAGCAAGAAGCTGTTCGTATTCTGTGTCAAGTTGTTCTTTGACTTCTTTTCGTTCACGGATTTCAAGCTGAAGGTCAATTATGGTAATGATAAAATAGCCTACAAGCAAAACAAGAGCAAGAGTAAGAATAAAGCTTCTTTTCTGTACACGCTTTTTAGCTTTAGCAGACTTTTTCTTTGCCATAATTATTCCTCACTTTCTGAAACACCGTTTTTCACCGAATGTCGCTTTTTAACAAATAAATTATACAACATCAGCTTATTTACTTTCAAGAGGAATTTTGATTTATTTTTGATGTTTTTCGTGTTTTTTCGACTTTTTGCAGATATTTTGTTGAATAAATTCCTTAATTTACCAAATATAAACCTAAACGGAAAAGAAATTACATTAAAAATTGTTTTTGCAACTTTTTTAATAAGAGAAATCAGTTTTTCGCTGAATGAAAAAATGATTATACCTAAAGAAAAATAATAAACTGCAAAGCCGGCACCTGCACCCAATAACAAATAAAAGCGAAGTTCACCCTCGTTGACGGTAAGACAAAAGATAAAAGTGCAGAAACATAGAAAAATACAATAGAGAATATCAGAAATAACCGTTGCAATTTTACCTTTTGAGATGCTTATTCTTATTATGCGGAACAAATCATAGAAAATCCCCATAATGAAGCCGAAACCGAGAGAAAGCAGGAATCCTTTAGTCTGCTGTGCAAGGCTCAGCCCGTAAAGATAATCTGTCATCGGAGCACCTTAGCAAAAAAGCCTTGAGCTTTAGGACGAGTGTCAGTGTATGTAAGTGATGAAATTTCGCCGTCAATCATCAATTCGCTTTGCTCCAGATTTAATCGCGTTATGTGAAGATTCCACCCACGGATTGTAAGTTCGCCTAAATCAGTTATGGCAATAACGGTCTGCTCGTCAAAGGAATCAATGTCAGTAACTCCCGAAACGGAAAGTTTTTTGCGGTCCTCCATAATAATATTGTGGGGTAATTTGTGAATACTTTTTTCATCTGTCATAGGTATAGACCTCCTTTTACTTATATGTATGAGCAAAAGGACAACGGTATGACAATATAAAATGGTTAGATAAATTGGGGGTTGTCGATGTGAATGCAAAATGCAAAGCGCAAAGTGCAAAGTGCAAAGTGTTGGAACTGTGTTGCGATTTGTAGGGGACGATGCCCACATCGTCCCGTTTTCTTTTCCTCCCTCTGACGAGGGAGGTGGCAACGCGTAAGCGTTGACGGAGGGAGAGATAGGCTTTAATAGGTGTTTTTGACTACCCCTCAGTCAACTTCGTTGACAGCTCCCCTGACAAGGGGAGCCAAGAATACGCACATCAAACGATTCGACAAACTCAAATTTGTTGAATTTATTGACTTTGTTCTGCATTCTACCAACGGTAGGGTGACTTTTTATTTTTAATATGATATTTTATTATCAGGAGGTAGTGTTATGAACAACAAGAAAACAGGTGAATTTATTTTTTCATTAAGAAAAGAGTTGGGTTACAGTCAAAAGGATTTGGCTGAAAAATTGAATATAACAGATAAAGCAGTATCAAAATGGGAAACGGGCAGAAGTGCCCCTGATGTGTCAATGCTTATCCCATTAGCAGAAGTACTTGGAGTTTCGGTAACAGAAATCTTAAAAGGGGAAAGAATAAGTCAACAAGAAATCAGCACAAAGTCTAATGAAATGATTGTAATGACTTTGAAAAAGTCAAAATTAAAAGTGTTGATAGCGGTAATTTCAGTTCTTGTTATTCTTATAGGTTTAATATGCTCGTATCCTGCATATCACTACTTTTCAACTATAGCAGAGCATGATTTTTTGAAAGTTCAAGAACAGGCAATATCATATTCAGAAAATGAAGAAATAAGCTGTATTGCAATAACGCAGAACAGCGACAAAATTGCATATTTGTTTGCAGACGATGAAAGTTCATATATGCTGTTATATGAAAGAAACAAGCTGTTTGAAAACAGGCTTAATTATATTGGTATGACCTCATCATCAGAAAGTGAATTCGGAATGGGGCTATATTGTACGGGTAGTAATGGTGAAACTGTATTTGTATTATTTGGTGCAAATTTAGATGCCGACCAATATAGCTTTAGTTATCAAGGTACTGAACATATAAGAAAAATCAGCGATGGTTATGTTTTAGATGTATTTATTGATAAAGATTATGTTTTTACCAACCCTACAATTATGTCGGTGGGAGACAATGTGATTTTTGAGTCCGATTTTCAAAAACAAGAAGATAACGCCGATAAAGATAAAAATTAAAACAGATTCTAATAAAAACTCCCTACAATTTGTAGGGAGTTTGATTTTACATTATTTTACAAATGTTCCTTGCCAGTCGCCAGGTTCAGCGTTGTAAAGTACGCCATCAAGAATTATGTCAAGGATTTCTGAAATGTTTTCAGTTCCTTTTTTGAGTTTGAGAATTTTCTTAATTCTCTTGTTTATAAGGGCAGACACAGCCTTGTATTCAGGAGTGTCGGGTGTATAAGGTTCGTCACCATAGAACACATTTGTAATTGCCTCTAAAATAAAGTCTTTCACATTTCGGTCTTTAATTGACTTGTCAACATATTTGCTGATTGCAAAAATCTTGCCGATTGTACCAAAGGTTGCTTTCTGTAAGAACTTACCTGCAGGGATAAGCACGGACTTTGCCTTGTAAACCTTTTCAGGTGTCATACTGAAAGATGTTGAAAGTTCAGCAAGTTTGTCAATATCATAAGCCATCGAGTCAAAAATCGCATTAAGGAACTGCAAAAAGTTCTTTTTCGTGTATTCATCAACGGTTTTGCCTTTTAAATCCCAATCGAAATCATCAATCTGAACGCTGTCAACATGGACTTCAGTATCGGTCATAACAACTTTTCTCATCGCTGAGGGGTAACCAACTGCAGATGAGGTATTTATGTCATAAATGTCATTACCCTTTGCAGTAGTCATTTTTGCAATGTTCATCATGTGGGTATGTCCTGTAAAAATGAACTTAACACCATTGTTTGCAAGAAATTCTGATGTTTTTTCGTAGTCACCAAGCATATCGCGTTTACTGAAAAGTGGATAAATTGGACTTGGTGGCAAGACGGGGTGATGGGTAACTGCAAATATGTAATCACCATTTTCTTTGGCATCGTCAATTTGCTCTTTAATCCATTCAAGGCAATCGTCATAGTAGCCACAGAAGAATTCGTCACCATCATCGTTAAGGCAGAGTAATCTGTAGCCCTCTTGCAACTGAACGCAATATGAATGGCTTGGTTTATGTAAAGAGATTGCTTCTGAAAGACCGAAATCGTGATAGATTTCAAGTAACTCGTCACGCTCGGTGCGGGTAGCGGTTAAAATCTCGTCGCCTACACATTTTTCAGCCTTGCCTGTTCCGTTACCGTTTTCCATATAGTAATCGTGAGTGCCTGTTGTAAGATAAATCTTTTTGCCGGCATCTTTAAGTCGTTGCAATTTCGGAAGCAAATCATTATGGCTCTCTTTTGAACCATTACATGTAACGTCACCTGTAATGAGAACTATATTTGTTTCTGTATCTGCTATGATTTTATCGAAATATGCATCAATCATAGCACCTGTTTCTGCAAGACACTTCTGGTCAGAAAGGCAAATCTTTTCAAATGCTTTGCCTTCAGTACCAAGTTCAAGAGCATAGTGATGCAAGTCTGTAATCTGATAAAATTTCAAGTCTGCCATAGTTTTCCCCTTATTCTGCTTTTTCAGATGCTCTCTTTTCGATGATATAGTCGTGAACTTTATCGGCAAGTTCGCCGTAAACCTTGAATTTCTTTCTGAACACAATAAGAGATGCAAGGAAGAACAGCATTGGAACGCCGAAACAGATAATACCAATGCCTGATTTTGTGCCGTCGTTGATGCCAAGCCCTGCGGTAATCTGCTCGTTGTAATTCATAAGGCCAAGACCACCGAAAAGCACAATTGTCTGAATTGTGTAAGCCATTTTCTGCAAGAAGCCTTTCATTGAGAAAGTAATACTTTCATTTCTTGTGCCGTTTTTGTATTCACCGTAGTCAACAATATCCGCAAGGAAGATTGTCTGTGAAACAAACATTGAAGAAACGCCCACTGATGCAAGAATATAACAAACGTCCATAACAACTGTAGGAAGTTTTAAAATCGGACCTGTTATAAGCATTAAAGCATAGCCGGCAATAGCAGTACCGAGAGAAATTGAATATGTTGTTCGTTTTGAGAACCATTTTGAAAGTACGGGAACAACCAAAAGACCAAGAACAGAGCCAACAGTACCGATTGTCTGGAAAAGTGACTGTGCTTTTGGATTACCTAAAGTATCGGTAAAGTAATAAACTGCAGTTGAACTTGTTAAATACCAGCCTGCATTTGAAAGCATTGCAAATACAATGAATACGACCAACTGGTCGTTGCTTTTGATAACGTCAAAAATCTGTTTAAGGCTGAACTTTTTCTTTTCGCCGTAAACAACATTGGTTTCTTTTGTAACAAGAACACAAATCAGTGCAAAAAATACAAGAGCCACACCACAAATTCCTGCCCAACGTGAAAAACCGCTTGCACTGTAACCTTTTGCGTCAGTAATACCGCTTGAAAGCATAGGGCAAAGAATAGGTGTAAGAATTGAAATGATGCCCTGACCGATGCCCGAGAATGTACGTGCAACAGTTGCAACAAGATTTCTTTCTTTTTCTTCACTTGTGAATGATGGTACCATTGACCAATAAGGAATATCAGCCATTGTATTGGTCATACCCCAAGCCACATACATAACGCCTATGTAGATATAAAGAGGAAGTCCGCTCATACCGAAAGATGTGAACAAGAGGAAAAGTACAACCGCATTACATATAGCACCTATTAAAATCCAAGGTCTGTATTTACCGTGCTTGGTACGGGTGTTATCAACGATTGTACCCATCATCGGGTCATTAATGCCGTCCCAGATACGAGCGAGGGGAGTAATGAGAAGCAAGAAGCCTTCCTGAAGTCCCAGCACGCTTGAAAGATAATATGAAAGGTATGAATAGAACATACCGTAGCTCAGGTCAAGTCCTATTGCACCTACACCGTAGCCTAATGCAGTTTTTAAGATTGAGTTAGATTTTTTCGCCATAACTCATTTTCACCTCTTCAATCTTTGTTTTCATTTCATTTTCTATTTCGGGGAACTCGCGTGAGTAGTTCCCTTGCTTTTCTTCATATTTTGAAAGAGCAAGACTTAATACGCCTGCCGCTGCTGTAACAAATGGAGCAATTTTAATTGCTGTTTTTATCAGTTTTTTTGTGTCCATCAGTCACGTGTCACCACCGTTCCAACAGTTTTTGCACCTATAAATTCTGAAATTACATTGTAACGGACTCTGCCGTTAAGAATTGCGACTTCACGAACTCCGTTTTCAATAAGATTTATGATGTTGCGGATTTTCGGTATCATTCCGCCCGAAGCCAGTCCGCTGTCAAGAAGCATTTTTGCTTTTTCTACGGTTATATGTTCAAGCGCGGTTTTTTCATTCTGACTGTCAAGGAAAATTCCGTTGACATCTGTTATATAAACAAGGTAATCGGCTCCAAGAGCAAGTGCTACCTGACCTGCGGCGTCATCAGCGTTAATGTTCACTGTGCCGAGGGCTTCGCATCTGCCGACGGGTGAAAGAACAACGGTGTAACCTTTGTCAAGAAGTGTATCAATAAGAGTTGTGTCAACCTTCGAAATATCACCGACTCTGCCTAAAGACCTGCCTTTGATATATTTGGGCACCGCCTTTAGAATGTTGCCGTCAGCACCGCTGATGCCCACTGCTGAAATATTGCTTTGAGAGAAACGCTCAACAATTTTCTTGTTGACACTGCCCGAAAGCACCATCAGGACAACGTTCATTTCTTCGTCGCCCGTAACACGATAGCCTTCATAGAAAGCTGATACAAGATTCATTTTGCTGAGAGTTTTGCTGATTTCTTTGCCACCGCCGTGAACGACTACTGTTTTTGCACCTACCATTGTAAGAAGAGCGATGTCTTCAAGCAGGTTTTTCATAAGTTCTTCATCGTCAAGACAACTTCCGCCAAGTTTGATTACAACTTTTTTGTTGTGGAGCTTGTGAAGTTGCGGCAAAATGTCTTGTACGCTTTTTATTTTCTCGTCGCTGTCAAGTCCGTTTTTTTTATCGTATTCCTTTAATGCTTTGAGGGCATATTCAACGTCTGTCGGGCAGTCAATATATTCAATTCCACGTTTCTGACGTGTTTCGTTACCTTTACCTGTTATAAGAATAACGCTGTCAGCACCCATTTCGTTGATTGCCGTGCTGATTGCTTCGCCACGGTCATCAATAATCTTGTATTTTCCGTTCTGCGACTCAACAAAGCCTGCAATTTCACGTGAAATCTTCTGTAACGGCTCTTCACCGGGATCTTCTTCTGTAATATAAATCATATCAGCATACTGACCGCTGATTTCACCTAAATCCTTACGGCGAATAAGTGCCTTGTTGCCGGGACAACCGAATACAATAGCAACCTTTCTGCCGGGGTATTCTTGCCGAACAGATTTGAAAAGATTTTCAAAACTCATTCTGTTGTGAGCGTAGTCAACGATTGCAGTAACACGCTTGTCCGCATTTTCGTAAACTTCCATTCGACCGCTTGAACGTGCCTTTAAAAGTCCCGTATAAATGTATTTTTCGGGAATTCCGAGTTTTGAGCAAACTGCAATAGCACAAAGGGCGTTTTCAACATTGAAAAGACCTGGGATTGTAAGTGTAAAATCACGGTTAAAATCTTTTGTTTTAACTGTAAATACTGTGTCAGAGCCGTCTTTACGAATGTTGTAGCCGTAAACATCAGCATTTTCATTTTTAGTGCTGAATGTAATTACTTCAGGGGCATTTTTTGATGCTTCCAACACATCTTCACTACGGTCTGTATCAAGATTTACAACTGCAGTTTTGCATTGTGTAAAGATTTTCATTTTTGACTGGAAATAATCTTCAAAATCGGGGTGCTCAATGGCGCTTATGTGGTCAATACCGATATTAAGATAACAACCGATAGTGAAAGTAACACCGTCAGTTCTGCCGTATTTTAATGCCTGAGAAGAAACTTCCATTGTAAAGTGCTGAATATCACTTTTTACTGCATTATCAAAATGCTTGTGCAAGTCAAAGGGCTCAGGTGTAGTCAGATGACTTTCAATGTTTATAATACCATCGTAGGTGTCAATTGATGAAACAATTGCGCTTTTCTTTTTGCCAAGAGCAGTTAAATATTCGTCTTCAATATATTTGATAAAATACGCAGTTGTGGATTTGCCTTTTGTACCTGTAATGCCTACAAGATTCAACTTTTCCCAAGCATTCTGGTAGAAAAAGTTTGCAGAAAGATACATGGATTTTCTTATATCGGACACAAGAATACAAGGAGCATCAGTATTATATTTCTTTTCTGAAACATAAGCGGTAGCACCCTTGTTCAATGCATCAAGCAGGAATTGTTCTTTGAAATGTGCACCCTTGCAGAAAAACAAGGTGTCTGCCTTTAAATCCTGCGAGTTGTATGAAATAAATCCAACGGGGGCATTTTCATCACATTCCACACTTGTGAGTATTGAGTTTTCCTTAAAAAGTTCAATGAAATCTTTAATCTTTAACATCTTGTTCACCTTTCGTTCGGTGTAATTTATTCGGGCGATGGTCTTACCTGCCGGTTCGGTCGGTGCTTCTGCTTCGCAGAGGTGTCCACCGGACACCCGCACCGTGAATCGCCCCTACAATTCTGCATTTTGCATTCTGCACTCTACATTTATTTTTTAATCTGGTCAAGAGTTTTTTCGTATGACGGTAAAAATTCTTCTGCGAAGATTTTAACTTCTGGGAGCTCGCTTTTTTCAATCGATTTAAGAAGTCTTTCTTCTGCTTCAATAAATTCACTGTTGCCCGCTTTACGCTCGTCAACACATTTTAAGTAACCGCTGATTTTGTCAGCAGCCTTAACTAATTTCCACAATTCTTTATCTTCATTCTTTTTCTTGAAAAGTGGCTCGTAAGAGGGAAGTAAATCTTCAGGCAACATTGAAAGAAGTTGTTTTGAAGCGTTTTTCTCAACTGCCTTGTATGCCTCTTTTGTTTCTGTGCTGTAATACTTGACAGGTGTTGGTAAATCGCCTGTGATAATTTCAGGAACATCGTGGTAAAGACCTAATAGTGATGCTCTTTCACAGTTGTAATTTTTGCCTAAACGCTGATTACCTATGCATGCTAAAGCGTAGCAAAGCTGAGCCACCTCAGCGGAATGCTCGCTTAAAGTTTCATAGCGGGTGTTTCGCATAAGTGCCCAACGGTTTATGTATTTAATTCTGCTTGCAAATGCAAAAAAGTCATTTTTGCCCATTATATATCTTCTTCCTTAAAGCTGATTTTAAGCTCGTCACGGCTCATTTTAATTTTTGTGTATTTAACACCTGCGGCGTCAAACATTCTGCGAGAAACCTTGTTGCCAACAGTATCTTTGTATTTGTCAGAAATATACATAACCTCTTTAATTCCGCTTTGAATAATAGCCTTTGCACATTCGTTGCAAGGGAAGAGTGCTACATAAATTCTGCAACCGCTTAAATTTCTGCCGCCGTTGTTGAGAATTGCATTAAGCTCTGC
>CAYXMF010000039.1:0-12586 GCA_964465845.1 uncultured Eubacteriales bacterium | reverse complement strand
TCAAAAATTTCAATAGCCTTTGCGTGAAGTTCTTTGTCACCGGTCTGATTTGCTCTTTCCATAAGGAACCAGCTACATTCAATGTCATGACCGGGGTTTACAACTCTGCCTTCAGTAATGTTAAGTCTTGGTGTGCCGTCAAGTGAAACTGATTCAAGTGTGCAACCTAAATCTTTCTTAACATGATATTTGAAAATATCTTCAACACATTCGTCTGCACGTTTGTTGTAAAGATCAGCATTTTCAGGGTCAACACGAAGAAGAACAGAAGTGACGTTTAAAAGAATCATCGGAATACCAAGTGCACGACCAGTACGTGTTGCAGGCTCGGTTTTAGGTCCTAATCCTGTAGGGTCGGGCATACCGTGATTAAGGTTCCAATACATATCATAAGCTTTTCGAGCTCTTTCTAAATGCTCTTTTTCACCTGTAATGCCGTAATATTCAGCGTTTGCAATACAATAAAACGCTTCTGAATAACAATATCTTCTCTGACGAAGTGGCTTGCCGTCTTCAGTTACAGTGAAATAAAGTCTGCCGTCTGCATTTTTATTTACACAGTAATTTTCAAGAAAATCAAGACAACTTTTGCTTGCTTCAAGCCATTCTTCTTTTACACCGTAAACGTGGCAAAGATATGAGAAAATCCAACCGCAACGGCCTTGCATCCAAACGCTCTTGTCAGTAGAGAATACCTTACCGTCTTTGTCAAGACAAGTGTAAACACCGCCGTGAACTTTGTCTATACCATTTTCTAACCAGAAGTCAGCAACTTGAGTTAATTGGTCAATCACCCATTGCCTTTGTTCTTTAAGGTTCATAAATTTCACCCCATAAAATTCAATAAAATACAAGAAAATTGTAGCACATAAAATATGCTTTGTAAAGGTAAAAAACCTCCCGAGAGGGAGGTTTTGATTTATTATTTTTCGTTAAGATCCTGCATTGTAACTTCTTCACGAATATCTGTTGCGTATTTGTCCTGATAATAGTTTTCGGCAATACAATCAAATTCACCATCAGGTGTAATTGTAATCATAGTGCAACCACGCTGTGAGCCGAGTTTTGAAATTCCGCTGTATGCAAGATAGTCAATACTGAAGCCGTATGTTAAGCGAATTCCCTTGTAGTCGATTGAGAAGTTATTAAGGTGGTCGTGACCGCAGAAGATGCCCTGAGTACTGCCAAGGGAAAGCATTACCTCAAAAATTTCGTCTTCATAAACACCCGAATAAACCATTTTTCCTGTTTCACCAACAGTACCGTAGTAATATGTAAGATTATCAGTATTCTTGTAATCTGCATCAACATATTCGTTCCACGCGTCAAGGTATTCAGTATTAGGTACGTGCCAGAATGCAAGAGATTTTACAATACTGTATGTTTCAAGTAATTCTGTCTTGTTTTCAAAATCACCATTGTTAATTAGGCTGGTGTTCTGCTTGTTATATTTCTCAACACAAGACTTGTACCATTCAATCTGATTTTCGTGAATGTTGTCGTATTTCCAGCCAATGCCAAGGTAGTCTCCGTCAACATAAGAGTGAGTGTCAAATGTGTAAAGTGACTGAGTAATAATTCCCAATGAGTTTTTAACATTGATCACCTGATTACAGTAGCCGTCAACATCGTCATCGCTATTATCTTCAAAAAGACAGTATTCCCATTTCTCGTCAGCATAGAATTTTGAAATGTCTTCTCTTGTGTAGCGTGAATAGATTTCTGTGTCGTGATTACCGAAAGCGGGGAGCCAGTAAACCCCAAGTGTTTCCATAAGAGTAGCTACAAGTTCAGCGGAATTCATATTGTTGAATGTACCTGCCTGGAATGGAACGGGATACACAAGGTCACCAGTAATTATAACAAGGTCAGGCTTTTCAGCAGCAACCATTGATGCAACTGCATTAAGTGCCATTGTGTCTTTTGAGGTTGACATCCAACCGCCGCCTATATGCACGTCAGTGAGTTGCATAACCCTGAAATCTTCATCAGTAGTAAATGTCCAAACACCATCAGCATCCTTTTCAGGTACAAGTTGACTTTCATATTCAACCGCTGATAACGATTTTATGCTTTCGAGGTGAGCATTGTTGCCTATTGCATTTGCAACAGTTCCCATAATACCAAGTACAATAATTACCGCAACAATTATTGCAATAACTTTTAATGCTTTTTTACTGCGATTTTTCTTTTCCTTTTTCAAGAGATTACCTCCCAATCCACCGCCGAATTTACGTTTAAATCAACATTCAGCCTTGTTTTAATTATATTCTGAATTTCCATAATATCGCTATTATGAGAATTAGAAGTCAAATAAATTGTTGCAAAGATTTTTTCCTTGCCATAAGTGTGAATTTCAATGTTTTTCACACTGTATGGCTTGTCTTTGCAGATTTCATTAACAATATCAAGAATTTTCTTTTCAGTTTCTTTGTCATTTCTGCCTAAAAGACCTGATGCAGAAGAAATAATAAGACGAATTCCTGAAACTGCAATAATTATGCTTATTATAAGTCCTAAAATTGCATCAAAACCAAATCCCAATGTGTTTGACAGGGTAAAAGATACAATGGTTACTGCTGTTATTCCGCAATCAAGAAATGAGTCAAGCATAACGGTTTTAAGAACTGCCGATTTCTCTTTTTTGTATCTTAAAGCAAATACAATACCTAAAGTCAACTTAACAAGACAAGTTCCACCGATAATCAATGCGTATTTCGTGAAATACCAAACGGGTACGGGTGTCATAAGACGTCCTAAAGAATTGTATGCAAAGCTCAGCCCCGCTGCCGTCATAAGAATTGACATTATGAATGCGGTCAGATCTTCTGCTTTGCCGAAACCGTATTTGAATTTGTCCGTAGCAGGCTTGTTTATGAAAGCCACACCAATCAAAGCAAGAATAAGGGACAAAGTGTCCATAAGATTATTAATGCTGTCTGTATAAATGCAAAGACTGTTGGTGCGAATGCCAATATAAAATTTTATAAAAAACAGTATAAAGTTTACTGTTCCTGCAATTATGAGCAGGGGAGAAAGTCTTTTTTTCATAAGCATAAAGAGATTACCCACATAATCATAAACCAGACAGGCGGAATTAAGAGCGCGGGCAACATATTAAGAGTTTTTAAGTTCTTGATTTCAAGAATAGAAATGCCCGATGACGCAATTAAGAAACCACCTACAACGCTGATTTCGCACATAAGTTCAGGACTCATAAATTCACCGAGTAATGAAGCAAGCAAATAAATTGAGCCTTGCCAACAGAAAAGTACAGGTGCTGCAATAGCGATGCCGATTCCGTATGTAGATGCCAATACCATACTTGTTACAAGGTCAAGTGTTGCATTTGTGAAAAGATATGTATGGTCATTATAAAGAGCAGAGTTTATTGGACCTAAAATTGAAAGACTGCCAATGCAGAACAAAAGAATTGCAGTTGAAAGTCCTTTGCCTAACTCACTCTTGCCTTTTTTCTCAACAAGCGAATTAAAACGCTTGTCCAAATCGATCATATTTCCGAAAAGTGAGCCGAGAGCAAGGCTTACAATGAAAAGTACAGGGTATTTACTGTTTGGCATATTCTGTACGATTGAATTTATGCCAATACCTGTCGCCGCAAGTCCCATAGCGTTCATAAGGCATTTTGTGTATTTTTCTTTAATTCCTTTTTTTAGTAAACTGCCGATAATACTTCCTGTAAGGATTGTAGCAGTATTAACTATTGTACCTATCATTGTTTATCAACTCTCGTTCTTTCCACAGCCTCAAAAATCTCTTTAAGCGTATCAAGAGAAGTTTGTTCCTGCAATTTTTTAACATTTATACTCTTTTTACCTGTGGATGTAACGCTTACGCGTTTTCGCAAAACTGATGAAATATCAAGCACCAGCGATGCATCAATCTCGTCACAGTAAAGAGCAATAATTTCACCACGCTGACCTATTTCGTAAATTCCTAAGGCAGAAGCCTTGTTCCTGCAAAGAGAAACCTCAATAAGCCCCTCAACTGACGGTGGAATATCACCGAAACGGTCACGAAGTTCATCACGAACATCCTCAGCATCTTCAAAGGTGCGTACATCAGCAATTCTGCGATATACCATAAGACGCTGTGAAAGTGCGGTAATGTATTTGTCAGGAATGTGAGCATTAATCTGTAAATCAATAAGGCATTCCCTTGTATTTTTAGGCTTTTCACCTTTTTCGTTACTGATAGCTTCGCCTAAAAGTTTCATATACATATCGTAACCGACAGATGCCAGATGCCCGTGCTGTTGAGCACCGAGCAGATTGCCTGCACCACGTATTTCAAGGTCACGCATAGCAATTTTAAAGCCTGAGCCGAATTCTGTATATTCACGTATTGCTTGCAGTCGTTTATATGCAATTTCTGACAGATTTTTGTCTTTTTTGTAGGTAAGATATGCACTTGCTCTACGAGCACTTCTACCCACTCGACCACGTAACTGATGAAGCTGTGCAAGACCGAGTTTATCAGCATCTTCAATAATCAGCGTGTTTGCATTAGGCACGTCAACACCTGTTTCAATGATTGTGGTGCAGACAAGAATGTCAATTTCACCGTTCATCAAATCTCGCCAGATGTCACTTAACTGTTCCTCGTTCATTTTGCCGTGAGCCGTAGCGATTCGGGCATCGGGCAGATATTCCTTAATGCTGATTGCAACACCGTCAATGGTTTCAACACGATTGTGCAAGAAATATACCTGACCGCCACGGCGAAGCTCTTTTTCCATAGCCTCACAAAGTAATGGAAGATTATGCTCAACTACATAAGTTTGCACGGGGAAACGGTCAGACGGAGCTTCTTCAATAACTGACATATCACGAATTCCCGACATAGCCATATTAAGGGTACGTGGAATAGGTGTAGCCGAAAGAGTGAGCACGTCAACACCGGGGAACTTCTCTTTGATTTTTTCTTTTTGTGCAACGCCGAAACGCTGTTCCTCATCAACAATCAAAAGACCTAAATCCTTGAATTTGACATTTTTCGCAATAAGCGAGTGAGTTCCCACAATAATATCAATAAATCCTGAGTTTACACCCTTGATTATTTTTGTCCGTTGTGTAGGTGTGCGGAAACGTGAAAGCATTTCAATTTCAACAGGAAATCCTGCAAAACGCTTCATAAGTGTCTGGTAATGCTGAAGTGCAAGAATTGTGGTAGGCACAAGTATTGCGCATTGTTTTCCGTCAGCAACGCATTTGAATACAGCACGCAGAGCCACTTCAGTTTTGCCGAATCCTACATCACCGCAAAGAAGACGGTCCATAGGGTAGGGCTTTTCCATATCACTTTTAATTTCGTCAATGCTTCGTAACTGGTCACCCGTTTCTTCAAATTCAAAACGGCGCTCAAAGTCACCCTGCATATCAATGTCAGGTGAGAATGCAAAACCCTCTGTATTCATACGTTCGGAATACAACTTGATAAGCTGGTCTGCCATATCTTTAACGGCACCACGAACTTTGTTTCTTGTCTTTTCCCAGTCATTACCGCCAAGACGATTAAGTTTTAATGCCTTACCATCATCTTCGTGAGGACCAATATATTTTGATACCAAATCAAGCTGAGTAACAGGTACATAAAGCACGTCACTTTTTGCGTATCTGATTTTAATGTAATCTTTTATGATTTTGTTTGACTCAAGCTGTGTAACACCATCGAAAATACCTATTCCGTGAACTGAGTGAACAATGTAGTCACCTTTTTTCAGTTCGTCAAGTGAATGAATAGTGTCTTTTGCCTTGAATCCTGAATTACGGCGTCTAGTCTTCGATTGATACACCTTTGAATATGTGAAAACATAGAATTTTTCTCTTGGATATGAAAATCCTGATGTGAGTGAGCCGGGGAGTACCGAAACTGCGCCTTTTGGGAATTCTGCAGGAATTACAGGGAAGTAAACAGATACAATATTTTCATCGTTTAAAGTTTCTGCAAGATTTTTAGCACTTTTTTCTGTACCTGCAAAGACTACAACCGTTGTGTCCTTTGCAAGAATTGGTTGAATATCGTCAATAAGAACATCAAGTTTGCCGTTCCATATAGGAAGTGTTCCGCCGTTAAAGGTTGTAAGACTTTTTACGGGAGTATCAAAACTGCCGCGTGCAAAATTGTCTATATAATTAGCACCGAACCGGGTATATTTTTCAACAAGTTCATTGAATGTAAGTGTAAATTTGTCAAGTCCCTTGCAAAGAGTACCGTCATCAACGCATGCTTTAATATCCTCAAGTAACAATTTTTGTGAAGATGAAACTTTTTCTTTAATTCCGCCCGTTTCAAATGCAAAAAGCAAGTAATCTTTTGCATAGTCAAAAATAGTTGCAGGAGAGTAAATAAGGGGCAGATACTTATCAGCTGAGCCTACTTTCAGTCCGTCACGAAGTCTGTCAATATCAGCATATAACTTTTCACGGATTATATCAGTTTTCTTTCCTCTTATTGACAAGGCAAGTTTTTCGATTTTTTGAATAAGTTGTTGTGGTTCGTCAATAATAATTTCTTTTGAGGGTGCAATAAGAATTTCATCAATACTTACTGTTCTGCGTTGACTTTGCACATCAAAACGACACATAGTATCAACCGTGTCACCCCAAAGCTCAATACGTACTGGCTCGTCATCGTCAGGTGAGAAAAAGTCCACAATTCCGCCACGGCAAGAGAATTGACCAACACCTTCAACTGCGTCAACTCTTGTGTAGCCTGCACAGTTAAGAGCAATAAGAATATTCTGGAGTGATGTTTCTTCACCTTTTTTTAGAAGAACTGATTTCTGTCGCAGAGTTTCAGGCGGAATAGTGTATGAAATAACCGATTCAGCAGAGGCTATAACTACGTCACACTTGCCGTCAAGCATACGGCGTAATACTTTGATGCGTTTCTGCTCGTATTCATAACTTTGACTGTCATTTGAATAAAAAGAAAAATTGCGGGCAGGGTAGTGAAGTGCCGAAATACCCAGTGCCGTCAAATCCTCACAAGTCCTCATTGCAGTAGCATCGTCAGGCACGACAACAAGGGCCTTTTTTTCAAGACCCCCCACTAACGCAGAAACAATGTGTGCTTTCTGTACGGGTGTTAATCCTAAAACGCCTTGCGGAAGAAAGCCTTTTTTGATACTGTTCAGCACACCCTCATATTCTGCTGAATATTTAATTGCCTGTTCAAATGCGGACATAATTAATTACCTCTGTAATTAACTGTTATATAAATTCATTGCTTTATCTATCTGATTATCAAGTAAAAGCTCAATAGCCTTGCAAGCATTTTCGAGTGCAGGCTCTAATGCCTTTTGCTCATCTTTCTTGAATTCAGAAAGCACCCAATCCGCCAAATCGTAGTCAGGGTGAGGCTTTTTACCACAACCTACCTTAATTCTTGGGAATTGGTCGCTGTTTAAATGATAAATAATACTCTTAATGCCATTGTGACCGCCGTCAGTGCCTTTTCTGCGGATACGAAGCTTACCAATGTCAAGAGAAATATCATCATAAATAACGATTATGTTTTCAGGCTTGATTTTATAAAAGTTAGCACATTCTCTGACGGCCTCACCGCTGTTGTTCATATAAGTCTGCGGTTTCATAATAATACAGCGGTGACCGTTAATAGTAGTGTCACCGATTAAGGATTTGAATTTTAATCTGTCAACCCTGAAATTGAGTTTTTGAGAAAGCATATCTACGCACAAAAATCCCGAATTATGTCGGGTGAGGGTGTACTTTCTGTCAGGATTTCCAAGCCCCACCACGATAAATTCAGGTGTGCCCACAGCTTCATAAGTTTTCTTTCTGAATCTGTCGAACATATTTTATTTTACCTCTTGTAAAAAGATTTATTTAAGTTTCCAGTCAAGTTTATTTACCTGACGTGCACGGGCAATTCCCAGTGCATCTTCAGGAATATCCTCAGTAATTGTTGAGCCTGCTGCGGTATAAGCACCGTTGCCAACCTTAACGGGAGCTACAAGGTTTGTGTTACAGCCTATAAATGCATCATCACCGATGGTTGTACGGAATTTTGCTTTGCCTGTATAGTTTACCGTAACAGTACCGCAACCGAAGTTTACACGCTTACCAACGTCAGAGTCACCAACATAGGTAAGGTGCGAAACCTTAGTACCTGTATCAATACTTGAGTTCTTAACTTCAACGAAGTTGCCAAGATGTACCTTTTCACCGATAACAGAGTTTGGTCTGATATGAACAAACGGACCAATGTCAGCACCTGAAAGTACTCTTGACTGATAGCACTGAACATTGTTAAGTTTTGCGTTGTCTTCAATAATACTGTTACTGATAATCGAGTTAGGACCAATTACACAGCCCTTGCCGATTTTTGTATTACCCTGAATAATCGTGTTAGGTAAAATCTGAGTATCGGCACCTATTTCAACGCCCGGCTCAATGATAACACCATCGCTGAAAGGAATATCAACACCATTTGCAAGGTGATATTCAATCTGTTGCATTTTTCCGTGCTGATTAAGCTCCATAAGCTGAAGTCTTGAATTAGCACCAAGAATAATGTCAGAACTCGGTGCAAAATATGTGTCAGCCTTAAGACCTTTTTCAATAAACATTGAAACTACATCAACAAGGTTGTAATGACCGTTTGGTCTTGGCTGTAAGTCATTAAGAGCATAAAGAAGTTTTTCAGCCTTAACCCAGAATGTACCTGATGAAATTTCGTTAATGCGTTTGATTACACTGTCAGCGTCCTGCTCTTCAATAATTCCCATAAACTGACGTGCAGGATTTCTCACAATTCTGCCGTAACCGAATGGCTTGTCAAGAATGGCGGTAATAACTGTCAAGTCGTTTGAAGAACTCATATGATGAGCGTATGACGAACAGATAGTATTTGCATCCATAAACGGAGTATCACCGTTAAGAATAAGTACATTTCCGCCATGCTCAGCACAAGAACGAATGAAACGTTCAGCTTGCATAACTGCGTGTGCTGTGCCAAGAGGCTTTTCCTGCTCTACTGCAGAAATAAAGTTGCCCGGATGCTCTTTCATAAGGTATTCTTTAATTGTTGTATCGTTTTCAGGCACAACTGCAATAATATGCAAAAGTTTTGCCGCAACCGCTGCGTCAGTAACTCTGCCAATCATAGGCTTGCCCATAACAGTTGCCATAACGCGTGGTGTAGAAGAATTAGGGTTGATGGAAGTTCCGCCTGCCATAATAATTGCAATATCAAAATTTGTCATTTTCATCGCTCCTTTTTATAGATATAACACCTATTTTACAACTAAATTTTATCATACAAATGCTGATATTTCAACACTTTATTTATGTTTGGAACTTAATTGACAAAGCAAAATTAAAATGATATATTTATTCTATTAAGTAATGCGGAGGAAAATGTAGTGCTTTCTGTAATTATTCCCTCATATAATGAAGAATTGAACATTGAAAATACTGCTAATACAGTGTCACAACTTCTGAAAGAACATAATATCGAGAATGAACTCATTTTTATAGATGACGGCTCAAAAGATAAAACTTATGAGAAGATATGTGAATGTGCTGAAAAGTATGAGAATGTCAAGGGTATAAGTTTCAGCCGTAATTTTGGCAAGGAAGCCGCAATTTATGCAGGACTTGAGAATGTTATCGGTGATTGTGCAGTAATTCTTGACTGCGATTTACAGTTTCCGCCCGAAAAAGCAGTTGAAATGTACTCTCTTTGGGAACAAGGCTATGAGGTTATTGAAGGTGTTAAGACGGATCGTGGCGGCGAGTCATTATTCTACAAACTTTTTGCAAAGAGCTTTTATAAAATAATCAGTAGTTTTGTGGGCGTTGATATGCAATCAACCTCTGACTTTAAACTCATTGACAGAAAAGTTATTGACGCACTTGTTTCTTTGCCTGAAAAAAACACATTTTTCCGTGCACTTTCATTCTGGTCGGGATTTAAGTCAACACAGGTTGAGTTCAAAGTTCAACAGCGCCAGAACGGCACATCAAAATGGAGCTTCAAAAAACTTGTGAAATATGCAATTTCCAATATAACCTCGTTCACAACGGCGCCATTGCAGATTATAACAGGACTTGGTTGCGTGCTTTTGGTATTTATGTTGGGTATGGCAATTCAGACACTCGTAAGATTTATGCTCGGTCAGTCTGCCGAAGGCTTTACAACTGTAATTTTGCTTTTGCTTTTAATTGGCGGAAGTCTTATGATGGCGTTGGGTATTATAGGTTACTATATAGCAAGAATTTATGAAGAGGTCAAGGGCAGACCACGCTATATTGTTTCAAAGAAAACAGATGATAAAAAATAAATAAAATTAAGGTGTTTAAGTTATCACTTAAACACCTTTTTTTTATTCGCCAAACCCTTGAATTATAGCGGATTTAATGGTATAATACTAATTTAGAGTAATATTATAAAGGGGGAGTATAACCGTGAGCCGTAAAAAATGGATAACTGCACATATTGACAAAGAAATAGCGGCGCAGGTGGCTGAAAATCACAGTCTTGACCCCTTTACCGCATTGATTGTAGTTTCACGCGGAATTACTGAGTATGAAGATGTTGAAGAATTCTTCGATAATGACTTCAGTTTTTGTGATCCGTATCTTATTGCAGATATGGAAAAAGCTGTTGACCGTATTAACCTGGCTCTTGAAAAGGGTGAGAGAATTTGCGTTTTCGGTGACTATGATGCTGATGGCGTAACCGCAACTGCACTTATGTATTCTTACCTTTCAAATAAGGGTGCAGATGTAATGTACTATATTCCTGACCGTGTAACTGAAGGCTACGGAATGAACTGTTCTGCAATAGACAAGTTAAACGAACAAGGCGTAAAACTTATAATAACTGTTGACAACGGAATTTCTGCAACAGAAGAAATTGATTATGCAAACAGCCTTGGAATTCAGACGGTTGTTACTGACCATCACCAAGTTGGCGAAATGCTTCCTGATGCCGTTGCCGTTATTGACCCTCATAGAGAAGACTGTAACGTTCATTTTAAGGATTGGGCAGGCGTAGGCGTGGCATTCAAAGTTGTTTGTGCTTTGGAAAAAGGCGATTATTCAGAAGTTTTAAATAATTATGCTGATATTATTGCAGTTGGTACTGTTGCCGATGTGGTTGACTTGAAAGATGAAAACCGAGCAATCGTAAAATACGGTGTTGCAAAGATTAACAGTAACCCTTGCAACGGAATAAATGCACTTCGTCAGGTTGCGGGTGTAGGTGAAAAAACACTCAGTGCAGTCGGCGTAACATATTCACTTGCCCCTCGGATTAATGCGGCAGGCAGAATGGAATCTGCTTCAACGGCATTAAAACTTTTGCTTGCTGATAACCTTGTAACTGCCCTCGAAATTGCAGAAAAAGTTGATATGTGTAACCGTCAGCGCCATACATCAGAAAACGGGATTATGGAGGCTGCACTTGCCCACATTGAGTCAAATGAGAAACTTAAACATTCACGAGTAATTGTTGTATGCGGTGAAAATTGGCATCACGGTGTTATAGGAATCGTTGCCGCAAGAATTACCGAAAAATACGGCAAGCCATCAATCGTTATCACTTTTGATGGTGATGAGGGAACAGGTTCAGCACGCAGTATTGATGGCTTTTCAGTTTATGATGCAATTAAATCCTGTAGCGAATATTTAACACACTTCGGCGGTCATACTATGGCGGCAGGTCTTGGTATCAAGCGTGAAAATGTAGGGGAATTCTTTAATAAAATCAATGAATACGCAAGTACTCTTCCCGATGCAGTACCTACATTGCTGCTTGACTGCAAGTTGAATCCTGCATATATAAATGCATCACTTGTGGAATCATTAGAAAGCCTTGAGCCTTTTGGGGCAGGTAATCCACAGCCGCTTTTCGGCATATTCGGTGTTCGCCTTACGTCAATTAAACCTGTGGGCGAAGGTAACCGTCATATGCGACTTGGTTTTACTAAAGGCAATACACAGTTTAACGCTATGAAATTTTCAACCACTCTTGAGGAATTCCCGTTCCGTGAGGGTGATACTGTAGATTTAGCGGTAAGAATTGAGAAAAATGAATTCAGGGGTGAAGTCAAAGCCTCTGTCCAGATTAGAGATATAAGATTTTCAGGTGTAGATGAAGAAAAACTCTTTAAATCTCAGGCTCTTTATGAAAAATATATGAGAGGTGACACTCTTAATACTCATGAAGCAAGATTTTTAACGCCTACAAGAGAATTTTTACTGGGTGTTTACGGCATAATCAAATCATATATGATTTGGGATTATGATGTTGAAACCTTGCTTGTTCGTGCAAACTGTCCTGTTGAGCGTTACTGCACAATGTGTGTTTCTCTTGACGTGCTTTGCGAAATGGGACTTATTAAACGTGAAAACGGGAAAATCCAATTTGACGGTGACGGTAAAAAAGCGGATTTGTCACAGTCGGAAATTCTTAAAAGATTAAATGCAATCAGAGGGGAGTGAGTGGTATGACAGAAACAAACGTTGAAAAACTTTACGGCGATTTGCGTAAAAAAATTGAAACAATTCACAATAAAGACGAACTTGCAATCATC
>CAYXMF010000038.1:0-12975 GCA_964465845.1 uncultured Eubacteriales bacterium | reverse complement strand
TTGCCGTACGACGGTTTTCAAGACCGTTCCGTTATAACCACTTCGGTATCTCTCCGTATTGGGCTTGTATATATTATCATAAAAGAAACACGTTGTCAAGGACTTTTTTCAAAAACATTTAAAATTTCTGTCCATAAAATTACACCTATTTTAGTTTACTTTTTACACATAAAATGATAGAATAAGTTAAGTTGTTATTTCACTTTGAGGAGAATTATTATGGACAAAAATAAACTTGCAAAAACACCGCCTATGGGCTGGAATAGTTGGGATTGCTACGGTGCTGCCGTAAACGAAGAACAATTACTCGGCAACGCTGAATATATGGCAAAATATCTTAAAGATTACGGCTGGCAATATGTTGTCTGTGATATACAGTGGTATGAACCAAAAGCAAAAGACAATAACTACAATAATTTTATAGAACTTTGTATGGATGAGTATTCTCGTCTTATTCCTGCTGAAAATCGTTTCCCATCATCAGCAAACGGTGCAGGATTTAAACCGATAGCTGACAAAATTCACGCTATGGGGCTTAAATTCGGCATACATATTATGCGTGGTATTCCTCGTCAGGCTGTTCATCGAAACACTAAGATTTTAGGTAGTGATAAAACTGCACGCCAGGTTGTGCATCATTTCTCAGTTTGTCCTTGGAATACTGATATGTACGGAATGTACACCTGCGAGGGCGCACAGGCTTATTATGATTCAATTTTTGAGATGTACGCAGAATGGGGCATCGACTTTGTTAAGGTTGATGATATCTGTGTTACAGAGTTCAGAAAGTGGGACAATCCTTATTCAGCAGCCGAAGAGGTTGAAATGATTAGAAAAGCAATTGATAAAACAGGCCGTGATATCGTCCTCAGCCTTTCACCCGGACCTGCTGAACTTTCGGTTGCAGACCATTTGTGCAAATACGCTAATATGTGGCGTCTTACAGGCGATTTCTGGGATTGGTGGGACAAACTCTATGAGATGTTCGATAAATGCGACAAATGGGCACCTTACGTAAAAGAAGGCTGTTGGCCTGACTGTGATATGCTGCCATTAGGTAATATTTCAAGAAACGGCACTTGTCACGGACCAAAAGACAGATACACTCAGTTTACAAAGGATGAACAAATCACTCTTATGACCTTGTGGTCAATATTCCGTTCACCACTTATGTTTGGCGGAGAAATGAGAAATAACGACGAGTGGACTCTTTCTCTTATGACAAACGCTGAAGTCCTTGATGTCAACCAGAATTCTCACGGAGGAAAACAGGTTTACCGTGATGAAAATACAATTATCTGGACTGCAACTTCATCTGATGATAAACCGCTTGTTGCGGTATTTAATGTTTCAGCAGAAGAGGCTGAAATTACAGTTGACTTAAACAAATTTGACTTGACAGGGGAGTACACTCTCCGTGACTTGTGGAAAAACGAAGACCTTGAAAAAGTCAACGATAAATTTAATTGCAAAGTGAACACACACGGCGCAAAACTCTATAAATTAATGTAATTGGAGGACAAACCTTGCTCAACATAATTACAGGTCGTACAGGCAGCGGAAAAACCCGATATATTCGTAATCTTGCATCTGAAATTGCCAGTAGCGAAAGCGGAAAAGCCGTAATAATTGTACCCGAGCAGTTTTCTTTTGAAACTGAAAAAGGAATGCTCGAAATTTTAGGTAATGAAAAAATTAATAATGTTGAGATTTTAAGCTTTTCACGTATTGCTGAAAGGCTTTTGTCCGATTACGGCAAAATTACAAAAAGACCTGCCGATGACGCCACAAGAGCCGTGCTTATGAGTATGGCGATTGAGTCATTGCAGGACAAAATTACATTTTACGGAAAATACCAGAAAAATCCGTTGCTTATCAACGAATTACTTAAATTCAACCGTGAACTTAAAACTTGTTGTATTCCTCTTGAAAAACTTACTGAGATGTCAGCAAAGGTTAAAAAGCCTACATTTGCAAAGAAACTTGATGAGCTGTCAATTATTTTCCAATGCTATGACAGCCTTATGGAACAGAATTTTCAAGACGATTCACTTTATCTTGATCTGCTTGCCGATTTGCTTTATGATGTTCCGTATTTCAAAGGTAAAACTGTATTTGTTGATGCCTTTGCAGGCTTTTCAGCACAGGAATATAAGGTGCTTGAACGCATTATCGCAACGGCAGAAGATGTATATATTACATTTTGCTGTGATACTGCAAGAAACAACGGGGAGTATGAGCTTTTCTATAACGCAATGTGCGAAATCCGTAAGCTTCGCGGTATTGCAAACCGTGTAAATGTAAAAATTGCACCTGAAAAGATTATGTATTCTGTAAAAGAATATAAGGCTGATGCTCTTAACTTTCTTGAAGAAAACATTTTTGATATTACTGAGAAAAGGTATGAAGAAGAGTGCGACTGCATTGCATTGGTGCCTTGTCGCAATAAAATTGATGAATGTGACTTTGTTGCATCTGAAATCAAGCGTCTTGTGCGTGAAGAAAATTACAGATATCGTGATATTGCAGTAATTGAGCGTAGCAATGGCTCATATAAAAATCAACTTTTGTCATCATTTCGTAAATACGGAATTGACTGTTTCCCTGATAATCGTCAGCCGATTTTAACGCAGCCTTTAATGGCATTTATGTTGTCATTGTTCGATATTTTAAGTGACGGCTTTTATACCGAGAGTGTCTTACGTTTCCTTAAAACAGGACTTTACGGATTTTCGATTGAAGATATATCTTTGATTGAAGATTACGCTCTTATGTGGCAGATAAGGCCGTCTGAATGGAAAAATGACTGGACAGGTAACCCCGAAGGCTTCGGCGTTGAGTTTAATGATTATTCTAAGCAAAAACTTGAAACAATTAACAACTTGCGAGCAAAAATCGTAGGTCCTGTTCTTGCACTCAAAAACAGAATTGCTGATGCAACAGGCGAAACAATCTCAAGAGAATTGTTTGCGTTTTTGCGTAATGCAGGTATAGATGAAAATCTTAAGAGTATTACAACCTTGCTTATGAAAAACGGCGAAGAAGATTTGGCTCTTGAACAGGGAAAAATCTGGAGAATTCTTACTGAAATTCTCGATAGCCTTTGCTCAGCAACAGGCAAAAGTGTAATAACGCTTAAACGTTACCGTGAACTGTTTGAACTTATTGTATCTACTAAGGATTTGGGTCAAATCCCTAACGGCGTTGATGAGGTAATTATCGGCAGTGCTGACAGAATTAAAGCCACTGCACCAAAGGCAGTATTTATAGTAGGGGCTAATGCAGGTGTATTTCCTGCAGTTTCAAGCAGCGGTGTAGTGCTTAATGATGCTGAGCGCTGTGAACTTCAGGAAAAAGGCATTGATATAATTTCAAACCTTGAATATAACAGCGTTTCTGAAAGATTTATTGCTTATCGTTCAATGACATTGGCAACTGAAAAGCTTTATGTTTCATACAGTAATACAGATATTGATTCATCAGCCTTAACACCGTCTGAACTTGTTCTTGAAATTCAAAGACTTTATGAAAATGTTAAAACTGTTAAGCCTGATGCGTTAAGCTTAATAGAAAGCCGTAAAACAGCGTTTTCTGCCCTTGCAAATGAAAAGAGTAAGAATTCATCACTCGGTGCAACTCTTTATAAATACTTCAGCGATGACGGTTCACAGGGTGAACTTGCAATGCTTGAAAAAATAGGTGAAAAAGATTTTTCAATTAATGACAAAAATCTTGCAACGGAATTGTTTGGCAAGAGTATGTATATTTCTGCATCGAAAACGGAAAAGTTCTATAAATGTCCGTTCAGTTATTTCTGTCAATACGGAATTAAAGCGCAGCCAAGACGTGAAGCACAAATGGACCCTGCACAAACAGGTACACTTGTTCACGAAGTTCTTGAAAAGTTTTTAAAAGAAAATCCTAAAGATAAATTTGTTAAATACAGCACAAGCGAAGTTAAAACAAAAATCAACAAAATAATTGATGATTATGTTGAGGAAAAACTCAGCGGTTATAAAGATAAACCCAATTCTTTTGTACGTGCTATTTCTCTTATAAAAGAAAGTTCATTCAAGCTTGTGATGAGGCTTATAGACGAATTTTCGCATTGTGATTTTGTTCCCGTTAATTTTGAGTTGAATATTAATAACGACGGTGATATAAAACCATATTTAATCGAACTTGAAAATGGGGGAACAGTAAAGATTATCGGTAAGGTTGACCGAGTAGATGCCTACGCAACAGAAGACAATACTTTCATTCGCATTATCGACTACAAAACAGGCGGTAAGGTGTTTGATTTAGGGGAAGTGTTTGCAGGACTTAATATGCAAATGCTTATATACCTGTTTGCAATCTGGCAAAACGGCGAAGAGTTATATAAAAATGTTACTCCTGCAGGAATATTGTATTTTCAGGCCAAATCTTCAAGAGCAACTGAAACTACAAAATTAAACAGATATTCAGACGAAAAATCGATCAATAAAACTATTACAGATAAATCAAGAATGAGCGGTATGGTGCTTAATAACCTTGATGTAATTACCGCTATGGAAAAAAACGCAGAAGGTGTGTATATTCCGGCTGCGCTTAACAAAGACGGTACCATTTCAGGCAATGTTATCTCAATTAAATCTCTTTCAAATCTTAAAGAAAGAGTAAATAGTTTAATCAGAGAAATGGCATATCAGTTGCAAGACGGTGTAATACGTGCGTTGCCAACTGACGGCGGTTGTAAATATTGCGATTATCAGGACGTTTGCAGACGTAATGATGCTGATCCGATAAGAGAGGTTAAATCGCTTAATTTTGATACTGCTGTTTCAATGTTGGGAGGTGACGATGATGAGTAGAGAATGGACCAATGCCCAGCAAGATGCAATCAATGCAAGAAACGGAAGCATACTTGTGTCTGCAGCCGCAGGCTCAGGTAAAACTGCCGTGCTTGTTGAACGAGTAATCCAAAGAATTACCGATAAGAAAAATCCAATTAATATTGAAAATATTCTCGTTGTTACATTTACAAAAGCGGCGGCAGGGGAAATGAGCGAGCGAATATCAAAGTCACTTTCTGAGCTGATAAAAGAAAATCCCAACGACTCATTTCTTAAAAGACAGAAAATGTTTTTGCCGAGTGCTAATATTTCAACTATTGACAGCTTTTGTAATCAGATTGTTAAAGATAACTGTCAACTTCTTGATATTGTTCCTGATTTTACAATGCTTGAGCAAAATGAATGTAAATTGCTTGAAAATGATGTAATATCAGAAGTTCTTGATGAAATTTATAATGAAAATACACAAGAGTCAAATGCACTTCTTGAACTTTTCACTAACGGCAGAAATGACCGTAATCTTGTAGATTCAATTTTGTCTATATACAAATTCTCAGTATCATCAGTTAATCCGACAAAATGGATTGATGACCACTTTGCTTTTTATTTTGAAGACGTTCCTGTGGAACAGACAATCTGGGGTAAATACTGTCTTAACAGAGTTCGCACAGTCCTTGAGCATATTCTTACAAAGTGTGACAAAATTTTAATTGACGGCGGTGACGACAATAAGGTAGGTGTTACTGCAAGAGAGAGTATTTTAGGCGCAGTAACCGAAATGAAATATGCTGTCGATTTAATTGATAACGGCGGTAAGTGGGACGAAATCAAAAATCTTGTTAGCGGTTTAAAAGTAGAAACCTTTGGTAGCTTTAAGTCTGCCGAAAAGGACGAGCATTATTATGAAATTCAGGGCAGATGTATGGCACTTAAAAAAGATTTTCAGAACGTGTCAAAAATTATGTCCTGCTACTCTGACGATTTCAAAAAAGATATTGAGTATTTAAGACCGATAATGTCTGCATTCAAAGATTGTATAATGCGGTTCTACACTAAACTTGCCGAAAGAAAAAAAGAAAAGAATGCCTATGACTTTTCAGACATTCTTCATATGGCACTTGATTTGCTTGTGACTTATGATGCTGACGGAAATCTTCAAAAAACACCGTTGGCGGTTGAAATGTCAGAAAGATACAGCGAAATTTTAATTGATGAATTTCAAGATACCAACGAAGCTCAGGATGCTCTTTTTAACGCTATCTCAAACAATTCCGAAAACTTGTTTATGGTAGGTGACGTAAAGCAGAGCATTTACGGGTTCCGTCAGGCTATGCCCGAAATCTTTATGGGTTATAAAGACAGATATGCCGATTATGACAGAACAGTAGACAATTATCCTGCAAAAATTATTCTTGATAAAAACTTCCGTAGCCGTAAGGGAATAGTCGAAGGCGTAAACTATTTCTTCGATTTTCTTATGACTCGTAAAATGGGCGAAGTTGATTATAAAAACGGTGACCAACTGGTGTGCGGTGCCGATTTTGCCGAAACCGATAATAAAGACGTTCACGTACATATTGTAAACGGTACAGATTCAAGAAAGTCGAACTTCCACGAAGAAGTGAGTTATGTTGGCAAAACCATAAAAGAACTCGTTGAAAGTGGTATGACCGTAGGGAATAAGGGGAAAGAACGACCGGTAAAATACAGCGACATCTGTATTCTTGTGCGTAATCTCAGCAGTAAAGCAGAAGAAATTGTAAGAGGTCTTGCTGAAATGGGCGTGCCTACTCATTATGAGAAGAAAAAAGGATTTTTTGACAATCCCGAAATTGTTACAATGATTTCACTTCTCAACGTTATTGACAATCCCGTTCAGGATATACCTTTGATTTCGGTAATGCTTTCACCAATGTTCCCGTTCTGTGAAGATGACCTTGCACGTATGCGTTGCGGTGACAGAAACGGCTCAATTTATGACTTGCTCAAAGGCAATTATAATACTGATTTAAAGGTTAAAGATTTTCTTGACACAATTTATCAGTTGCGGATGCTGTCAGTAACTTTAGGCGTTGGCGAACTTATAAGACGTGTGTTTGAAATTACGGCTTATGACAGTATTGTTGGCGCTATGGATGACGGCGAAAAGCGTGTACTTAATTTGCAACTGCTTGTAAATTATGCAGAAAAGTTTGAAGCAAACGGCGGTCACGGTTTGCTTGGATTTATAAGATATGTGGAAAAACTTCGTAAAAATCAGTTTGATTTGGACGAGTCAAATCTTATAAGTGAAAATGATGACGCCGTAAGACTTACAACAATCCATTCAAGTAAAGGCCTTGAATATCCTGTTGTGTTTATTATCAATACTGCTGATTCCTTTGGTGGTAAAGGTGGCGACAAAACTCTTGTTGACAGAACAATGGGAATAGGTACAATCTGTTACGATAAAGAACGGAATATTGAGTTCAAAACTCAGCCGTATGCAACAGTAAAACTCAAAGGTTATCTTGATGAGTTGAATGAAGAAATCAGAATTTACTATGTTGCAATGACAAGAGCAAGAGAAAAATTGTATATTACGGGTAATCTTTATAAGCCTGAAAGTAAAATCAAAGAAATCTATGACAGATTTTATACGGGCTTTGAAGATAACTCTGTTGCGTTGTCACTTGCAAGTAATTTCTTACAGTGGGCAGTTCTTACTATGATTCAGCATCCTTGTGCTTCTCAGATTCGTAAAGATGCAGGAATTATGAATTGCACAATGAGAAAGACTGACAGTAATATTGACTTTAAAATTGTAAATCCGCCTGAAATGGCAGAAGTTGAAGAACTTAGCGAGGTTACTGAAGCGCCTGTTGACGAAACAGTTTTAAAAGCTATAAATGAAAAGATTTCTTATGTTTATCCTTATGCAGAAATTGCCGGTACACCCGTAAAGTATTCTGCATCAAGGGTTGATGAGCAAACAGAAACTCTTTATATTGCAACCGAAAGTCCTGCCTTTATGGGCAAAGATGAATTAACACCTGCCCAGAGGGGTACTCTTGCCCATAGGTTTATGGAAAAGTGTGATTTCGTACGTGCAAAAGAAAGCGTTGAAAATGAAATTGCACGGCTTAAAGATGACGGCGTATTTACTGAGAATGAGGCAGAAACTGTAAATATAAGTTCAATTAAAAAATTCTTTGAAAGTGATTTGTATAAACGCATTGAAACAGCAGAAGTTTTTGAACGTGAAAAAGAATTTACAATGACTGTTCCGCTGGCGTTTATTAAAAAGGATTTGTCAGATAAAGCAGGGGATGAAAGCGTAGTTGTTCAGGGTATTATTGACGGATTAATTATCAACGGTAATAAAGGCGAGATAGTTGATTATAAAACTGACAGAGTAAAAACTCAGGAAGAACTCTGTGACAGATACCGTGAACAGATGCGAGTTTATAAAATGGCTGCTGAGCAGTGCTTCGGATGTGAAGAGGTAACGGTATCTTTGTATTCATTCAGCCTTTCAAAAGAAATTTCTCTAAAACTTTAAAAAAATACTTGATTTTTGTATTTTCTTGTGCTAAACTTATTAGGCTATGTAAATAAGTACTTGAAAGAGGTGACAATTGTCATGAAACAGGGACTCCATCCTGAGTATAAAACAGTAACAGTTAAATGCGCTTGCGGTGCAACATTTGAAACTCGTTCAACTAAAGATGATTTGAAAGTTGATATCTGCTCAAATTGCCACCCATTCTTCACAGGTAAGCAGAAGCTCGTTGATACAGGCGGACGTGTTGACAGATTTAACAAGCGTTACAATCTCTCAAAATAAGTTTAACGACATTACGGTGGTACAAATATGTGCCACCTTTTGTTTTTATATAGTAACCACTTCTTAAATCTTGGTTACAATTCTCATCGGCTGCTTTTCCGTCATAACTCGTCCAAAATACTCGTTAATACACAAAATATTGCCTGCGTTTTTTTGACGGTTTTTACAAAAAACTATCTCGCTGATAATCGCAATCCGATTTAATCAGCGGTTACCAAAGAAGGTTCTGAAATGCTTAAAGAGTATAGAACAATAAAAGAATTTAATAGTGATGAGTATATCGTAAAGCGTTCCCGTTTTATTGGTTACGCTAAGCCCGTCACAACAGTGGATGAAGCAAATGCTTTTATTACTGAAATTAAATCAAAGCATTGGGATGCCACTCATAATGTTTATGCCTATATTCTTCGTGAAGGTGGGGTTAAGCGTTATTCTGATGACGGTGAACCGCAGGGTACAGCAGGCGTGCCTGTGCTTGATGTCCTTGAAAAAGAAGGACTTCAGGACGTCTGTGTTGTTGTAACCCGTTATTTTGGCGGAATACTCTTAGGTGGTGGCGGACTTGTCCGTGCATATTCTCACAGCGCAAAAATCGGTGTTGACAGTGCAAAAATTATCACAATGGCACATTGCCTTGATTTAGAGGTTGAGTGTGACTATACATTTTACGGTAAACTTAATTCATTCCTTGCAAATGAAGAAACCGTAATCCTTGATACTCAGTTTACCGACAATGTTAAAGTGATTTTCAGAATAAAAGGCGAAAACAAAGATAACATCGACGCAAAAATTACCGATTTAAGTAACGGTAGGGTGAATGTTGCCGTAATTTCTGAAAAATTTTGCGAATTTTAAAATTTTTTACAAAAAAATAAAGGGATTTTAAAATTTAAGTCGTATATATAATTAGAAGGTGTTCAGGAGGTGTCAAAAATGACTGTAAGAGAAAAAATGGAACAGAATGAAAAGCTCGTTCTTTCAGAAAAAGCTTGTCTTTCCGTTAATTCAAAAGGTAGGGAAGTACCTGAAGAAAAATGTTCTTTAAGAACGGATTTTCAGCGTGACCGTGACAGAATTATTCATTCAAACTCATTCCGTCGTCTTAAGCATAAAACACAGGTGTTTTTGTCACCTGAGGGCGACCATTACAGAACACGTCTTACACATACTCTTGAAGTTTCTCAGATTGCGCGAACAATCGCAAATGGACTTTCTCTCAATGGCGATTTGACTGAGGCTGTGGCATTAGGTCATGATTTAGGTCATACACCTTTTGGCCACGCAGGTGAGCGTGCGCTGAACAGCGTAATGCCCGGCGGTTTCCGACATTATGACCAAAGCCTCAGAGTAGTTGAAAAACTTGAAAAAAGCGGAAAAGGTCTTAATCTTACATACGAAGTGCGTGACGGTATTGTTTGCCATACACGTGGTAAAGAGGCAGATACTCTTGAAGGAAGAATTGTAAAACTTGCTGATAAAATTGCATATATCAATCACGATATTGACGATGCTGTCCGTGCAGGTGTTATGTGTGAAGAAGATATACCTATTGAAATCCGTAAAGCATTAGGCTTTAAAAAATCAGCACGTATTAATACAATGGTGCTTAATGTTGTTGAAAACAGCGTTGATGATATTGTTTTCTCACCTGATGTTCAACAGCCTTTTGATGAACTTCATTCTTTTATGTTTGATAAGGTTTATACAAACCCTGTTTGTAAAGGTGAAGAAACAAAGGCGATTGATATTATAATCCGCCTTTACGATTACTTTTCACATAATCCCGACAGAATTCCGAAAGCATATCACTATATAATCGAAAGCGAAGGCGTGTGCCGTGCAGTTTGTGATTATATCGCAGGTATGAGTGACCGTTATCTGTTGGCTGTTTATAAAAATGTATTTATTCCTGATTCCTGGGTAGATATAGGCTTAGAGGAGGGGTAGTATTGGCATTATCAGATGACTTTTTAATGGAACTTCGAAGCCGTGCCGATATTGAAACTACAATTTCCTCTTACGTCAATTTAAAACGTGCAGGTAGAATAAGTAAAGGTCTTTGTCCGTTTCATGGTGAAAAAACACCGTCATTTACAGTTTATCCCGATACACAGTCATACTATTGTTTCGGTTGTGGTAACGGTGGCGATGTAATCACTTTCATTAAGAATATAGAAAATCTCGATTATATTGATGCAGTTCGTTTTCTTGCTGACAAAAACGGTATGAATATGCCGGAAGAGAATTCATACGATAACACAATGAATAAGCGCAGACTTCGTATGTTAGAGGCAAACCGTGAAGCCGCTAAATTCTTTCATAGTTGTCTTGGAAAAAAAGAAGGCGCAATCGGTTATCAGTATTTCAAAAACAGAGGACTTACTGACGATACAATCCGCAGATTCGGTTTAGGCTTTGCACCGGATAGTTTTTCTGCTCTTACAAACTACTTGATGAGCAAAGGCTATACAAAGGACGAGCTTGTATTTGCAAATCTTGCAAGGCGTTCACAGAAAAATCCGAATAATATTTACGATAACTTCCGTAATCGAGTAATGTTCCCGATTATTGATGTTAAAGGTAATGTTATCGCTTTTGGCGGACGAGTAATGGACGACTCAAAACCGAAATATCTTAACACTTCAGATACTTTGGTTTATAAAAAGAGTCAGGGCGTATTTGCACTTAATCTTGCGAAGAAAAGCGGAAAAGACAGTTTGATATTGTGTGAAGGCTATATGGATGTTATTGCACTTCATCAGGCAGGATTTACAAATGCGGTTGCAGGACTTGGCACAGCGCTTACAAGCGAACAGGCGCAGTTGCTTTCACGTTATGCATCAGAAATTCTTATTTCTTATGATGCTGATGAAGCAGGTCAAAAAGCTGCTACAAGAGCGTTAGGTATATTTAAAAATACAACCGCCAAAATAAAGGTTTTGCATTTGAGTGGCGGTAAAGACCCCGACGAAATTATTAAAAATTATGGCGTTGAAAAAATGAAAGCTATAATTAACGGCGCTGCTAATGAAATCGAATTTGCTTTACTTCGTGAACAGGCAAAGTTTGATATTGCAAGTGATGACGGCAAACGTCAGTATCTGCAGGCAGCAGTCAAGGTGCTTTCAACTGTGGGTGCTATTGAACTTGATATTTATGCTTCACGTCTTGCGGACGAGCTTTCTGTTTCAAAAGATGTAATTGTTAACGAAGCAAAACGTCAGGCAAAAAGAAATATAACAATAGAACGAAAGAAAGAATTTACTCAAATTCAGACTCAGGGTGATATTCTTGATAAACTGAATCCTCAGCGAAAGTTGTTCTATGCGGCAGCAAAGGCAGAGGAAATGCTCATTACATTATTAATGGCAAATCCCGAATTCTTAAAGAATGTTGACGAAAGAATTTCATCTGAAGATTTTGTCACTGACTTTAACCGTCGTATTTACAAAGCGGTTACTGACAGACTTCGTAAAGGCAAATCGGCTGAGATTTCTTTCTTGGCAGGGGATCTGACTGATGATGAAATCAGCGCAGTTGCAAAAATCCAGACAATTTCCCATACTCTTAAAAACACCTTTGAAGAGTGTGAAGATTGTATAAAAATCATTGTTAACGAAAAAAATAAAAAAAGCCTTAAAGGTGTGTCTGTGGAGGACATCAGTGATGAAGACTTTTTGAAATTTTTTAAAGATAATAATTAAAGATGTGTGAAGGAGAAAAACAATGGAAAATCTTGATAAAAAGAGCGCCATTAAAGCGCTGGTTGAAAAAGGTAAAACCGTAGGTAAACTCACAACTCAAGAGATTGATAACGCAATACTTGAACTTGATATGGACATCGAAGAACTTGATAAACTCTATGAGCTTATTGAAACAAACAATATTGAACTTATCGATGACCTTGGTGATATGGCACACGATGCTATTACTGACGAAACCGATATGGCAAAAAGCGATGACGGCGGATTAGGTGACAATAAAGCAGTTGCAATGGATGATCCGGTCAGAGTATATCTTAAAGAAATCGGACGTGTTCCGCTTCTTACATCTGAAGAAGAAATCGAGCTTTCAATCAGAATTGCAGATGGTGATACAAAAGCAAAACAGCGTCTTGCTGAAGCAAACCTTCGACTTGTTGTAAGTATTGCAAAGCGTTATGTTGGACGTGGTATGCAGTTCCTTGACTTGATTCAGGAAGGTAACTTAGGTCTTATTAAAGCCGTTGAAAAGTTTGACTATACAAAGGGATTTAAGTTCTCAACTTATGCTACTTGGTGGATCAGACAGGCAATTACACGTGCTATCGCTGAC
>CAYXMF010000037.1:0-12984 GCA_964465845.1 uncultured Eubacteriales bacterium | reverse complement strand
CTTGTCGATTTCTTCAAGAGTGAAGTAACCTGCACAGCATGAAAGTGGGTTAGCTGTCATTGTACCGCCTGTGAATGCTTTCTTAACCTTCATACCTGAATCGTCAAGACCAGCACCAAGGTGCTTCATGTACTGCTTCTTACCACCAACACCGCCGGCACCTGGATAACCACCAGCAATAACTTTACCGAAGATTGTAAGGTCAGGAGAAACTCCGAAGAAGCCCTGAGCACCAGCCATACCAATACGGAAACCAGTAACAACTTCATCGAACACGAGAAGAGCACCGTATTTACGGCAAAGTCTTTCAACACCCTTGTTGAAGTCATAATCAAGTGGAGTTGTACCACTTTCAGGACCGATAGGCTCAATAAATACAGCAGCTGTACCGCCGTTGAACTGGTTGCGCCAAAGTTTTCTTTCAAGGTCTTCAAGGTCACCGGGGAAGAATTCCTGTGTGTGCTTGAAGAGGTAAAGCGGAACACCGCTTGCCTGTGTGAACTTAGAACCTGGAACGCGAATACCATAACCGAGCTGATCTGACCAACCGTGGTATGCACCGCCCATTTTAAGAATGTTCTTTTTACCTGTTGCAAGACGAGCAACACGAACAGCTGTCATACAAGCTTCAGTACCTGAACCCTGCATACGGAACATATCAACTGATTCAACTGAGTCAGAGATTTTCTTTGCAAGTTTGTATTCAAACTCGTGGAAAAGACCTGTTGAAGGACCGCAAGTATTGAGAAGGTCAATAACCTGGTCACGAACTACCTTTGGGTTAGAACCAAGAACTGTTGGTCCGCCTGCCTGAAGGAAGTCGAAATATTTGTTGCCGTCAACGTCATAAAGGTAAGCGCCTTCAGCTTTTGTGAAAACAAGTGGGAATGGATAGTTGAAAGCAAGGTTGTGCTGAACACCGCCGGGGATGATAGCCTTTGCCTCAGCAATCATTTCTTTTGATTTTGCACATTTCTTCTCATAATACTCTTCTTCATAAGTCTTGAGGACATCAGGTTTGATTGAATAAATCGGCTTCTGAATAAGGTCGTCAAGCTGTCTGTTAATCTGAGCCGCATCATGATAATGTGCGATTGCAAATCTTGTATCTGCCATAATTTTGTACCCTCCGTTTAAAATAGAATGGAATTTGTATTCACAATCAAAGGTGAATAACTGTTCACCATAATTATACCACTATTTTTTTAGGTGTCAAACATTTTTTGGAAAATGCCAGTTTCCAAATAGTTAAAAAACATCTATAAAATACTAATCCGCTTAAAATCAAGGCTATTTTAGATAAAAACTATCTATTTAACAAAAATAAAATGTCGATTACCGTAAAAATCAACCGCCCTTTTTGTAAAAATTATACAATCAGAAGGGCGGTTTTGTATTCAAAACATAGAAAATTGAATTTTAAAGCAAATAATAGATAAAAATTAACTATTTCAAGAATTTAAGAAGAGGTCAGCCATTAATTTTGCTGCGTTTTTATTATTGAAAGCGGTGGGTGAGTTCTTGAAATTCTTTAAGTTTTCCCAACGGATTTCATATTCGTCAATTTTTTCTTGTGGTATTGAAAAATCGAATCTGCAGAATTGCTTTATGATGCCATTAAGTTTTTCGGGAGTTGTTCCCATAGCAGCAAATAATTGTTTGTAAAGTTGCGGATTTGCCTTTTTTGCTTCCTCTAAATATGCAGGAAGAAAAACTGCACAGGCAAGTCCGTGAGGCACGTTATAATCTTCGGTTAAGGCGTACCCCATACCGTGTGGGAATCCTGTGCCGCCTTTGTTAAGTGCAAACCCTGCATAGAGGGATGCGAAATACAAAGCATCACGCTCTTCGGCAGACGGCAAGTCATTGTTTTGGTTTAATTTTTCTAAAATGGGGCAAATCATTTTAACCGAAATCAAGGCGAACTGTTGAGTTAAAAAATCCGCACGTGGTGAAAACATTGACTCAATCGCATGGGCGAGTGCGTCAAGTGCGGTTGAAACTGTTGTATAATATGGAACGGAATATGTGTATTTGGGGTCTGCAAAGGCATATTTTGCATAATAGTTTTTACCGCTTACACTTTGTTTTCTGCCATTTTCACGGGTAAGCACCGAAACTCCTGAAACTTCACTTCCCGTACCGGAGGTTGTACCGATTACAACAAGCGGCAAGGGTGTGTTTTTAACGGTTTCTTTATAAATGTCGTCGTTTATGATGTGTGGATTTGTTGCATAAACACAAACTGCCTTTGAAGCATCAAGCGGTGAGCCACCACCAATACCTACAACGAAATCTGCACACATTTCTCTTGCAATTTTTCCACCTTTGCAACAGGTTGAGGTGAGGGGATTTTCCGTAATTTCATCAAAAATTTTATACTCGATGTTCAATTCATTGAAAATCTGAATTAAATTGTCAAGCGCACCTGATTTCTTAGCTGATGATGCACCTGTGACAATTAAACATTTTCTGCCCAGTGAAGAAAAAATATTTTTATTTACTTGCAAAGTGTTTTCTCCGCCCAAAATATTTACGGGCATATAAAAACTGAAATCGTAAGTCACAAATAGTCCCCATTTCATTGTTAATTAAGTAACATTTTATCATATTGCATACTATTATTGCAATATATTTTCCTATTGAATAAAAGCCAAAAATATTGTATTATATTATGGTATAGAAGATATGGGCGGTGAGTACATGCAAAAATTTAAAAAGGTATTGCCTGTTCTTGCTGTAATTCTGATTATACTGATTTTTGCAGTTTCACTTTTCGATAGTACAGAAAAGTCTGCAACTGTAAGCGGTTTTGCAATGGGAAGTCCCGTAAACGTTACAATTTATAACGAAAAAAACGGTGAAGATTACTGTGACCTTGCAATCGAAAGAATTAAATATGTTGATGAGAATTTTCTTTCTCACACAAATTCAACTTCAGCCGTATATAAGCTCAATAATGGCGAAACGATTGAAAATGTATGGTTTTCAAATTATCTTGAAAACTGTTTTGAATTGAAAGAGAAAAGCGATAGTTTTACTCTTTTCAGCGGTGAGTTCAAGGAATTATGGAAAATCGAAGATGGCGGATATGTGCCGACTGATGATGAAATTGCAAAGGTGCTTGAAAATCACAATAACGCTAAATTGAGTGTTGAAGATAATAAGGTTTCTATCAATAATGGAAAACTGGATTTAGGTGCTTTAGGCAAGGGAACTGCCTGTGACGAAGCAATGAGTGTATTTAAAGAAAATGGAATTGAGAATGCCTTAGTTACAGTTGGTGGAACGGTAGGCGTAATTGGCTCACCTGACGGAAAGAGTGATTTCAGCATTGGTGTTCGTAACCCGTTTGGCAATCAAAATGAGTATTTTGCAGTTCTTGAAATTTCAGATTGCTTTATTTCAACCTCAGGTGACTACGAGAAGTATTTTGAACAAGATGGAATAAGATACTCTCACATTTTCGATGCAATGACAGCAACACCTGTTCAAAATGATATTTCTTCTGTTACGGTTGTTGCAGAAAGCGGAATTTTAAGCGATTTCTTGTCAACGGTTATTTATATTGAAGGCGTAGAAAAAGGCTTTGAAATAGCAGAGAATTTTGATGCTCAGGTTATAATCGTTAAAAAAGACAAGTCAGTTTTCGTTTCAGAAGAACTGAAAGATAAAATTACCATTAATGATAAAAGTTTTTCGGTGATTGAATGAAAAAACTTATTACTAAAAAGGATTTTATATTGCTGATAATTGTTCTTGTTGTTGGATTTGCAGGAATTCTGCTTATGAATTCGGCAGACAAAGGCAAAACAGCCACAATAAAAGTTGACGGTCAGGTTGTTGAGACGGTATCGCTTGACGGTGGAAACCTTGAAATGCAGTTCAACGGCGTTTCAATATGCCTTGAAAATGGTGAAATATATGTGAATAATTCCACTTGCACAGACCAAGTTTGTGTGCGTAGCGGTAATATTTCAAAATCAGGCGAGGGTATAATATGTGCTCCTAACAGAGTTTCAATTCAGATTGACGGCGAGAAAGCGGACTTGCCCGATGCATTGACGGGGTGAGCAGATGAGAAGTGAAAAAATTAAAAGAATAACATTCACGGCTCTTATGACTGCCTTTGCGGTTGTGCTGTCGTTTGTAGAAAGCCTTTTGCCTACGGCGTATTTTATGCCACCCGGCAGTAAGTTGGGACTTTCAAATATACCGGTAATGTTTTCGGCATCAAGTCTTAGCGTTCCTGAAACAATGCTGATAGTTGTTGCAAAATCATTTTTTGTACTTATAACACGTGGTTTTACAGCGTTTTTTATGAGTCTTGCAGGCGGAATATTAAGTGCGTTATGTATGCTCGTTATGTTGCGTAGAACAAAGGGGTTTGGCTATGCAGGTATCGGCATTTTATCTGCAATTTGTCATAATATAGGACAGTTGACGGTATCATTTTTCTTGGTACAAAGCTCTGCAATAATCGGTTACGCACCCATAATGCTGATTGCTTCGGTAGTTACAGGATTTTTAACAGGCACCATATTGCGTTTAGCAATGCCTTATTTTTCTAAATTGATTATAATTAAGGAGATGGAAAAGTGAAGGGGATAAAAATAAAAGTCGACGGACTGTTAAAGGCAGTCAAAAAAGGTCGTGGCGGTGTTAATATTGCTCACAATAAAAACACTGCAGGAATGCGTGTTATCAGAATTCCAACACCTCCTTTTGTTCAGATTGCTATGAGTCAGGGTATCGGCGTACCTTGTACTCCAACAGTTAAAGTAGGGGATTACGTAAAACTCGGTCAGCTTATAGGTGACAGTGATGCATATCTCAGCGCACCTATTTATGCTTCAATTTCAGGTACGGTTACTGAAATCAAAGACATTAAACTTTCAACAGGTGTTACATCTAAAGCAGTTGTGATTGAAAGTGACGGTCTTATGGCACCTGATGAATTCACTCCTCCTGTGGTTACAGATGCGAAAAGCCTTGTTGATGCAGTACGCAAATCAGGACTTGTAGGTCTTGGTGGTGCAGGTTTCCCTGCACACGTTAAACTTAATCTTCCGCAAGAGGCTAAAATTGATACTCTTATCATCAATGCCGCAGAATGTGAGCCTTATATTACAGTTGACTACCGTGAATGTGTGGAAAACAGTGTTAATATTATGCGTGGCGTTAATGCAGTAAGTAAATATCTTCATATTGACAACGTTATTATCGCGGTTGAAGATAATAAGCCGATAGCACTTCAAATCCTTAAAGAAATTGCAGACAGTGCTACTGAATGTGATAAAGTCAAGGTTATGGCACTTAAATCACGTTACCCACAGGGCGCTGAAAAGATGATTATTCAGTCTGCAACAGGCAGAAAAATGCCACCCGGAAAATTGCCGTCAGACGTTGGCTGTGTTGTAATGAACGTTGCGAGTATTGCCTTTGTCGGTCGTTACGTTGCAACGGGTAAACCTCTTGTTAGTCGTAGTATGACAATTGACGGCTCGGCAATCAAAACACCTAAAAACGTTCGTGTTCCAATCGGTACAATGATGGATTACATAATTGATTACTGTGGCGGATTTACAGAAGAGCCTGAAAAAATTGTTTGCGGTGGTCCGATGATGGGCTCTGCAATTACCAATATCAACTACCCTGTGCTTAAAGGTAATAATGCGTTGCTTGCTTTTAAGAAAGGTGACTTAAGTATTAAAAAGGAAACTGATTGTATTCGTTGCGGACGCTGTGCAGCGGCTTGTCCTCTCAATCTTGTTCCTACAAATATTGAAAAGTTTACAAAAATCGGCGATATTGAAAAACTTAAGCATTCAGGCGCAATGGTATGTATGGAGTGTGGATCTTGTGCATACAGTTGCCCTGCAGGTAAGCCTTTGGTTCAGCATATGCGACTTGCAAAGGCTACAATTCGAGAGAAGGAGGCGAAGAAATGAGTGAAATAAACAAAAAACTTGTTGTAAGTGCGTCGCCGCATTTCCGTGCAAAAGACACAACAACAAGTATTATGCTTGATGTTATAATTGCAATGATTCCGGCTCTTATAGCTTCTGTTGTACTCTTTGGAGTACGTTCACTGATTCTTACAGTCGTTTCTGTTATCTCTTGCGTTGTGTTTGAATACCTTGCAAGAAAAGTTTTGAAAAGACATAATACAATAGGGGATTTGAGTGCGATTGTAACGGGTATGCTTTTAGCATTCAATCTTCCTTCAACAATGCCATATTGGATGGTGATTATAGGTGCATTTGTGTCAATCGTAATTGCAAAGCAGTTCTTCGGCGGTATCGGTAACAACTTTGTAAACCCTGCTTTGATTGGCAGAATTGTTCTTATGGCATCGTACCCGACACAAATCGGTAATTATGAAGCACCATTTGCATACAAAAACGTTGATGCGGTTACTACTGCAACACCACTTGCACAAATGACGTCAGTTTATTCTGCTGAAAATATTGGTACTGCACTTGATGGCGCTGAACTTCCGTCACTTCTCCAGATGTTCCTCGGTGTTAAGGGCGGTTGTTTAGGTGAAGTTTGTGTACTTGCGTTGCTTGTAGGATTTATTTATCTCGTAATCCGCAAGGTGATTTCTCCCGTTATTCCGCTTGTTTATATGGGAACAGTTGCGGTTGCAATGCTCATAGCAGGTAAAGGTAATTTTGAGTTTGTAGCATATCAGCTTATGGCGGGCGGACTTGTACTCGGTGCAGTATTTATGGCTACCGACTACACAACATCACCCGTATCATTCAAAGGTAAGATTATTTACGCAATCGGTTGCGGACTTTTAACTTCATTAATCCGTATTTTCGGTTCATTACCTGAAGGCGTTTCTTTCTCAATTATCATTATGAACATTCTTGTTCCTCATATTGAACATCTCACAACAGCAAGACCATTTGGTGAGGTTAGAGAAAAGAAAAATAAGAAGGAGGCGGCAAAATGAAGAAGTTCGATATAAAAGAAGTTCTCATTCCAACGGTTTCGCTCTTTCTTATAAGTGCAATTGTTACACTTTTACTTGCAGTTACAAATTCGGTTACTGCACCAATAATTGCACAGTTGCAGATTGAAATGGAAAATAAAACAAAGGTCGCAGTTCTTTCGGATGCAGATAGCTTTTCAGATGCAAAAACCATAGACTTTAACGGTACAAGTTATACATATTATGAAGGTTACGACGCAAGTCAGAATGTTGTTGGTTATGTGTTCTCAACATCTGCAAAAGGCTATGGTGGAGATATTGTAACAATGGTTGGCGTGAAAAGCGACGGTAATGTTGCTGGTATGGATTTTATTTCAATTTCAGAAACAGCGGGTCTTGGTATGAACGCTGACAATGATGACTTTAAAGAACAGTATGTCGGAAAAACCAATGGTATCGGCTTAAATAAAAATGCACCTGCTGACAATGAAATTCAGGCACTTACAGGTGCAACAATTACATCAAAAGCGGTTACAGAGGCCGTTAATATTGCTTTAGAACTTTTCGAGGAGGTGGGTAAGAATGGCTGAGAAGAAAACTCTCGCTCAGGAATTTTCAAAAGGACTTATTAAAGAAAATCCTGTTTTAAGACTTGTTCTTGGTACTTGCCCTACTCTTGCTACATCAACATCTGTTGAAAGTGCAATTGGTATGGGACTTGCTGCAACTGTTGTTCTTGTTTGCTCAAATATTGTTATTTCAGCACTCAGAAAAGTTATTCCGTCAAAAGTTCGTATTCCTGCATACGTTGTTATTATCGCAGGCTTTGTTTCGATTGTTCAGATGCTCGTAAAAGCATTCTTACCACAGATTGACGAAATGCTTGGCGTTTATTTGCCACTTATCGTTGTTAACTGTATTATTCTTGGCCGTGCAGAAGCATTTGCAAGTAAAAACACAGTTCTCTACTCAGCGGTTGACGGCTTGGGTATGGGTGTAGGATTTACTGCAGCACTTCTTTTAATGGGTGGCATCCGTGAACTTATCGGTGCAGGCTCAATTGCCGGTTTCACAATATTCCCTGAAGCAATCCCACCAATGACAATCTTCGTGTTGGCACCGGGCGGATTCTTTGTATTCGGTATTCTGATTGCCCTTGCTAACAAGGTTGCGGAAAGAAAAGGTAAGCCGAAAGCAGAACTTAAGGGCTGTTCAGCTTGTCCGATGGCTTCAACTTGTTCGCTTATAGGATCAAAGGACGCATGTAAGGAGGAAGCGAAATGATTAAAGTATTTTTAGCAATTCTTCTTACGGGAATTTTAACTGATAACTTCATTCTCTCAAAATTTTTGGGTATATGCCCTTTCCTCGGAGTTTCTAAAAAGGTAAATACTGCGGTAGGTATGAGTGCGGCTGTTATTTTTGTTATGGTGCTTTCAACTGCAGTTACATATCCGATTAATACATTGCTTGTAAATAACGATATGGAATATTTGCAGACAATTGTATTCATTCTTGTAATTGCTGCTCTTGTTCAGCTTGTTGAAATCATTCTTAAGAAGTATATGGTTTCACTTTATAATTCGTTGGGAATTTATCTTCCGCTTATTACAACAAACTGTGCCGTTTTAGGTGTTGTTCTTCTCAATATTGAAGAAGGCTACACCTTTGGTGAGTCAATTGTTTCATCACTCGGTGCAGGTCTTGGCTTTATGGTTGCTATGATTATGTTTGCGGGTGTCCGTGAAAGACTTGAGGGTGCAGATATTCCAAAAAGCTTACAGGGACTTCCCATAACACTCGTTTCAGCATCGCTTGTATCAATGTCCTTCTTAGGCTTTACAGGACTTGTTGAAGGAATATTCGGTTAAGGAGGGTACAAAGAGTGGAAATTTTAACTGCTGTTATTATTGTAGCTGTAATCGGCATTGTGCTTGGTCTTGGACTTGCTGTTGCATCTATTGTTTTTGCTGTTCCAAAAGATGAAAAAGCAGAAGCAATCCGTGAGTGCCTTCCCGGTGCTAACTGCGGTGCTTGCGGATTTTCAGGCTGTGACGGCTATGCAGCGGCACTCGCCAGTGGCGAAACCGAGAATACAGCTCTTTGTTCACCAGGCGGAAATGCGGTTTCAGTAGAAATTGCAGGACTTTTAGGTGTTGAAGCAGGCGAGGTTATGCCTGAGGCTGCTGTCGTGCTTTGTATGGGACATAACGGAAATGCAAAGCTTAAATATGAGTATCAGGGTGTTGAAAGTTGCCGAATGGCATCTCAGCTCTATTCAGGACCAAAGGAATGTGTTTACGGTTGTTTGGGACTTGGCGACTGCGTTGCCGCCTGTCCGTATGATGCAATTCATATCTGCGATGGTGTTGCAAGAATTAATCCTGTAGAGTGCCGTGCATGTAAAATGTGCGTGAACACTTGTCCTAAAGGACTCATTGAAATGATGCCTTTACACCGTATCACCGCTGCAGTGCTTTGCAAAAACCACGACAAAGGTGCAATTACACGTAAGGAATGCACATCAGGTTGCATCGGTTGTATGAAGTGCGTTAAAGCTTGCGAATACGATGCTGTTAAGGTTGAAAACTTTGTGGCACACGTTGATTATCAGAAATGCATTGGTTGTGGTGAATGTCATAAGGTTTGCCCTGTCGGTGTAATAGATCTTGTTGATATGAAAAAAGTTTAATGGGAGTAAAAAAGCGCAGACCGTATGAAATGAATTTCATACTATAAGCAAACCTCGCCTCTCGACGTACCCTTGTACGCCTTCGGGTAACTGCAGACAAGAAAGTTCTTGTCTGCACTCGGTTTGTTTATTCTGCATCTTTTTTTCTTCCCATTAAAAGTAAAAGGTATGTAAAAAAGCACAGACCGTATGAAATAAATTTTATACTATAAAAATAAGGACTCTGATTTTTGTCAGAGTCCTGTATTTTTGTCTTAAAATGAAAAACGACCGCCGTGTATCATCTGGCAGCCATCTTTCTATATGAGAAAAAATTATTATGAACAGATTCATGACTTGATTTTCAAGTCAGTATATAAAAAATTTCTGTACGGCGGGAAAATAGGGATTGGTGTTATACTTTATGAAAAAGGAAAGGGAAAATTTGTTGGGGATTGGAAAACCCACCGCACAGAAATTGTAAACAAACTAAAGGAAATCTGTGTTCAGCTTTATGCTGTGTAGCTGAGTAACTGAACAACCTTGAGCAAAGACTTGAATGAGATGCGTTCTGCAACTAATTCTTGAGCAAGTCTGATTCGCTCTTGTTCGGCATAGAACATTCGGTTTCTGCCTCCTTTATTCTGTTGTGGCTATATAATACCACTAAAAAATCAAAAAGTCAAGTATTTTTGCACAACAAAAATATTAAATGTTTGTGAAAATTGCACAAACGGACTTTGAACGCATCTGTTGACAGTGGTGGCAAAACCAACTATTTACAACAATAATTTTTGTGCAAAAGTAACAATTGGAAACGTTGAAAATTTAGCACATTGAAGTTGAAAAGAGTTAATTTGTATCTAAAAGTCCAAAAACTTTGTGCAATTTTTTAAAATAATTTTTACAAAATATAAAATTGACTTTTAAATACATATTTGGTATATTGATTTCGGGTGATATTTATGATTTTTGATACATTAAATAATATAAAAAATTATGAGGGATTGGGCAGAGTATATACTGCACTTGAATTTCTCAAAAAAACAGATTTTACCAAAGTTGATTTAGGCAGATATGAACTTGACGGGGACAACATATATTATATGGTGCAGAGTTACAACACAGACCCCGACAAAACTATTGCTGAAGCTCATAAAAAATATATTGATATTCAGTTTATGGTAAAAGGCGAGGAGTTAATCGGCATTGCACCTATTGAATGTGAAAAAACTGAAACTCAGGCAATCCCCGAAAATGATGTGTGGTTTTATGAATGCAAAACAGAGCCGATTACTCTTGTTGAAAATAGTTTTATGGTGCTTTATCCTAACGATTTGCATTGTCCGGGCGTGGCAGTTAACAAGGCACTTAATTGCAGAAAAGTTGTAGTCAAGGTTAAGGTTTAATTATGAATTTACAGAAAAAGAAAATTTTAGTTGTTTTCACAGGCGGAACAATCTGCACTACCATTAAAAATGGCGAAATGAATACAGATTCAAAAGCGTCAATGGCGTTGGTGAATTTTTATGAAAAATCAGATTCCTTTTGCAAAGAAAAAGTGGAGCTTATAAGTGGAAAAGAGTTCAACATTTTAAGCGAAAATATGACTGTTGATAAGTGGAATGAAATCATTGATTATTTTCAGAAAATTCTCACAAAGGACTTTGATTATGATGGAATTATAGTTGCGCACGGTACTGATACTCTGGCATTTTCAACATCAATGTTTTCAATTTTGCTTAATGGCTTGTCAGTTCCCGTGGCTTTTGTATCAAGCAATTATTCAATTATGAATGAGGACGGCACAAGAAATCCTATTGCAAACGGAGTTGAGAATTTTAAATCTGCAGTTGAATGTATCTGCAAAGGACTTCCTTCAGGTATTTATGCAACATATAAAAATCCTGAAGATAACAAAATGTATCTTCATAAGGGTGAGCATTTAATTCAATGCGCAATTTATGATGACAATTTTTATAGTCGAGATGCCGTTGATATTACAAATCTTAACAGCGTAAATTTTGACGCTGAAAAGTCAGAGAAAACTGCAATTACAGATATACCTATTATAAATATGGGCGAAAAACGTCTTTCCGATTGCATTTTAAAAGTGAATGCTTATGTAGGACTTAATTATAATATGTATAACCTTGAAAATGTGAAAGCAGTTTTGCACAGCACTTACCATTCAGGGACGGCGTGCGTAGAAAAAACAGCAGAGCAAAATTCTTATGGAAGTAATTCAATACTGTATTTTATTGATAAGTGTGCCGAGAAAAATATACCGTTTTATTATTCACCATCAAGGGTAGGAGAAAAATATAATGTGTATGCAAGCGTGCCGTTTATTGAAAATCATATTGTGAACGGTCAAAAACCGCACATTTATTACGGCGCCACAGAAGAGTTGCTGTATTGTAAGCTTCTTTACGCATACTCCCTCAACCTAACACAAGAGAAAATCGAAGAATTATTGAAAAATTAATGAATTTTTGCTTATTTATCACATAGAATATTTGTATAAGACTTTGAAAAGGTAAATATTGAAAATACGAAAAATTTATTGACAAACAGAGTTTTTTGACTATAATTATTTTTAGAGACTCAGCTTTTGTGGAAAGTCTGTCAGGGAGAACGCGTCACCGACTGAAAGCGCGTTTGAGATGAGTAGTAAGTTTGGGAACACTCTGAAGGCAATACTAATTAAATATTAAAAGAGGATATGCTATTTTGCGTATCAATGCGGGTGGCACCGCGGGTAATTTTTAGATTTACTCGTCCCGGGAATATTTTATGTATTCCCGGGACTTGTTTTTTTACTCGGGAAAATCAGGAGGTAAAGAAAATGTACAGAACACTATTCTGTAACGACATCTGTGACAAACACATTGGAAAGTCTGTTCAACTTGCAGGTTGGGTTGATGTTGTTCGTGACCATGGTGGCGTTATCTTCGTTGACATTCGTGACTATACGGGTGTTACTCAGGTAGTTATTCACAATGAGGATTTGCTTAAGAACGTAAACCGTGAAACAGTTATTTCAGTAAGCGGTGTTGTTGAAAAGCGTGATCCTGACACAGTAAATGAAAAAATCGCAACAGGTTATGTTGAACTTATTTGTGACAGTCTTCAGGTTTTAGGTAAAAGCAAGAATATGCTTCCCTTTGATGTAAGATCATCAAGACAGAGTAAGGATGAAGTCCGTCTTAAATACCGTTACCTTGACCTTCGTAATCCAAAGAACCATGAAAATCTTGTTATGCGTTCAAAGATAATTCGTCATTTAAGAAATAAAATGGAAGAAAAGAACTTCCTTGATATGCAGACACCTATTCTTACTGCATCATCACCTGAGGGTGCTCGTGAC
>CAYXMF010000036.1:0-13034 GCA_964465845.1 uncultured Eubacteriales bacterium | reverse complement strand
AGAGTTCACACAAAAGTGTAAACTCTGTCTTTGGTGCGGACGATGGGAGTTGAACCCACAAGGAAGCAATATCCACAGGAGTCTGAGACCTGCGCGTCTGCCAATTCCGCCACGTCCGCATATTTTATTATTCATTTTTTCACACAACTATCTTATACGCTTTGGGACGCGCCCGCGTGACACTTGCGGTACCCAAAATTTTTATTCGCTTGGAGCGCTAAAAAATTTTGACCGCTGCGTCTTTTTAACCTTCGCTTACTCCTCCACAGGAGGCGCTCGGTTAAAAACTGCCAATTCCGCCACGTCCACATATTAAAATTGCGCTCGTTTATAATACCATTTTAGTTCAAAAAAGTCAATGTTATACCAACAAAAACCCCACAAGGTTTTTAATCTTGTGGGGTTTGTTTATTTATTCTTCTGTTGTTTCGGGAACGGTTTCAAGTTCTTTGTTTTTCTTGTTCTTTTTATCTTTTGTGACGAAGCGGTCACAGGTAGCGATAAGTCCAGGCAATACGAAGAGAATCAACAATATTGCTGAAAGGGCACCGATTGAAATAATTCTGCAAATTTGACCGATTGTTGGGTCAACAGGGCTAAATCCAATTGCGCCTGTAACAAGCACCATAATAAGTCCTGATGTAAGGATTGTATGAATTGAGCCGTTATAAGCACTCAAAAGTGCGCCCTGAATGTCCATTGTCCTACGGTTTTCTTTGTAATAGTTTGTAAAGAGAATACCATAGTCAATTGTAGCACCCATCAAGATACACTGAACAATAAGTACTGCAAGGTAGTACATACTGTAACCCATAAGTCCGTTTACTGCCATTGTTACATAAACACCGCACTGAACAAGTAAAACGAGTACGGTAGGAATAAGAAGTGAGCGGAATGTAAACATAACAACTATAAAAATCGCCACTGCAGTAAGAACTGAAATAAGCAAGAACTCTTTATCAAAGCTCTGTTCCATTTCATAGCTCATTGGAGTATTACCAATAAGATAAACTTCGTTTTCAAGGTTTTCATCAAACAAAGCGGTAATCTTTGCCATAAATGCGCTTGTTTCATCAGATTCAGTCGGCAATGATGCTTCAATCATCATAAGCGAATAATTTTTGCCTAAAAGCTGATTGATACCGTCATCAAGCTGAGTTTTCATACCGATGATTTCTTCTTTCATTTCATCATCAAGAAGAGCAGAAAATCTTGAATCATTCAACATATCTTCTGAAACATAACGGAACATTTCTTCAATGGTGAGTGTCCATTCGGGATTACTGTTTTTAAGGCTTGAATTATAAAGATAAAGCATTTCAATCATACTTGCATTCAGGTCATCAGAAAGTCCGCTGAGAATGTTTGCCATTTCTGTTGCACTGTAAGATTTGCCTGAAACAACTGCATTAATAAGCGATTTTGCACTCTTTAACTGATCGGCGGTATCTGCATTGAAAAAGCTTTCATAATCTTTATTTGTAAGCACATCACTGTCAACGAATTTAACAAAATTCTGCACTGACATTTTCCAGTTACTTGTATCACCATAGTTACAAATATATAAGAGATAAAGTTGTTTGATTTGTGTTGAGTCCATACCGACAACATTTGCCATTTGCGAAGGTGTAAGCGCTTTGCCGGAAACTGTTGCATTAATTACTTTTTGTCCTGACTCGAGCTGTGAAAGTTGGTCAGCCTCCATCATTGAGCCGAATGTGTCTTTATTTTCAACAACAAAATTCACAAGTTGTTGAACAGACATTGTGTGAGTACACTCAACGATCTTCCATGCAAGGTAATCAGCGATTACATTGTCATAAACCACATTACCTGATGTTTTCTGATATTCATAATGGTAAGAGTAAAGAAGAAGTACGTCGTCTTCTGAAATTCCCAAAATCTGTGCCATTGACGAAGGACTGCGTTTTTCAGTTACAGCATCTTTATCTGTGAAAGTTGAAAGCTGACTGAGTTGTGACTTTGTTTCTTCGTCAAACATACTTGCATATTGCTCATTAGTTGCAACGTCATTTATAACAAAGTTTGCGAACTGTGGCATTGTCATTGTGCCGTAATCTGCACCGCCGTTTTTGCCGTAATAAAGAATGAACACCTGTTTTAAATCGTCAGCATTCATACCGAATACCTCAGCTAATTCCTGAGAATTTTTTGGTGTTGTCAACTCTTTAGCATCTGAAAAAGTTTTAAGGCTGTCAAGATTACTTTGCATATCGGCACTGATGAAACTTGAGAACATTGGATTTGTAACGATTTCATCAGAGATAAAATTCATAACTCCAGATGCGGTCATAGGCTTCAATTCGCCACCGTAATAGCTGTAATAAATTACGTCGAGAAGTGACGAGTCAATGCTCATCGGAATTCCCATACCGTCAATCATATCAACCATACCCTCAGAAGTAAATTCTCTGCCGAGAGTAGTTGAATAACTCATTACGCTTTTAACATTTTCGTCCTCTTCAAGCTCTGTTGCCAATTCTGACATTTTTTGCTCGTCGTCATTATTATAAAGTACAACAATCTGATTTGAAGGTGTGAAGATTTCTGCTATCGGATCTTCCGGTGACAATGAGTAAACTGTTTTTGAAATATTCTGTCCGAAGAATGATGCCACAAACAAAATTACAAAGAAAATCGCAATAGGCTTACGTGCCTTATACTGAAAACGCGAGAGAAGTCCCATTGGAATATGAAATTCTTTTTTTTCGGTGTTTTCAATAGTTTCATCGAAAATGAGAATAAGTGCAGGCAATACTGTAAGCACGCAAACCATACTCAAGAACACGCCTTTTGCAAGTACAACACCTAAGTCCATACCAATCTTAAAGCTCATAAACACAAGCATTATAAGACCGATAACGGTAGTCATACCGCTACTCATAACTGATGAGAAGGCACCTTGCCAGGCAACCTTCATTGCTTCTTCATTATCGTCATACTTTGCTTTTTCCTGACGATAACGGTTCATCAAGATAATTGAATAGTCCATTGAAAGAACAAGCTGAAGAATTGCAGAAATAGACATTGTAATCTGCGAAACGCTGCCGAGTATGATATTTGTACCCATATTCATAACAACGGCAATACCGATTGCAACCATAAACAGAACAGGCTCAAACCAAGAGCCACTCATAATAAAAAGAATGGCAAGTAACAAAAGGATTGCCACGCCAATCATAAGCCAAGGCATATCCATTGAACTTGTATTGTCATTCATAAGCTCCATATCGTATGACGAAAAGGCTTTTTCAATTGTATTTTCAATCGCAACCTCTTCAGGCGAGCCGTATGTATATGAAGTGTTTACTACAAATTTGGTGTAACCATCTTTGTTATAATCTTCACTGTCTGCAACATAAGAAACGCTGTCAACATTCTGAATATTTTCAAGATATGACTTAATTGCAACTATCTGTGCATCGTTTATGCCGTTGAACATAACTCTTATAGTCTGTGTTGTTGACATATTCTCAAAGTTGTCTTTCATAATTTCAATACCCTGACTCATTGATGAATCGTCAGGCAGATATTTTGTCATATCAGTATTGATTTCAACCTTTGGAATAAGCAAACCGCAAAGCACGGCGATTACAAGCATAAATGCCAAGACAAATTTATGCTTATCAACAACAAATCCTGATACCTTTTTCAATTTATAACACCTCAATCACTTGGATTTTTTTACTAAATTATAGTATAACACACTTTTCAGCGAATTGAAAGATACATATTTTTAACATCGTCATATGATAATTTAATCATATTCTTTTCGAGCAATGGTGTCATACTCATTTCGGTAAGTTTTTCGATTTCTGCATCAGTTTTTACGCCGATTTCAGTAAGTGTCATAGCCATTCCCATTTTCTTTTTAAGGTCAGTTATAGCATCTGCTAAATGATAAGCATCTGAAAATCCGCAATTCTGTGCAAATTTATTGAGTCTGCCGTTTTCAGCCTCTGCATTAAAGCGACAGAAATAATCAAGTGTCATGGCACAAGCCTCGCCGTGTGGCACGCCGTAAAGGTTTGTAAGTGGGAATGAGCAAGCGTGACTGCCTGCAGTACGTGGATTACTGAATGCAACGCCTGCAATAATTGATGCCTCTGCCATTTTCTCACGGGCTTCAAGGTTCTGAGGCTCTGTGTATGCTTTGTAAAGCCACTCAAATACAAGTTTAGTTGCGGTAACTGAACAGCTTTCACAAATTGGCTGATGAAGAATAGTCCATACGCTTTCAAGTGCGTGAGCCAACACATCAAGGCCTGTTGATGCAGTAACCTGTGGCGGTACGCTCAAAGTAAGTCTTGGGTCAACGATTGCGGCTTTCGGGTACATAAGCGGATCATTCATAGTGGATTTTACATTCTTCTGTAAATCAGTCAGTACTGAAATATTTGTGATTTCACTACCTGTTCCGCTTGTTGTTGCAACGGCAATCATTGGAATCACTTCTTCCCTTTTGATTGATTTGCCGCCTGTATGGTAACTTTCAATAACATCGTCACCCTTTGCGATAGCGCAAGCAGCTTTACAACAGTCCATTGGTGAGCCACCGCCCAATGCTACTGCAAAATCCGCGTTATTTTCACGAAGTACTTTTACGCAATCATTTACATTGTCAGTTGTAGGGTTTGGGCGAATATCGTTAAACACTGCCACCAATGTGCCATTTGAATTTTTTACGATTTCGTCTGCTGTTCCGTTCTTTTTAAGGGTATTTGAGCAGACAAGTACTCCCCTTTTAAAACCGAATTCCTTTATAATTTCAGGTAATTCTTTAATTTTATCTGTTCCAAAATAAATTTTTGTAGGCAAACTGAAATTCCAGCTCATAAAGTACACTTCCCTTGAATTATATTTCTGTTTTCCATTTCTTTGTTAATTGTGTTAAGCACTTTTTTCTTGTCAGCACTCCATTTTGGCTCAACAAGATACTGTTTAGGGGCATCGCCTGTTATTCTGTGAATTACAATGTTCTGTGGTATTTTTTCAATGCAACTGAAAAGAATATCAATATAGTTTTCAAGTGTTAAAACTTCTGCTTTTCCGTTTTTGTAATCCTCATACAAGTCTGTATCTTGTAAAATGTGCAAAAGTTGAAGTTTAATTCCGTCAGTACCGCATTTTACTGCAAAATCAACGGTATTCAGAATATCATCTTTAGTTTCATTCGGCAGACCGATTATTATATGAGTTACAACAGTTATTCCTCTGATTTTAAGATTATTGACAGCATTTTCATAAACGGAATTGGTGTAACAACGGCGAATATACTCTGCAGATTTTTCATTTGAGGTCTGCAGTCCCAGTTCAATCCATACAGGCTTGATTTTATTAAGTTTTTCCAACAAATCAAGCATATTCTGTGGCAAACAGTCAGGACGTGTGCCGATTGAAATTGCCACAATATCATCACGATTGATTGCGGTTGTAAACACTTTTTCAAGATAATCAATATCGCCGTAAGTATTTGTAAAACTTTGAAAATACGCTATATACTTATCGGTTTTGATTTTCTGTTTAACTCTGCTCTTTGCATTTTCGATCTGTGCATTTATATCTTTACCCATTTCAGCAAAGTGGGACGAGCCGTTGTGACAGAATATGCATCCCCTTGTATCTAAAGTGCCATCACGATTAGGGCAGGTACAACCAATATCGAGGGCAAGTTTATACACCTTTTCCCCGAAGGTTTCTTTTAAATATTCATTTAAAGAATAATATCTGCCTGTCATTATATCACCTGAATATTTGGCTCTGCTTATCTTATTTATTTTACAATAATACGCTGTAAAATGCAACAAGTGGTATTTTTAGATTTATAGACATATTTTTAATATTTGTCTATTACTCTTGACAAATCTTAATATTTTCTTTATTCTTTATTAAGGATTGTTTATTTTTGTTAAGGAAGTGAAAAGTTGAAGTTAAAAACTCTTTTTAATAAAACGATTCTTAATTTTGCCCGCGTTATCGGCTTTCGCATCGTGCTTCTTATTGCACACGCAAAAGTTAAGAGATATAAACCAAAAAACAAAAACTTTATTGTTATTTCAAACCATTCTGATGCTCTTGACCCAATATATATTTTGTGTTCCTTAAAAAAATATGTAAGATTTGTTATGGGCGACCATGTTGCTTTTAACCCTATTGTTAAGTTTTTACTTAAAGACTGTTGCGGTTGGATTGTTAAAGGCAGAGACAACCCTTCATCAGTTCTTACTAACGAAATGATGGAAAGTGCCAAAGAAGGCGTACCACTCGGTCTGTATGCTGAGGGAACAATCACACCAAACGGTGAAACGGGATTTTTCTCACCAAGAACAGGACAACTTGTAAAGGATTTGGGTGTTGCTTTAATTACCTATCGTGTAAAAGGCGGATTTTTCCACACTCCGAAATGGGGAACAGGACTTCGCAAGGGTACTGTTCACGGCAAGGTTGTCAGAGAATACTCCCCTGAAGAGTTACAGGAAATGACTGCTGAAGAAATCAACGAGGCAATTAAGCGTGATATTTATGTTAATGCTTTTGAGGAACAGAGAAAGCGACTTCGTTACTACAAAGGTAAAAATCTTGCAGAACATATTGAAAGAATTCTTTTTGTGTGTCCTCATTGTAATGAAGTGGGTACTCTTCATTCAAAAGGAAATTATCTCACCTGCGATTGTGGTTACAAAGTAGAATTTGGTCAGGATGGATTTTTCCACCAATGTGAAAAGACTCTTTTATTCGATAATGTTCTTGACTGGGACAAATGGCAGAAACCTGTCTGGAAAAACGAAGTCTTGAACACACCTGACGGTGAGTTGATTTTTGAAGAAAAAGAACAAGAAATTTACACACTTGTCAAGCGTAAAAAGGTTGGACTTTCAGACAATGCCACAATCCGTCTGTATAAAGACAGATTTGAGCTTATTCTTAATGAAAAAGAAACTATGACACTCCCCTTAGATAGTCTTAAGCTTGTTCTTAATGTTTCAGCCCAATCGGTAATGTTTGTTGACGATGAACATTTCTTATATGTAAAAAGTAAAAATCCAAGTGCTTCGGCTAAATATGTTGCAGCGTGGAGATATTTAATCGGAAAAGATTATAAATAAAATTAAGGAGCTGTAAAAAACTTTCGTTTTTTACAGCTCCTTTTAAATTTATTATCTGTCCCATTTATCAGAGAGGGCGTTAATTTGGTCAGCAAATTTCGCCAAGTCTTTATTTGCGCCGCCACGATTATGTTCAATAACAATAAGCAAACGTTTTCCTGCTTGAAGCAATCTTTGGAATACCGCATTCGCACGTTGAACAGTAGGCTTATTTCTTTTGATTTTTTCATGATTTCCTGCATACAGGCACTCGCCCGTAAGCAAATCATATTCTGCTCCGTTATACGGTGCTGTTGCCTTACAGTTAAGTTCTTTCTCAACATCTTGTGCAAAGGAATCGCAAACTGTATCATTACCGTGATTTACAAATACTGCTTTAGGTTTTGGTGTTATATTTTTTAACCAATCAATAAGCATATCGTGGTCAGCGTGACCGCTGATTCCGTCCATTTGCTCGATATGGGCACGAACATTGATTTCTTCACCAAAAAGTTTAACCGTAGGCGCGCCGTCAAGAAGCTTTGCACCTATTGTGCCTTCTGCCTGATAGCCGACAAAAAGAATTGTGCTTTCTTCACGCCAGAGATTATGCTTTAAGTGATGGCGAATTCGCCCTGCTTCACACATTCCCGATGCAGAAAGAATAACCTTTGGAGTGGCATCTGCATTTATAAGTTTTGAATCTTCACTTGTGATTGAAAGATTGAGTCCGTTAAAAATAATCGGGTTTTTACCTTGGCTTAACAGTTCAAGTGTTTCGCTATCATAGTAATCTGTAAGTCCTGCTGAGTAAATTTCGGTTGCTTCAACTGCCAAGGGACTATCTACCCACACAGGAAAATTATGATGATTTTGAATCAAGGACTCCTCTTTAATTTGGCGTATAAGATAAAGCATTTCTTGAGTTCTGCCTACAGCAAAACAAGGAATTACAACATTACCGCCTCTGTCGAACGTTTCTTGTATAACCTTTGTAAGCTGTGAAATATAGTCCGGACACTCGCCGTGAAGTCGATCGCCGTAAGTTGATTCAATAACCACAAAATCCGCTTTTTCAGGCTTTTGAGGATTTCTGATAAGCGGTCTGTCAATATTGCCAAGGTCACCGGAAAACAGTAACACCTTAGTTTCGCCGTTTTCTGTTATTGTGATTTCAATACTTGCAGAGCCTAAAAGATGTCCTGCATCTATAAATCTAATATCTATGCCGTCAAATATGTTGTAATCTTTGTTATAATCACAAGGTACAAATAATTTGAGTGTTTCTGAAACATCTTCTGATGTATAAAGCGGTTCGTAAGGTGCATCTCCGCCACGCTTTGCTTTACGATTACGCCATTCTGCTTCAAACTCTTGAATGTGTGCAGAATCCATAAGCATTATTGAGCAAAGCTTATTGGTTGCCAAGGTTGTATAAATCGATCCTTTAAATCCGTTTGCTGTTAAAAATGGGATTTTTCCCGAGTGGTCAATATGTGCGTGTGTTAAAAACACGCAGTCAATTGTATTTGGTGCTACCGGTAAATCACAGTTTTCGTAGATATCTGCACCCTGCTCCATTCCGCAATCGACTAAAATTCTTTTGCCACAGGCGGAAATCAAAGTGCAGGAGCCGGTTACCTCATGAGCCGCACCAAGAAACTGTATTTTCATATAATCACCTCTATAATAATTATATAAAAATACAAAATTTTTTTAAATTGTCAAATTCAACATAATTTCATCTTATTTTTCTACAAAAAAATTCCACAATAAATGATTATTGTGGAATTTCTAAATTTATCTATTACCTTGATTGTTTTCGTTTTTCATTTCAGGACCGTTCTTTTGATTTGAAAACTGATTGTTTGTTGGAGTTTTCTTATTTTTGTTATTTTTGTTATTTTTGTTATTGTTATTATTCATTATTATCACCTCGTAAAAATATTTTGCCCGACAATAAATAATATAAATATGTTTAATTTTTGCCTATTTTGTGATAAAATGGAAAAAGATTGTTTGTATATGGAGAAAATTATGATTAATTATACTCGTTCAAAAGAATTATTTTTAAAAATCTATCCTGATGAAAATTTGCAGAAATCAGTTGAGGATTACATAAAAAAACACGAAAAGAAATTTTTGCGTTATCTTAAATTCTGCTATAAAAATCGTTGGGAAGTTCATCTTGCAAAAGACGATTTCACGAAGCTTTGTCTTGTATATGCATTTTTACCCGAAGTAAAAGACGGATATTCGCAAAAAGGTATAAGCGACGAAATCTTCTTTGACACAATGAATGACATTAAAATCTGGATTGACGATTGTCGCGATAATCTTCATAGTGTTGGTCTTAACGAGCTTAACTGGATTATGCACCATATGAATATGAACATTTTTAAAATCGGCAGACTGCAATATCAGAAAATGTTTTATTATCAGAAAACACCTTACCGCAAAAACGATGAAGAAATCAAGTTTGGTGACAAAATCTGGAATGTGCATATTTGTCGCGGTGAAAAGTTGAATTATGAGGCTTGTGAGAAATCTTTTGAAATGGCACAAGCGTTTATTAAAGAGTATTTTCCCCAGTACCCTGACAACAAGTTTATGTGTCACAGTTGGCTTTTGTACCCTACTAACAAGGAATTTATGCCCGAGGGCAGCAACATTTTGAAATTCCCTGAACTGTGGGATGTTGTGAGCAGTCACGAAGACCCTGCATCTGCATACAGATGGCTTTTCAGTGTAAGATACAAAAATAAAGTTCTTCTTAAAAACAAAAAGAAAACGGGAAGTTATGGTTGTACTGAAAAGTTACCGCAAAACACCGTAATGCAGAAAAAAGGCGTTGAGTATATTCTGAATGGCGGAACTTTAGGCGACGGATTTGGAGTAAAAATACTATAAAATTGAGGGACGATTTTCATCGTCCCTTTCTTATTTTTCTTCAGGGTAATACAAATCCCAATCCTTGCGGAGTTTTGTCATAATGTTCATTACGTCGATTGTGTAGTCGAGTTTCATCGTGTTTTTGCCTTGTGAAATTGCGTTTTCCATATTCTCGATTTCATAGCAGAGTGCATCACTGAGCTTGCCTGCTGTGATTTCTTCGGTGTGTCCATCATCGGTATAAGTGATTGTGGCTTTATATGCACGTGGATACTCGAAAATTTCAATATATGCATTATCATAACATATGGTTGAACGCTTTGGTTGTTTTGCGTGAAGTGAAAGTGTTACGCTTGCCATCTGCTCTTTTTCATTTTCGATTATAACGCTGGACTGCTCGTCTGCACCCGTCGGGGCAAATTTCACTTGAGAATGGATTTCAGAATTCTGCGTATTCATAAACATTCTGACAAGTGAGAGTGCATAAACGCCTATGTCAAGTAGCGCACCGCCCGCCAAATCCATATTAAAGAAACGGTTTGACATATCGTACTCTTTAAAACTACCGAAATTCACTTGGGCAAGTCGAAATTCACCTAATTTACCTGAATTTATAATTTTTTCAAGTTCTGCATAAAGAGGCATATTATAGATTGTCATAGCCTCGGCTAAAATAAGATTTTTCTCGTTTGCAAGTTCTACGGCTTTATTGAGTTCATCGGAATTCAAAGTGATTGCCTTTTCGCAAAGCACGTGCTTGCCGTTTTCCAAAGCTTTAAGAATATACTCAATATGCTTATTATGAGGTGTTGCGATATAGACGATATTAACATTCTTATCTATGAATAAATCGTCAATATTTTTATAAACCTTTTCTATATTGTACTTTTCTGCGAATTGAACTGCTTTTTCATAAGTACGGTTGGCTACGGAATAAACCTTGCCACCCATTTTATTCATTTCACGGGCAAAATCGTTGGCAATACTGCCACAGCCTAATATTGCCCAGTTGTATTTATTCAGCATACTCTCACCTCTTGAAAAAAGTATATCATACTCTTTCACAATTTTCTACGGAATTAAAAGTTTAATATCTTAATGCTTTTTGAAATCAGAGTTGGACTTCCCAACGCTCTTCAATAACGCCATCGCCCCATTCAGATTTATCATTTGATGAGACCTTATGGAAACCATGAGTTTCATAAACATGACGAGCAATGACCTGTGCAGTAATTGTCAACAGGAAAACTTTTTTATACCCTTTATCACGGCAAAATTCCAACGCCATATCCATAAGTCGATTACCATATCCACGCTGACGCATTTCCGGCTCAAGCATAAAGAAACGTAATTGAGCAGTTTCTTCATCTACCTTTGCAATGGCTATACTGCCAGCAGGAACGCCGTTACATTCGAGAATTTTCAAACAGTCAGTCCGGGCATTGAAATTATCTACAAAGCGGTAAACAATTTCATCAACATAAGCCGAAAACGTACCACTAAGATGACGTTCCGCATAATAAAGCGTCTTATGGCGAGAAATAACGTATTCTATATCGCTTTGGGTAAATGGACGTATCGTGATAACATCGTTTGCATCGCTTAACTTATTCCGTATTAAAACCATTGACTGCCAAACGGTATGCTGATCTTCATCACTTAATTTGTTAAAAATTGCACCGATATGAGTGCTTTGAATATCACTTAATCGGTTTATTTCTTTTCGTCCCAACTCCGTCAGCCTGATATATCGAATACGGCTGTCAGTCTGAGACTGTGTTTTTTCAATCAGCCCATGCTTTTCAAATTTTGCAATCATACGGCTCATATAACTACGGTCAATATTCAACTGCTGAATGAGAATGTTTGCCGTACAGCGTTCTGTTTTACTGATTTCAAGCAAAACGTCTTTTTCTGTCAGAGTATAACCTGTTTTCAGAATAGCAGAGTCGATTTGTTTCAGTAAATTCTGATACACCTTATTAAAGCCTTGAATATCGGCTATCTGATCGGCAGAAAACATAATTACCTCCTAATTTTTCGCTTTCGGTGAAATTTCGTTCCAAAGAGTGAACCCTAAAATCAAAACACCACCGATTATTTGCCATAGCGTCATTGTTTCTCCCAAAACGGTGACAGAAATCAATACTGCAACAAGCGGGTCAATATAACTGAGAATGGCGGCTTTTTGTCCCGGTAATTCTTTAAGAGAAGAAAAGTACATACCGTATGTTACGCCTGTGTGAACAAGACCAACTATAAGCAGATTTGTCCAACCTACCCCATTCAGTTTTCCTAATGTCACTCCGCTTGTCATCATAACATACGGAATCAATATGACTATAGCAGAAAGGAACTGCAAAAAAGTTCTGTGAATACCTTCAACATTTTTAATGAATTTGTTCAGAAGAATAACGGTTGCATAAAATACTGCTGCACCTAATCCGAACAATATTCCGACAAAATCACTTTCCCCACCTACGTCACCAATACCGGTAATCAGAACAAGACCTAATGTAGACATAATGAAACATACAATCTGCTTACCTGTAAGTTTTTCCTTAAAAAGAATCGGGCATACCACCGTAACAATAACGGGAGCAAAATAATAACTCAGTGTGGCAACAGATACGGTTGTGTACTTATATGCTTCAAACAAGAGAATCCAGTTAATTCCCATTGCAACACCTGATGCAAGAAGTAACGGAACTTCTTTTTTAATATTGGCAAAGGGAATTTTCTGTTTAGTGATCAGCAAAAACACCGCAATCAGAAGAGCCGCTAAAACAGCACGATATAATGCCAACTCCCCTGAAGAAACCGGAATATTTCGCACAAATAAACCTAATGTACCGAATATTGTCATGGATGCAATCAGCATTAACCGTGGATTTATAACTTTCTTCATAAAATGTTCCTCACAATCTGACAATTAAAGAATGTAGTTGACACAGTCCACTATATCATACTTTGTGGACTGTGTCAACTATATTTAATAACAGTCAGATTTCGCTGACACCCATAACAAAGCATAAT
>CAYXMF010000035.1:0-13042 GCA_964465845.1 uncultured Eubacteriales bacterium | reverse complement strand
AACTACCGTGTTCGGGATGGGAACGGGTGGACCCTCATTGCAATCAACACCGACTCACGAAACTCTTTATCTCGTGAACGCAAGAGATATTCTAACAGAACGAAACACAAATTGCAAGCATTTTTTTGCGATTTTGCGAACTTTGTTGAAAATTAATAAAAAAACGCAGTTATTATGTGTCATCAAGGTCAAAACGAACAAGAAACACACATACATTTCTCTCCCTCAGTCATTTTCTGCGAAAATGACAGCTCCCTCATCAGAGGGAGCCGGTTATAGAATCACCTAATTTTATTCATATCTAATACAACATACTCATAGCCTTGATTCGGGTCAAGCACCATATACACGGCTGTTGTGTTGTTTATGAATGTAAGATTTGAATGGCTTGAATAGTTGTCATCCTTGAACTTGGTGTAATCGCCTGTTTCAAGGTTGAAGATATGCACCTGATAATCCATCATATTTGTAACTGTGCCAAGCATTACAAGATACTTACCATCAGGACTTACAGAAATCATTTCTGCGTTCATTCGGTAACCTACAATCGTCTTTTCGTCGCCTGTTTTAAGATTATAAAGTTTACCGTCATTCTTATTGAAAATATATTCGCCTGAATACATATAGTTTGTACTCATTGTGCCGTAGAACGATTCAATAACGGTTTCTTCTTCACCTATCTTGCGAACTACATCAAATCCCTTGTCAGTCTTTCGCATAAAGATTACGGAGTTGCCGTCGGTAAGCAAGAATTTGCCGTAAATATCACTTACATACAATTCTTCACTGCTACCGTTCTTAATGAAAATGTCTTGTTGTCCGCTGTCAGCCTCATATTCACGTGCAGAAATAAACGGAATTTTGTTTGATGCCGAGTAGCTTTCGCTTGTGAGTATGCAGAAATCATCAACACCTGCACCTGTGGTCACATCAATATTTCTGTTTATTACCTTTAAAAATCTTGATGTTGCGCCTGTTTCAAGGTCAACAACAAAGCTTTCAGGCCACAGAGTTACTCTTTGCGTAAGCACATTTTTGCTCGTTGTTGCAAGTAACAATGCTTTACCCTCTTGTTCGTAGCCTTCAGGAAGATTTACAATCTGAAACGCCACCATATCATAGAAATATACGCTTTCGCTCTGACTTGCAACAAAAAGTCCAGTACCGAAAATCTTGCCGCCAAGTTCAACGTACTTAATCGTTGCAGGAATTGTTTCGTTACCCATATCAACGGTTACATCAACACTGCCTGTAGCCTTTACAGCCGTCATTTTCTCGTCTTTGTACTGATAATACTGCAAGTCATAAGAACTTGAATAGCCGTAGAAAACATCAGGAATGTCTGTTTGAACAAGATTTACAGATATGCCGTCACGCACAACCTGAATACTTGAAAGTTTTTCTTGCGATTCGGTTGTAGTTTCGGTAAAATCTGTTTCAATTTCACTTTCGGGGAAATATTTTATAACAGCAAAAACAACCACCATTGCAAGTGCAAGAACGGCTATAACAATCGTTATAAAATCTTTTTTTGTCAATGGCTCGCGCGGTTTTTTCTCTTTTGGTTCTTTGGGAGCTTTCTCTTTTTTTACTTTTGGAGCCTTAGGCTCTTTAATTTTCTTCTCTTTCGGCGGTTTAGGTTCTTTTACTTTTTTCTCTTTAGGAGTTTTGGGAACCTTAACCTTTTTTTCTTTAGCCGGAGTCCCCGAAATCTGCTTAACCGATTTAATTACAGGCAAGACAATTTCTTCTGTTCTGCGTTCACCGATAGCTGTTTCGGTTTTTTCAACCTCAACCTTTTCAACAGGCGTTTCATTTATTGCAATTTCTTCGCTGACTTCTGCAGAGTAATCTTCAACTATTTCAACCGCCCATTTTTTCTTCTTTTCTTTTTTCACCTTTGGAGGTTTCGGCTCTTTAACCTTTTTCTCTTTAGGCTCTTTAACTTTCTTTTCCTTCGGCGGTTTAGGTTCTTTTACCTTCTTCTCCTTAGGTTGTTTTGGCTCTTTCGGAGCTTTTTCTTTCTTTTCTTTAGGAGCTTTCGGTGGTTTTTCTTTTTTAGCCTTTTTTTCTTTTGCAGGCTTTTCCTTTTCAGGCTCTTGCACCTCAACCGCAGCTTCATCTATATCAATTTTTTGGTATTTATTGTTGAGAGAACTTTTTTCTTCCAAAATAACACCTCCGATTTATTACATATACAATTTATTATACAATTTTTTGTATCGCATTGCAATAACAAAATAAAGCATAAAAATAAAAAAGGCTTCTCCTTGAGGAGAAGCTGTCGCAAAGCGACTGATGAGGTGTTGTGTGCCACCTCACCAGTCGCTATATGTTTTAATTTATTTTGTTAAGCATTTCAAAGTTTTCTTTATTTGACTTATAGAGTTTCTTGAATACTTCAAAATTCTTATCGTAAATCGGCTTATTATCTGCGTTAGGAACGAATGTCTTTGCCGCAGGAATAAGCTTCTTTGCTTCTTGAACGTTAGGAATAATGCCTGCATCAACAGCAATAAGAACAGCCGCACCAACAGCACCAACATTCTGTGGGCTTGCAACAGTTTCAACTACTCTGCCTGTGCAATCTGCAAGGATCTGAGCAGTAACGTTTGACAATGCACCACCACCGACAAAACGAACTGTATTTGAAGTTTTAACTTTCTTATCTTGTGTTTCAAGGAACCAACGAAGATGGAAGCAAACACCCTCAACAACGGCTCTGATTAATTCAGTTTTGCCTGTGTCAAGACTGATATTGAAGAACATTCCTCTTGAATTCGGATCTTCAAACGGGCAACGGTTACCGTGAAGCCAAGGTGTAAAGATTACTCCGCCACTACCTGCAGGAATTGAGTCAACAACTGCCATCATATAGTCGTAAAGGTTTGTATAAACTACCTCGCGGTCTGTACCTTTGAGTTTCAAGTCGTGCTGTTTGTCAAGGTAAAGGTCGATTTCATCAAGGGCAAGGTGGTCTTTAACCCACTCAACGCACTTACCTGCAGTTTCAAGCTCTGCAAAGTAATTGTAAATGCCGTCAGCAGCACCAACAACAGCCGCAATCATAGCATTTGCATCAACAATGCTCTTATCAACAACAGTTGATACCCAGCCTGATGTACCCTGATAAATATGAGTGTCACCCTTAGCAACTGCACCTGCACCCACGCCGATAAGTGTAGCGTCACCGCCACCGCCATAAACTGCAATTCCGGGAACAAGGCCTAATTCTTCAGCCTGTTTTGCGCGAAGCTCGCCAATTTTTTCTGTACAGTCAGCAATTCTTGCCAAGTGGTCCATATTAACGCCGAGAAGTTTACAGATTGTAGGACTCCAGCATCTGTGACCTTCTCTGTGGTCATAAATGAGTGCTCCGAAAGCAGAGTCTTTAGTCATAACGAACTCACCTGTCATACGGCAGATAAGATATTCTTTAACGTCAAGCCATTTATGTACTTTTGCGAAGTTTTCAGGCTCATTAGCCTCAGTCCACTTGTATTTCCAAACAGGGTCCTTAACGCTTGCTGCAACCGCACCTGTAATTGCAAGTGACGGAAGAAGTTTTGCAATATTAGCACCCGCAATCTGAGGTCCGTATGCAATACCTTTTTTAAGTTCTTCAGTAGCACGCTGATCCATGTAACTGAATGCGCGACGAACATGGTTGCCGTCTTTGTCAACAAGTACAAGTCCCTGCATCTGTGAGCAGAAAGAAATACCGTAAATATTTTTAGGATCAACGCCTGATTTTTCGATTACAAGCTTTGATGTTGAGCACATTGCTGCCCACCATTCATCAGGGTCCTGTTCAGCGCCGCCATTAGGCAAAATATAAAGGTTATAACCCTCACTTGCTGCTGCAATCAAATCAATAGTCTTACCGATTTTGAAAAGGCATGTTTTAACACCCGTTGTACCTATATCAAAGGCAAGAGCATAAATTTCTTTTTCCATTTTTCTTTCCCCTTTAACAATCACTTATTTAAGTGCTGATTTTATAAATTTAAGAATTTGCTCAATTATAAATTCATCTCTTTGGTGAATATCTTCACCGCAGAAAATTTTAAACCGTTCTTCATAATAATCACCTGCATAAGAAAACTGCAGATTCATAAAAAGATTGTCAATTAAAAGTGCAGCAACCTGCGGATCAATATCTTTTCTTATTTCACCGTTTTTCTGCCCCTCAATAATTGCTTCAATATAAATCCGTGCCGTCATTGACTCCATTTCAACTGCAAATTGTTTTGCAAGTTTTTTATCATTTATGGCAGTCATTCCATTGTAAAGCTTAACAAGCACGCCGTTTTCACGTGATGCTGAAATAATCTCACGCAAAATCTTTTCAACCTTGATAATAACATCTTCGTCAGCCTCTGCAAGACCTAAAAGAAGCTGTTCCATACGATCAATGCTATGGTCTGCAATCGTTAAAAACAAATCTTGCTTATTATCAAAATATTTGTAAACTGCACCTACGCTGATACCCGATTTTGAAGCAATGTTGCTTATACTCGCATCGTGATAACCTTTCTTTGCAAACTCTTTTGTTGCAACTTCAAGGATTCTGCGACGCTTTTCTTCGGGAAGATTGTCAAAGGTCGGTTTATGATGTTTTTTTAAATCCATCTCTTAACACCCAGAAATTCAAATTAACACCATTAGTCTAACACATAAATGCTGTTATTTCAACAAATATTCGTACTTTTTCATTAAGTCACCGATTTCTGTTTTATCTACATACTCCGTCAAACAGCCTATACCCGTAACGCATTTTCCGCCTGTAATGTTACCTGCAAGAATGCATTGTTTAAAATCCATATCATTATAAAGACCGTAAACGAAACCTGCAAGGAATGCATCTCCCGCGCCCGTTGCGTCAATGCACTTGAATTCGTCAATGTTATCTACTGTAAAATAACCGTTATCGTACCCTGCACAACCAAATTTGCCGAGTTTTACAATAGGCTTTTCAAAATAGTTACGAAGAAAATCGAGGGCTTTCTGTGGTTCTCTTGTACCCGTCATTTTTTCGGTTTCATCAATGCTGGGCGTGTAATAATCGGCAATTTCAATTAAATCCTTGTATTTTTCAACAGACATGTCTTCGCTGTAACCCGTATCAAGCACTAAAATCGTGCCGTCCTTTTTAAGCTCTTTGTAAACAGGCAGAATATTCTCTTGCATACAAACAACCTTTGCACCTTTTAGGCAATTGTAGATTTTTTCAAGCATTTCGTCTGAATAGTTTTCAGTTCCGCCATAAGACACAAAAGTGCGGTCACGCTGAGTTATAATTGCAGACGTCACGTTTAACGGGTAGTTTTTGCTTTCAAATGCTGTGTATTCTGTGCCGTTTTTATCAAGTTCGGATTTTGCGAACTGTGAAAACATATCGTCGCCTAAAAAAGTGCCGATTTTCGAGGGTACACCAAGGCGCGAACAGTTAATCATAGTTGCAGGAAGCCCACCGCCAAGGCAGACCTTAAAATCCTTTGAGTAAATTTCTTCGCCCTCATTGGGAATTCGCGGCATTCCCGAATAAAGCAAATCTACATTCAGTTTTCCGAAAGCCGCTACAAAACTCATTTCCATTCTCCCGTAAATTCTTTGTTAAGTTCAATATATTTATCAACAAGTTCTTCTGCCAAAGAATATGAACTTACCAATGGATGCAAATAAAGACAATCAACCGCTGACTCACGGTCGCAGTTTATAATCGCCTTTGATGCAAGTCGTTCATAAGCCTTGACTCTTGTAATAATCTCTTTATTTTCAAACGGTACTTCGCCGATTTCAACAGGCGTTACCTTGCCATCTCTAATCTCGCAAGTGATTTCAACGGTATCTGTTTTATTCAAGAAATCAATAGCGTTATTGTCATTTGGAACGCAAGCAATTATCTTTTTGTTGCTTTCCATATTTTTAGCATCAATAATTCCAAGCGCTACACCTGCATAACCGCCGTCATCGGGTGCGTACATATCAAAATGCCATGTGCTTTGTCTGCGATTTCCTGTTTCGCTTGCCATATATGAATTTTCACGAAGTCCGTAGTAATAATCAAAAATTTCGAGAGCCTTTTCAAAGTCATTTTCTATATCAATATTTGAAAGTGCTTCTGTCATTTTTTCGTTTATATCTGCAATCTGTTCGCCACGGGTACGCTCTGCATTAAGAATGTTCTCAACTGCTTTTTCACGATTGTAGAAATAATACATATATTCATTTGGGACATACTGCTTACGCATTAAAAAATCCTTGTCAAAATAACGCAAATCAGTATTCTCATAAGCCTTGTCATCACTTACAATTTTGTTTGTGATATCAACGCCGTCTGCCTTGATATGCTTAAAAAATGACAAGTGGTTAAGTCCGTAGCAAAGGGCATCAAGATGATTTTCGGGGTATTCGTAAAGTTCTTCAAATCGTCTTAACATTCCACTTGGCGCATCACAAATTCCGTATGTAAAATCATAGCCCATATCGCGAAGTGTCTGTGACACAACGCCTGCGGGGTTTGTGAAATTAAACACCATAGCATCAGGCTTTGCATACTTTTTCACAAGCTCACAATACTCTTTAAGTGCGGGAATACTACGCATAGCAAAAGAAAATCCCGCTGCACCCGTTGTTTCCTGACCAAGAATACCCATATCAAGAGCAATTCGTTCATCACGACAACGCATACGGTCACCGCCTGCACGGATTGTTGTGATTACATAATCTGCATCTTTAATTGCTTCTATTGGGTCAGTAGTCAGAACAAAGTCCATAAACGGACAAAGACGGCGAGAAACCTCTCTCGCCATCTTGCCATAAATATTTAACTTTTGCTCATTGTTATCCATAAAAACGAGTTCTGTGATACCCATTTTTTCGGCTCTGCCCGCAATACTTTTTGCTAAAAACATTGAACGGACTCCACCGCCACCGATAACTGCAAGTTTCATTATAAAACCTCTCTAACGTTGCTTTCGCCAGTAGTTAAATTAAGTCTTAATGTTTTGTCTTCGCCGTTTTCTGAGAATTCAAGACGAATAACATCTTCACCCTCAAATTCAGCAAGGTTAACCTTGTAATCTTTATCTCTGAAGAATTCCTTCAAGTATTCAATTCTTTCGTCATCAAAATCGCCTGCGTTGTCAGAAACAAAAAGAACGTTACCGCAAACAGTATTTACCTTACCGTGAAGAAGCTTCTGTTCCATATTGTAACCAATGTTAATGTCACGAAGGAAGAATACGTCAGGGTCATTACAGAATGCTCTGCCGTCAAGGTGATTACGGAAAATTGTGTTGGTGATTGCATTCTGTGATGATGGGATTTCAGCGTTAAATCTGATACCTGTTATTATAGAGTTTATATTAAGACTCTTTGAAAGTTTGTATGTCCAGTTTTTATTTACATCACAACTGATACGGCAGGCATCGAAAATACCCATACAAGCACCAAGCGGAACACCGCAACCGAGAATCCACTTATCACCGCAAACTTCACGGAGAAAATCAACGCCGTCGCACATAATCTCACCACGTGTTTTGCCGTTACGTGGCTCGATACACTGGCTGTAAAGGAAGTCCAGTTTAACCATATCAAAGCCCCATACGTTGAGAACTGTGTCAAACACCTTCTTGATATATGCACGAACCTGTGGATTGTAAATATCAAGTGTATAAGCACCGCCCCAGCCCTGACAACCGAGCATTTTCTTACCGTTACGGTTATGTCTTAAAAGCCAGTCGGGGTGCTTCTTTGCAATCATTGAGTTGCACTGTGCACTGAAAGGTGCAAGCCAGATACCTGCCTTGTAACCTTTTTCGTGGATTTTATCAGCAATATATTTCATACCGTGAGGGAATTTTTTGTGGTCAGTGATAAGCCAATCACCAACTGCGTGCTGATAACCGTCATCAACCTGGAAAATGTTAACTTCTTCACTTGCTCTGTCAAGTCCGTTAAGATCACGCAAGATAATGTCTTCATTAATGTCCTGGAAATAGTTGTACCACGATGTATAACCTGAAAGATGGCTGATTGCAGGCTTTTTACAACCAACAAAGTCAAAGAAATACTTGTCCATAACCTTGTCCATATCGCCCTCAATAATTGCGATATCAAAGATTTCATATTCCTGACCTGCTGTAAGAACAAGTCCCTCAACATCTTTCTTGATTCTGAATTCATCGTCGTTCATATCAACATCAAAGATTGTGAATCCCTGACGTTCACTCTTTGAGCCGTAAAGTTTGATTTCACGCTCGCCTTTTTCACGGAAATAGCAATATGTATAGCCGTGGAATTTGCCTTTTTCGCCATATTTTTCAAAATGATAGTCACCTGAAAGACCTGCAAAATGAGCTGTAAACTTTGTTACTCTTGCTAAATCAAGAAGTCCGTCAAATTTATCTTCCTTTGAAAATTCACGAGATGTTGTCCAAGCCTGATATCCGTTTGCATAGAACAAATCGTCATCATCAAAATCCTTTTCATATTTGAGAGCAAGGCTCACCATTTCAATGTCTTTTTTAGCTGTAAGAACTGCTTTGATACTACCCTTTTTCTCGTCATACTTGAAATCAAAGTAATCGTTTTCAAAGCTGTTACAGCTTACAGTTGAGCCGTTATGCTTTAATTCTGCATAAAATTTACACATACAAAATTCCCCTTATAATTTAATATAATCTAATTTTACCATATAGACATTGCAAAATCAATAGCACAAAAGTACGCATCTATTTAAGGCATTTCAAGTTATTTATTTATCTTAGAATTATCGGTTAATCCTAAAATATAATCCGCTGAAACATTATAAAACTTGCATAATTCATACAACATTTCTATCGGCAGACTTCTTTCATTTCTCTCATATCTGCTATAAACCGTTTGCGAAGTATGTAAATAATCTGCAACTTCCGTTTGGGTTAAATCTCTGTCTTCTCTAAGATTTCGTATTCTTTCAGCTGTTTTCATAATATCAACTCCTAAAAAATAATATCATAATATCAAACGGTACTATTGATTTTAATATCAAATGGTGTTATAATGTGTTCTATTATTACATTGGAGTTGATATTATGACAAAAACCATTTCACAACTTTGGAGCGGGAATCTTGACCCTATTATGCGATTAGGCGGAAATAATTCAGAAATTGCGAAAATGGAAAAACTAATGTCAGATAATTGTTGCAAATTAAAAGAAAAACTTAATGATGACACTAAAGAAATCTTAGAAAAATATATTGATTGTGTAAATGATTATGTGCTTTTGATAAGTGAACAATCTTTTTGTGATGGTTTCTGTCTGGGAACAAAAATATCAGCAGAAGCATTAGTTGTTGCAGAGCAACTGTTATAACAGTCTATGTTTACAAAACATCTTGCAATACACTCTTTATTTTGATAAAATATGTTGATTATGATTTTTGAGGTGTAGTTATGGGATTTATTCCCTACAATTCAAGGGATTTATTCTTCAAAAATAAATTTGGCAGTATCAGTTCAGGTGAAGAAATACATCTTCGCCTTGTCCTCCCGCGCTCATTTTGTTGTAGTAGTGCTGTGCTTATGCTCCGCCGTGATGACGGAAATTATGAAGAACGCCCTATGCTCTGGTTAGGAATGCACGGTGACGACGCTGAAATCTGGGACATTCATACCACTGTTGAAACTGAGGGCCTTTACTGGTATCATTTCGATTACTTCTCATCTTACGGCAGAAGTTCTGTTTTACAGACTGAAGACGGCATTGGCGGATTTTCAGGCACATCTTACGCACGCAAAGACTGGCAGTTGACCGTAACCGAAAAGAATTTCACCACACCCGACTGGCTTAAAGGTGGAATTATCTATCAGATTTTCCCCGACCGTTTCTATAATTCGGGCAGTAAAAAAGAAAATGTTCCGACTGACCGTGTTTTGCGTGACGATTGGGGTGCAGAACCTGAATGGCGACCAACCGCTGAGGGCAAAGTGCTCAATAATGACTTTTTTGGTGGTGACCTTAAAGGAATAGAAGAAAAACTGCCATATCTTAAAGATTTAGGCGTTTCTTGTATTTATCTCAACCCGATTTTTGAGGCTCATTCAAACCACCGTTATGATACAGCCGACTACAGCAAGATTGACTCAGTTCTCGGCACAGAAGAAGATTTTAAAAGACTTTGCAAATCCGCAAAAGAGTTTGGAATTCACATAATTCTTGACGGTGTTTTCTCGCATACAGGTGATGACAGCATTTATTTCAACAAAAAAGGCAGATACGAAACTCTTGGCGCATACAACTCCACCGAAAGCCCATATTACAAGTGGTACAAATTCACAAACTACCCGCATAAATACCAAAGCTGGTGGGGATTTGAAACGCTTCCCGAAGTAATTGAAGAGGGCGAAGAGTACCGCAAATTCATTAACGGCAAGGGCGGAATCGTTGAAAAATGGCTCAACGCAGGGGCTGACGGCTTCCGTTTAGACGTTGCCGACGAGTTGCCCGATATTTTTATTGATGAATTGCGTGCAAGACTTAAAGCTACCAAACCCGACGCACTTTTAATGGGCGAGGTTTGGGAAGATGCTACTACAAAGCACAGCTACGGCAGTCGCAGACGTTATCTTCTCGGCAGTCAGTTTGATTCAGTTATGAACTACCCGTTTGCAAATGCGATTATTGACTTCTGCCGTAACGGTAAAGCTGAAAGTTTTATGGCAACTGTTATGCAGATTGTTGATAACTACCCGAAAGAATGCCTTGATGTTATGATGAATCACATTGGCACTCACGACACAGAACGAGCAATCACAAAAATTGCAGGCGAAAGTTGTGAATATCGTGACAGAGCGTGGCAGGCATGCCATCCGCTTGGAGACAAATATCAAAAAGGTGTCGAACTTTTAAAATGTGCCGTTGCACTGCAATTCACTCTTCCGGGTGTTCCCTCAGTATATTACGGTGACGAGGCGGGTACGGAGGGTTACAAAGACCCTTTCAACCGTGGTTGCTACCCTTGGGGAAATGAAAATAAAGAATTAATTGATTTCTATAAAACAATGGGCAAAATAAGACGTGAAAATCCCGTATTTAAAAAGGGCTATTTCTCTCCCGTTTCATCAATGCTTGGTTGCGTTGCATACCGCCGTCACGATGAGAATGGTGATATTATGCTTATTGTGAATAGAAATGAGCATCCTATTTCTTACCGATTACCCGATTATTACAGCAACCCAACCGCACTTTACGGAAATAACCCCGTAAATAACGAGATTCTTATTGAGGGTTGCTCATTCTCAATACTTTCCTTGTAAAATCAAAGCTCGTATGATATTATTTTATTGATATATAAACATGGTGATAAAAATGACTAAAACCTTCGGCTACTTACCAAAAAATCAAAGAATTTTATGGCTCGCACTCCGCATTGTTATTCTGTGTTGGGGTATTTACGGGCTTTTTCACGGTTCAGTAGTTGAATTTTTAGAGGCTATTTTTGCAATTATGTTTACTCACCTGTGGGATTTCTTCCAGATTTTCGGCAAGAAATCATTTATAATCGAGGTTGAAGCATCAACCCAGACAATGCTCACCCTTTTCATTTTTATTGCGGTGTGCATTGGCTCAACTCTTAACAACCGTACAACTTTTGAGCATTTTGATATTGTTACCCACTTTGCATCAGGCGTGCTTTCTGCCTGGTTTGGTTACGATTTTGCAAATATTATCTACCGCAAGCGTGGGGACTTAGGTCCTGCAATGTCATCACTTTTCTCACTGACCTTTGCTTTGGGAATTGCGGTTGGTTGGGAAATCTATGAGTTCTCAATGGACCAGATTTACGGTATGACTCTTCAAAAAGGCAATGCCGATACAATGGTTGACTTTATCAGTTGCGCCATAGGCGCCGTTCTTACAATGCTTTTTGTTGCATTCTTACGTAACGGAATTATCGGTAAAAACAAAGAAAAGGTTAAGGCTGAACGCCGCTTTGAAAAGGAAAAGCGTCTTTTAAAGGACAAGCTTTATCTTGATTACATCAATTCAAAGGAGGAAGAATAATGAAAAAAGTTCTTTCGCTTCTTCTTGCAACGCTTACACTCGCTCTTTTGCTCTGTTCCTGTTCAGGTCCCGCAAAAGTAAAAGTCAACGGCGTAAAAATTGATAACGAAATATATAAATACTATGAAAACACTCTCGAAAAAGACGAAAACGGTGAAGTCAGTGAAGATGCAATAAAATCTGCCATTTCACGCTATGTTACAATCAATTCGGAGTTCGCAAACCGTGGACTTTCAATTGATTCCGAGCAGAAAGGTGCACTTTCAACATATGTAAATAATTTGTGGCATCTTTATGGAAACTACTACAACGAAATCGGCGTTTCAAAACAGACAATCTATAAAATCGAGCTTTCAAAAGAGTATGAATCCGAATTGCTGGCTGATTATTACAGCGATATAAGTGAAGATGAAATCAAAGCATATTTCAAAGAGAATTACATTGGAATTAGCTTCGTGACAGGTTATCTGTTCAGCGTTGATGACAGCGGAAAAAGCGTTGATATGTCACCTGAGCAGAAAGCATCTGTCACAGCATCATATAACTCTGTTGTAACCTTGATTAATGAGGGGACTCTCATTGAAGAAGCTGTTGTTTCTTTAGGTGAAAATACAGATGTCCACAACACTCTTATAAACGCATTTTCAGACGGAACTTTCCCTGAAGGATTTTTTGCAGAGGTCAAGAAAATCGAAACAGGAAAAACTGCAACCATCACTCTTGATGACTACATATTCCTTGTGCAAAGAGTCGATGTCTTTGATGAAACCTACGGTTATTACGACAACAACCGTACCGCCTGCCTTGAGGCAATGAAAGGTGACGAATTTTCAGAAATCATTGACAACTGGTCCAAAAACTATGTAGCAGAATAAAATTAAAACAAAAAGGCGAGTTAAAACTCGCCTAAATATGCCTCTTTAGTTCAATGGATAGAATAAATCCCTCCTAAGGATTAGATGTGAGTTCGATTCTCGCAAGGGGTGCCA
>CAYXMF010000034.1:0-13260 GCA_964465845.1 uncultured Eubacteriales bacterium | reverse complement strand
AGAGGTCGCAGTTGCGACCTCTAATTTTATGCCTTTTTAACAGCACCCATATTTGCCATAATCTTTTTAGTTCCTACCTTTTCAAAGGCAATTTCCATAAGAGTATCATTTCCCATTGGTTTAAGCGAAACTATCATACCTTTACCAAATACACGATGCACAACCTGTTCACCAACCATAAACGTATCTGTGGATTTCTTTGGTTGACTACCAAATCCAATACCAAATCCGCTTGTATTGGGTTTAACGTTATTTTCAACAGGTTTGCGTTGGATTGGTTTTTTAGGTTTAACTAATGTTTCACAGCATTCTGCAGGTAACTCATTCAGAAATCTTGACGGCATATTATATTTTGTTGATCCGAAAATCATTCTTGAACGGGTATTAAGAAGATAAAGCTTTTGCTTTGCACGAGTAATTCCAACGTAAGCAAGACGACGCTCTTCTTCAATTTCAGTTGGGTCATACATTGACTGCATTCCCGGGAATACGCCTTCTTCCATTCCTGGAATAAATACCACAGGAAATTCAAGTCCTTTTGAAGCGTGAAGTGTCATAAGAACAACTGTATCAGCATCCGCATTATAATTATCTATGTCAGTCATCAAAGCGACTTCTTCAAGAAAATCTGATAACTCGCCGTCGGGATTTTCTTCCTTATATCTTATCAAGTTGTTATTAAGCTCATCTAAGTTCTGCAATCTTTCTTCACCTTTTTCTTTATCTGCCATTGTCATAGCCTTATAGCCTGTTTCATCGAGCAAAGAAATAAAGACAGATGACGGTGATTCCTTTGTTAAAAGGTCAGCAAAGCTTTCAATCATCTGAGTAAAAGCAATCAGTTTATCAGAGCCACGCTTAAGTTTTTCATATTCATTAGATGTTCTGAATACCTCAAACAAGCTTATTCCAAGAGCGTCAGCAATTTCTTTTGCATTAGCAATTGTCGTTGCACCAATACCACGTTTTGGAACATTAATAATGCGCTCAAGTCGAACACTATCATCATGATTAGAAATAACTGACAAATATGCTAAAGCATCTTTGATTTCCATACGGTCATAGAACTTGTGACCGCCAATAATTCTGTATGGAATACCGCTTCGAACCAATGCTCTTTCAACAGAGTTAGACATTGAGTTCATTCTGTAAAGAACTGCAAAGTCGCTAAACTTACCTGTTGAGCCCATTTGTTTCATAATCTCATCAGCAATAAATTTACCTTCAGAATATTCATCATCAAGAGTGTTGAGAATAATTTTATCGCCCTCGCCGTTTGATGTCCAGAGATTTTTACCTTTGCGCTGTTCGTTATGTGATATAACTGCGTTTGCACCATCAAGTATATTCTGTGTAGAACGGTAATTCTGCTCAAGACGGATTGTTTGTGCATTTTTAAAATTCTTTTCGAAGCTTAAAATATTTTCAATTGTAGCACCACGGAATTTATAAATACTCTGATCATCATCACCAACAACACAAATATTGTTATAACCTTCTGACAAAAGTTTTGTAAGCATAAACTGAGCGTGGTTAGTGTCCTGATACTCGTCAACAAGAACATACTTAAACTTATTCTGATAGTATTCTCTTACATCATCATTTTCCTGCAAAAGTTTAACCGTATAGAAAATAATATCGTCAAAATCCATAGCATCAGCATTTCTCAGAAGTTTCTGATACTTGGCGTAGCATTCACCAATTTGTTTTTCACGGTAATTACCACTACCAAGATTTAAGAACTCTTCAGGTGGAACTAACATATCTTTTGCACGGCTGATTTCAGCAAGAATTGATTTATGTGGCAAGAATTTATCATCAATATTCAAAAGTCGCTGACAATCCTTCATAATGCGTTTGCTGTCATCGGTATCATATATTGTGAAATGCTTTGAAAAGCCTAATAATTCAGCATTTTTACGCAAAATACGAACGCAAATTGAATGGAATGTTCCTGCCCATATGTCATTCGCATCTTCACCAATTCGCAAAACAAGTCTTTCTTTTAATTCATTTGCGGCTTTATTTGTGAAGGTAAATGCAAGAATTTCCCAAGGTTTTGGTGCGTCAACCGATAAAATACGTTTGATTTCGCCATAAACAGACATATCTCCGTCATAATAAGCATTCATAAGAGCCAATGTATCTACATTAACTCTCGCTTCTATTTCATTTGAGCCATATGCACAACCAAACTTCATAAGGTTTGCAATTCGGTTTACAAGTACGGTTGTTTTTCCGCTTCCGGCACCTGCAAGAATTAAAAGCGGTCCGTCAACCGATAAGACCGCTTTCAATTGCATATTATTCATTCTATTAAATTCTTTTTTAATAATGTTATCTCTTAACTCACAAATTTGTGAATGCATCACTTATTCTCCTAATTAAAATATACTATTACCATTACTGTCAATTCCAACAATTAAAGGAAATCTGTCAAATTCAAGTCTTTTAACCGATTCACAGCCTAAATCATCAAAAGCAATCACTTCACAAGAATTAATATGCTTTGAAGCCAATGCTCCCGCACCACCTGTAGCACAAAAATAGATTGCTTTATTTTTGATTATGGCGTCAACAACCTCATTTGAACGAGGGCCTTTACCAATCATCGCTTTTAAGCCATAGTTAAGAAATTCAGGTGCAAATTTATCCATTCTGCTTGATGTTGTTGGACCACAGCTACCAATTGCAAGACCATCTGGTGTTGGAGTAGGTCCGGCATAATAAATACAGGCATTCTTCATATTGAATGGTAACTCCTGACCATTATCAAGTAAATACTTAATTCTTTTATGCGCAGCATCACGAGCAGTATATATCGTTCCTGAAAGTAAAACACGGTCACCAGCTTTTAATTTATCTGCATATTCAATTAACTGTACTGAATCAAAAGAATATTCGGACATAATTAACCTTCTTTTACCTCGTTGTCGAAGTCATCAATATGTTCACTGTATGAAATTACTGTAAAATTTGTTTCATCGTCACTATCAAAATCAAATGTATGTTCTTCAATGCCTGTCAAATCAGTGTGAAGATTTAATAATGTTGATGCAGAAGTATTAAGTTTGGTTCCAAGAGCATAAACATCCTTATGTAATTGCTCGAGTGAAGAGTTAAATTTCTTTGAAATTGCGTCAACATCTTTAAGAAGTTGTTCGATTTCGTTAGCCTCACGCTTTACATCCTGAGAAGCGATTGCACCAATATCTTTAGCCTTTGCTTTTGCATTATCAACAAGATCATCAGAATAACGGCGAGCATCAATATATGCAGCACCAATCTGCTTTTCTGCACGACGCAACTTTTCTGATTTTTCATCATATTCAGCAATTTTTTCACTGTATTTTTTATTTTCAGCAAGTGCAAGTTCAAGTTTAACAGTCAAATCAGAAACTTCTTTTTCCTTTTCACTGAGTTTCTCATTGACCTGAGAAAGAGTTTCAAGCTTAACTTCAAGTTCATCAATCTTGCGCTTTAAACCGAGTGATTCTTCACGCTTTTCATCAAGAGAAGCCTTAATATCAGCAGTTTCAGTCTGTAACTGTTCAACATAAGTAAGAACATCAGATTTCTTAAAGCCGCCAAACACAGCAGTTTTCATAACAGTAATTTCTTTACTCATAGTTTTTACCTCATACGTAAAATATCAATTTATTTTAGCAGATTTTTTCAAATAAAACAACACTTATTACAAATTTTATCGATAATCATAAAAATCAATAGACAATTAGAAAAAATAGTTGTAAAATATTGAATATGGAGGAATGCTTTATGAAAAAAAATACAAAAAAAGTTTTAAAAACTGCAGGAATTGTCGGTGCAACAGCTGCTGCGACTTATTTTATAATCGGCAATTTCTTCTATTATGTAACTCTTACTAAAAAAGGAATTGAAAATCCCTTTGTAGCACGAATTGCAAGCGGATCAAAAAAGAATGATGAAGAAAAAGAACGCCTTGACGCCATTAAAGAAATCGGTAAAGAGTGGTTTGATAGCGCTAATAAAGAAAAACTTGTAATCAAATCATCAAATGAAGATAAAAACTTACATGCTGATTTTATTTTTGCTGAAAAAGAAAGTGATGTTTTTGTAATTGTAATTCACGGTTACACATCTGAACCCAGAGGAATGGGAATTTATGCGCAAAAATATCATGAATTAGGTTACAATGTTCTTACCCCAAGCCTTAATGGTCACGCGGACAGCGAAGCAAGTTCAATTACTATGGGTTGGAAAGACAGACTTGATATTGTTGATTGGGTTAATTTTATTGTAGAAAATTACCCGAACAGCAAAATTATTCTTCACGGTGAGTCTATGGGCTCAGCAACTACAATGATGACTACCGGTGAAGAATTGCCTGATAATGTTAAGGCTGCTGTTGCAGATTGCGGTTATACATCAGTATGGGATATTTTTAGTAATAAAATAAAAAACAATTTTAAAATGCACGAATTCCCTACGCTTTACTCTGCAAATACAATTAACAAACTGTACTCAGGATTTGATTTTAAAGAAGCATCTGCTGTTGAGCAGTTAAAGAAATCAAAAACTCCAACAATTTTCATACACGGTGATAAAGATACATTCGTACCTTACGAAATGCTTGACAAGGTTTATGAAGCCGCTGTTTGTGAAAAAGAGAAAGTTACAATTCCAGATTCACCACATGCTCGTAACGTCTGTGTAAATCCTGAATTATATTGGAATTCAATTATTGATTTCATAAATAAGTACATATAAAAAATTGCCTGCTGAATTCAGCAGGCAATTTTTTTACAGAATTTTCTTAAGATATTGTCCTGTATAAGATTTTTTACATTTAGCAACTTCTTCAGGAGTACCGCAAGCAACAATTTTTCCGCCCTTGTATCCCCCTTCAGGACCTAAATCAATAATATAATCAGCAGTTTTAATTACATCAAGATTGTGCTCAATAACAATTACAGTATTACCGCCATCAACAAGCTTTTGTAATACCTCGATTAATTTGTGCACATCTGCGCTGTGAAGACCTGTGGTAGGCTCATCAAGAATATATACGGTTTTACCTGTTGAACGCTTTGAAAGTTCTGTGGACAGTTTTACACGCTGTGCTTCACCACCCGAAAGAGTTGTTGCAGACTGCCCGAGTTTGATATAACCAAGTCCAACGTCACATAAGGTCTGAAGTTTTCTTTTAATCTTAGGAATATTTTCAAAGAATTCAAGTGCCTCTTCAACAGTCATTTCAAGCACATCAAAAATGCTCTTACCTTTATATTTAACCTCAAGTGTTTCACGGTTATATCTTGCACCTTTACAAACATCACAAGGAACATAAACATCAGCCAAGAAATGCATTTCGATTTTTACAATTCCATCGCCCTGACACGCCTCACAGCGACCGCCTTTAACGTTAAAAGAGAATCTGCCTGAATTATAGCCACGAACTTTTGCATCCTGTGTCTGTGCGAAAAGTTCACGTATATCGGTAAATACACCTGTATAGGTTGCAGGATTAGAACGCGGAGTTCTGCCAATTGGTGACTGATCAATATCAATAACTTTATCAAGGTTTTCAAGTCCAACAATTTTGTCAAATTTACCTACTGATTTTTTAGCATTGTTCAGTTCATTGGCAAGATTTTTATAAAGAATCTCATTTATAAGTGAAGATTTACCGGAACCAGAAACACCTGTGATACAAGTAAAACAACCTAATGGAAAATCAACATCAATATTTTTCAAATTGTTTTCCGCTGCACCTTTTACAGTAAGAATTTTGCCGTTTCCTTTTCTGCGAACTTCAGGAACAGGAATTTTTCTTTTTCCTGAAAGATACATACCTGTAATCGAATCTTTACAGTTTATTATATCATCAACCGTTCCTGCACAGACAACCTCACCACCGTGAACACCGGCGCCGGGGCCTATATCAACAATATAGTCAGCAGCACGCATAGTGTCTTCATCGTGTTCAACAACAATCAGCGTATTACCTAAATCACGAAGTCGTTGTAAAGTTCCAAGTAATTTGTCATTATCACGTTGATGCAAACCAATACTCGGCTCATCAAGAATATAAACAACTCCCATAAGTGATGAGCCAATTTGTGTTGCAAGTCTTATACGCTGACTTTCACCGCCTGAAAGTGTACCTGACGAACGTGAAAGAGTAAGATATTCAAGACCAACGCTTTTCAAGAAATTCAGTCTGCTTTTGATTTCTTTAATAATTGACTCTGCAATAAACTGTTCCTTTTCAGTAAGTTCAAGATTACTGATAAAATCAATTGCCTTTACAATTGACATATCACAAAATTCACTGATATTTTTTCCGCCTACTGTAACTGAAAGAATTTCAGGTTTAAGGCGTGTACCATTACAATCGGGACATTTACATGCAGTCATAACCTGCTCAATTTCCCATCTCGCCCAATCGCTTGTTGTTTCTTTATAACGTCGCTCAAGATTGTTTATAATCCCCTCAAATTCAGACACATAAGCACCTGAGCCATAAAGAGTCGGTCGTGACATTTTCATTTTTGTGTCAGTACCATAAAGAATTGCATTCAGGCCATCTTCAGGTATGTCTTTAATTGGTGTTTTCAATGTAAATCCGAACTGTTTTCCAAGTGCAGTGTAGTACATTCCTGCAATTGAGCCTTTATCAGCCTTACTCCAACCGCTTGCACAGATACCGCCATCTGCAATTGAAAGATTTTTATTTGGAATAACTAAATCAGGACTTACTTTTAAGAATGTGCCCAATCCTGTACAGGTAGGACAAGCACCATACGGATTATTAAATGAGAACATCCTCGGTGATAATTCGTCCATACTGATTCCGTGCTCAGGACATGCATAATTGAGTGAATAAAGGTATTCTTTATCACCTATTACGTCAATAATTACATTTCCACCTGAATGTTGAGTTGTCGTTTCAATGGAATCAGCAAGTCTTGTTCTGATTCCTTCTTTTACAACAAGTCTGTCAACAATAATTTCTATTGTATGCTTGTATGTCTTTTGAAGTTTCATATCCTCAACAAGTTCTGTAACCTCGCCATCAATTCTCGCTCTTACAAAACCTGCTTTTAAAGCATTTGCAAGCTCTTTTGCGTGTTCACCTTTTTTACCACGGACTACGGGTGAAAGAATTTGGAACTTTGTGCCCTCTGGCAAGCTCATAATACTGTCAACAATCTGGTCAACAGTTTGTTGTTTGATTTCTCTGCCACAAACCGGACAGTGCGGAATACCTATTCTTGCATACAAAAGACGCAAATAGTCGTAAATCTCTGTGACAGTTCCAACTGTTGAACGGGGATTTTTTGATGTTGTCTTTTGGTCGATAGAAATTGCAGGAGAAAGGCCCTCTATTGACTCAACGTTCGGCTTTTCCATTTGTCCTAAGAACATTCTTGCATAAGATGACAAAGACTCTATATAACGTCTTTGACCCTCTGCATATATTGTGTCAAAAGCGAGTGACGATTTACCTGAGCCCGAAAGTCCCGTAAAGACAACAAGTTTATCACGTGGTATCTCAATATCAATATTTTTAAGATTGTTCTCTTTAGCACCAATAATTTTTATTTTATCGTGTTCCATTCTACTTCTCCGATTTAAGTTTCTCAATTTTATCACGTAAATACGCTGCATGCTCAAACTCAAGAATTTTTGCAGCCGCTTTCATTTCTTCAGTAAGTCTTATAATAAGTTTCTGTTTTTCTTCACGGCTCATTCTACGTTTACCTGATTTATCACGACTTGAAATTTCAAGAATTTCACGGACGTCCTTAGTAATCGTTTGCGGAACAATGCCGTGTTCTTCATTATATGCGATCTGCTTTTCACGACGTCTGTAAGTTTCCTCAATGGCTTTTTCCATAGATTTTGTTACAGTATCAGCATACATAATTACCTGACCGTTAGCATTACGTGCAGCACGACCAATAATCTGCACAAGTGAGGTTTCAGAACGTAAGAAACCTTCTTTATCAGCATCAAGAATTGCGATTAAAGAAACTTCAGGAATATCAAGACCTTCACGAAGAAGGTTGATACCAACAAGCACATCAAACTCACCTAACCGCAAATCGCGGATTAACTCCATACGCTCAATAGTATCAATATCATAATGCATATAACGAACTTTAATTCCATGCTGTGACAAATAATCAGTAAGATTTTCTGCCATTTTCTTTGTAAGCGTGGTTACAAGAACTCTTTCTTTTTTCTCAATGCGAATGTTAATTTCAGAAATTAAATCATCAATTTGTCCTTCAGTACTTCTCACACTGATTTCAGGGTCAAGAAGACCTGTTGGACGAATAACCTGTTCCGCAGTCTGCACACTTTTTTCAGCCTCAAAAGGACCAGGAGTTGCACTTACAAATATTTTTTGATGAGTTTTGCCGTAAAATTCATCAAATGTTAAAGGTCTGTTATCATAAGCAGAAGGTAAACGGAAACCGAAATTAATTAGACTTTCTTTTCTTGAACGGTCACCACCATACATTCCCCTAACTTGCGGCAACGTAACATGAGATTCGTCAACAAACAGAACGTAATCATCGGGAAAATAATCAAGAAGAGTGAATGGTGGCTCACCGGGTTTTCTGCCGGACATAATTGCAGAATAGTTTTCAATACCCTTACAAAAACCTGTTTCACGAAGCATCTCCATATCATACTCTGTGCGTTGACGAATGCGTTGTGCCTCTATAAGTTTACCTTGCTTTTCAAATTCAGCAACTTGCAATTCCATTTCATTGTTAATTTTTTCAAGTGCTTCTTCCATCTTTTCAGGTGAAACAACATAATGCGATGCAGGATAAATTGCAACGTGAGAAACAACATTTTTTACAGCACCCGTTAAAGCGTTTATTTCACTTATTCGGTCGATTTCATCACCAAAAAATTCAACTCTTATTGCAGTATCGTTAGAATATACAGGGAAAATTTCAACAATATCTCCCCTGACTCTGAATTTATTTCTTATGAAGTTAATATCATTACGTTCATACTGAATTTCAACAAGCTTTTTAATTAAATCATCACGGCTTTTTTCCATACCTGTACGCAAAGAAATTACCATTGATTTATAGTCAATCGGGTCGCCTAATGAATAAATACAAGAAACACTAGCAACTATTATCACATCACGTCTTTCAGACAAAGCAGATGTCGCAGAATGGCGCAACTTATCAATTTCATCATTAATTGCGGAATCTTTTTCTATATAAGTATCAGTTGTAGCAATGTAGGCTTCCGGTTGATAGTAATCATAATATGATACAAAATATTCAACGGCGTTTTCAGGAAAAAACTCTTTAAATTCAGCACACAACTGCCCTGCAAGAGTTTTGTTATGCGCAAGGACGAGTGTTGGTCTGTTAAGCTTTGCAATAATATTAGCCATAGTAAATGTCTTACCGGAGCCTGTTACGCCCAGCAAAGTCTGTTCATTATAACCTTTGTTTACACCATCTACAAGCTTTTCAATTGCTTGTGGCTGGTCGCCTGTTGGCTTATAATTACTTACTAATTTAAACATAAAAAACCTCACGCACATTTGTTCGATTAATTATACAACAAACAACAGATAAAATCAACATTATTAGAAAAATTATTGCATAAAAATCATATAGAATTCTTTTTTTGAGGTAACAAATTATGATGAATTATATATGGATTGCTATTATATTTTTCTCAGTAATTTCCGCCATATTTAATGGAACTGCAAACGAACTTTCAAATGGGATTATAACAAGCGGTAATACTGCTGTTGAACTGTGTCTTTCACTTTTGGGAACATTCTGCCTTTGGAATGGATTAATGAATGTTGCGGAAAAATCCGGATTATCAAAAGCTTTTTCAAAGTTATCTGCCCCGTTACTTTGCAAGTTGTTTAAAGGATTAGATAAAAATAGCGAGGCAATTTTACCTATCAGCCTAAATATTACTTCAAACTTATTAGGTTTATCAAATGCGGCAACACCAATCGGTATAGACGCAATGAAAAAACTTGCAAAAGAAAATGATGGAAAGAATTCACCTAGTAATAATATGGTGCTATTTGTGGTAATGAATTCTGCAGCATTGCGATTAATACCCTCAACAGTTGCAGCCATACGTGCAAACCACGGTTCAGAAAATCCATTGGAAATTTTATTGCCATCAGTTATCACATCTATCTGTGCACTAACTGTTGGAATTACAATGACAAAACTTCTTGAAAGGTTTTTTAAGCATGACTAATTTTTCAGATTATATTTTGCCTTTTTTTATTATTATAATTATAAGTTTTGGCTTATACAAAAAAATTGATGTGTTCAGCACATTTATTGACGGTGCAAAAAAAGGTTTTGATGTTTTTTTATCTATTTTGCCTTCTTTAACAGCACTTTTTCTCGCAGTACAGATGCTAAAAACCTCTCAAGGAATAAATATTATCACAAAATTACTTTCACCTGTTGCTGATTTGCTTAAAATACCTGTAGAAACTCTTCCGATGTGCATTCTGTCCCCAATTTCGGGTGGAGGTTCATTAAGTGTTTACGAGTCAATTATAAGCGAATACGGACCTGATTCATATATTGGAAGAGTATCATCTGTTATGATGGGTTCAACAGAAACAACATTCTATGCGATTGCCGTATATTATGGCGCCGTCGGAATAAAAAAAATACGGCACACAGCAATTTGCTCACTGTGTGCCGATTTTACAAGTTTTATTTTAGCAGGAATAATCGTAAGATTATTTTTCTATCAATGAAATACCGCTCATTTCAGCAGGAATCTGGAGTCCCATAATGTCAAGCATTGTTGGTGATAAGTCGCAAAGCTTACCGCCCTCTGCTTTAAGTGTGCATTCTTTACCAACTACAACCAATGGTACTGGATTTGTTGTATGAGCAGTGAATGGTGAACCATCATCTTCATACATCTTGTCAGCATTACCGTGGTCAGCAGTAATAAGAATTACGCCGTCCATCTTCATTGTAGCATCTACAAGCTTACCAACGCACTCGTCAACAGCTTCAACAGCCTTAACTGCAGCATCAAAAATGCCAGTGTGACCAACCATATCGCAGTTAGCGTAGTTGAGAATAACAACATCATATTTACCACTTAAAATCTGTTCACAAGCTGCATCACAAACTTCATATGCACTCATTTCAGGTTTTAAGTCAAATGTTGAAATTTTTGGTGAGTCAATAAGAACTCTGTCTTCACCGGGGTAAACCTTTTCTTCACCGCCGTTATAGAAGAATGTTACGTGAGCATACTTCTGTGTTTCAGCAATACGAAGCTGAGTTTTACCGAGCTTTGACAGATATTCACCCATTGTGTTTGTAAGTGTCTGAGGCTTATATGCAACATTTACATTTGGCATTTCAGCATCATACTGAGTCATACATACATAGTAGAGCGGGAAAAATTCTTTTCTCTCAAATCCTGTAAAATCAGGATCAACAAATGTTCTTGTAATTTCTCTTGCTCTGTCAGGACGGAAGTTAAAGAAGATTACTGAATCGTTGGAAGAAATTGCTTCTGCACCATTAACAACTGTTGGCATAACAAATTCATCAGTAAGATATTTTCCGTCTTCGTCAATTGTTTCGTATGACTTTTTAACTGCTTCAAGCGCTGAATCAGTAGCAATACCTTCACGATTAACCATTGCATTGTAAGCCATACCAACTCTATCCCACATATTATCACGGTCCATAGCGTAAAATCTGCCCATTACAGTAGCAATTTTACCTGCGCCGATTTCCTTGCATTTTTCTTCAAGTTCTGTAACGAAATCAACACCTGAGCTTGGCGGAACATCACGACCATCAAGTAATGCATGAACATATACTTTTTCAAGGCCATTTTTCTTTGCAAGTTCTAAAAGTGCATAAAGATGTGTATTGTGGCTATGAACACCACCATCAGAAAGAAGACCAATCAAATGAAGTGCAGAATTGTTTTTCTTACAATTCTCAATTGCACCCATAAATACATCATTTTCAAAGAAATCGCCGTCCTGAATTGACTTTGTAATTCTTGTCAATTCCTGATAAACAACACGTCCGGCGCCAATATTTGTGTGACCTACCTCAGAGTTACCCATCTGGCCGTCAGGAAGACCAACATCCATACCTGATGCACCGATATAAGTCATGGGATTGTTCTTAAAAATTTCATCAAGTCTTGGAGTATTAGCCGCTGTGATTGCGTTACCGTAATCACTTGGGTTGTATCCAAAACCGTCCATAATACATAAAACTACAGGTTTTTTCATTTAATTCACCTTTAATTATTTAGATGCAGCAGCAACGATTTTTGAGAAATCAACTGCTTTAAGAGAAGCGCCACCGATAAGGCCACCATCAACGTTTACTTTTGATACAAGTTCGTCAGCGTTTGCAGCATTCATTGAGCCGCCATACTGAACAGTAACAGTCTCAGCAACGTCAGCACCGTATGCTTCAGCAATAGCAGCACGAACATAGCCATTACCTTCGTCAGCCTGATCAGCAGTTGCTGTAACGCCTGTGCCAATAGCCCAAACAGGTTCATAAGCAATGATTACATTCTTGAGCTGTTCAGCTGTTACATTTGTAAGAGCCATTTTTGTCTGGAATTTAAGAAGAGTTTCTGTATAACCAAGTTCTCTCTGTTCAAGTGTTTCGCCAACACAGATAATAGCCTTAAGACCTGCATTAAGTGCAGCAAGTGAACGAAGGTTTACAGTCTGGTCTGTTTCACCAAAATACTGTCTTCTTTCACTGTGACCGATTACAACGTATTCAACACCTGCTTCTTTAAGCATATCAGCTGAAATTTCACCTGTATAAGCACCTGAAGCCTTGAAATGTACGTTTTCAGCACCGATTTTGATATTTGAGCCTTCAGCAGCTTCAACTGCTGCAGGAATGTCAATAAAAGGTACGCAAAGTACAACATCACAGTCAGCATCTGCTACAAGTGGCTTCATTTCTTCAATAAGAGCCTTTGCCTGAGAAGGTGTATTATTCATTTTCCAGTTACCTGCGATAACTGCTTTACGAAGTTCTTTTTTCATAATATTTGTTACTCCTTATTGCAAATTGTGGGAGGACCATTACAGTCCTCCCATATTATTTTAATTATTTATCGTTGAGTGCAGCAATACCAGGAAGCACTTTACCTTCAAGATATTCAAGAGATGCACCGCCGCCTGTTGAGATGTGAGTCATCTTGTCTGCAAATCCAAGTTTCTGAATAGCAGCA
>CAYXMF010000033.1:0-13633 GCA_964465845.1 uncultured Eubacteriales bacterium | reverse complement strand
GGGCGTTCTTGCAGGCTATCCAATGGTAGGCGTTAAGGCTACACTTTATGATGGCTCATACCACCCTGTTGACTCATCAGAAATGGCATTCAAGATGGCAGCATCTCTTGCTTATAAGGCAGGTATTCCAAAGGCTGACCCAACAATTCTTGAGCCTGTTGGAACACTCGTTGCTCGCATGCCTGATGACAACCTTGGCGATATTATGGGCGACATTACAAAGCGTCGTGGTAGAGTTCTTGGTATGGGACCCGCAGATGAACCAAAGATGCAGGAGCTTACAGCTGAAGTTCCAATGGCTGAAATGGGTGACTTTACAACAGTTCTCCGTTCAGTAACAGCAGGACGTGGCTCATTCTCATTCGAGTTCACTCGTTACGAACAGGCACCACAGAATATCGTTGAAAAGGTTATTGCAGAAGCAAAAGTAGACGAAGAATAAACAATAAAGCAGAAAAAGACGGTCGAGAAATCGACCGTCTTTTTTAATGCAGAATTGTAAGGGTGATTCGTGAATCGCCCATTTTTATTTATCAAAATCTTTTAATATTTAATTAGGAGTTGTTTCGAGACACTTGCACAAACAAGCCAATTCAAAGTCCGTAACTTGTCTGTGATTCTTTTCAATCTTACTAATCATTTGTTGGTCAATATTGCAATTCATTGTCTGCATTCTTGCCGCTAATTGCTCTTGAGATAATTCTAATTCAATTCTACGTTCTCTTACTCGTGCAGAAACAATGTTTTTATTACCAAAATACTGTATTTGTTTCATAAAATCACCTTAACGTTAATATAACGTAACTGACTTTATCACAATCTTATGGTAGAATTACGTCACATTGACGTAAAAGGGAATATTTATGTATTTTGAAGACCCGGAAAAATGTCCTTTGTTGGAAGACCAAGAGTCTAAATGGGATGAAATACCATCCTGTGCTATGCTTTACAGCAAACTCACAGCGTGGACACTTTCAGAATTATGCTATAAAAACTTCGCAGAATGCCCCACATACAAAAAGTGCTTGAAGAATCAAACAAAAAACGCCCTGCAGAATAATCTGCAAGGCGTTATATTTTTACCTTTATTCCACAACTTCTTGTTGTTCTGCTTGTGTAGTTGTTTCTGTAGTAGTGGTAGTAGTTGTTGTTGTTGTAGTCGTTGTAGTTGCTACTTGCTCAGTTGTGGTTGTTGTGATAGTAGTTGCTTCAGGTTCAGTAGTTGTTGCAGTAGGGCGTGTAGTATTTGAACTGCCACCGCCTGTATATCTTCTTGTTGTTGTAGTAGTTGTTGATGAACTTTCTTCTGTTTCGCTTTCTGTTTCAGTAGCCGTATCAAGTTCAGTTTCTTCAGTTGTGGTAGTTGTTGTAGTTTCAGTCAATGAAACATCTGCAACCTTTGTATATTCGGGCCCACGCTTACCACAAGCCGTAAGAACTATTGACAAAGCAAGAATCAAAACAAAAATCAGTGCTTTTTTCATAATTACAACTCCTTAATATTTCCGTACACCTGAACAATCTCTAATTCATTACTATGTAAGATTTCTTTAGGTGTGACAATTCTTCCGCCGTTGGAATCAACATCAATTCCAAAACATTTATAAGCATACCACACGTAATGTGCGCAATGTGTCGTAGATGGTATTGTATTTTCATCACGTCCGCTTAAAATTCCCGACGCAAGAGAATAATCAATACCTATCAGTTTTTCTTTTGTGAATTCAGCAATTTCATTTCGCACGTCAGCGCTTATATTTTTTGCACGCAGAACTGCAACAAGAGGGTATTCCCGCCATTCTTCAATACTGCCTAATGCGGATTTTTCACCAATCATAACCGCCTGTGCAGTTATTCCGTTTTCTGCATCAACTACTATTGCAGCGTGACCGTGACGCCAACCAAGAGAGTGAATACTCAGCGTAATTATTATATCACCGTTTTGAAGATTTGCAAATTCAGGATTTTGCATTGTGTTACCTTCTGAATCCGTAATAAATTCATGGCAAGCAAATACGCCTTCACGAACACAACTGTAATCTTTATCTGTGAGATAATATCGACGATACAGCTCAATCATTTCAGGGGTGTCTGAATATACATCAACCGCAGATTTTCCAAGTCCCGTTTGCGAAAAAATCAGGTCATAATCACTTTGTATCAATTCCTCTTTGTTGCTTATTTTTTCATACACCGCTGACCACTCTGTTTCACTGACAGAAACAGCATCTTCATATGCCCAGATATCAGTAATTTCGCTGAGAGCAAAATTCACCGTTTCAAATGCAATCGTTACAATAAGAATTATTGAAACAATCCGCATAAATTTATTGTTTTTCTTATTCAAGGGCATCCTCCCCGCAAAGAAGAAATCTTTTGATTTTTTCAGCGTCATTATACCCTTTCTGATACAAAGCCTCAATCCCCTTATTGGGATGTTTCAAAGTACTCACACCGCAACAGTCATCTGGTGACAAAATCAATGCCTTGCCCTGTTTTTCAAGTTCTTGAATATAATCAATGCTTTCATTATATTTATCCACCATAGAGTACATAAGAGGCGCCGTTTCAGGATATTTCTTCATCAAAGTTCTGTAAACATTTTCAGGCACCTTGTGAGGTTTGCGATAATCCGCAGGCAAGGTGATTGTTACGATTATTTTGTCACAGCCGTCGTTCAGTGCTTTTTGTACAGGTATAGGGTCTGAAACTCCCCCATCATAAAAGAAATTTCCATCTTTTTCATAAGCAGGACAAACAAACGGAATACAAGACGACGCTTTAAGTTCAAAATAGTCGTTTTTCTCCATATTCCTGTAATCAAGATACACTGTTTTGCCCGTAACCGCATCGGTAGAAACTATATAGAAATCGCAATTATGCGATCTCATTATTTCAAAATTCAACGGATCTTCGCCATTTTCCTGCGTAAGAGTTGTATAAATATAATCAAGTCCCAGATACGACTTGTTTTTTGCAAAATTATAAAGGCTCATATACTCACGTCGTGAAGAATAGTCACGGTAAAATCGCAGAGTTCTTCCTCTGTGACCGCCAAGATATGAAATAATGTTTGCACTGCCTGCAGAAACACCTATATAGTAAGGAAATTCAAGACCTTCATCAAGACAGCGGTCAAGAACACCTGCACCGTAAACCGCACGCATACCACCGCCAACATCAATGTAACCGATCAAAAAATCTCCTCCTGTTTCTTAAAATTATGAAAATATATTACCATATATTTCATATTATTGCAATTATTGGGAACTTCTAAACTGTTAAAATAAAAAAATCGGGTAAAACTATTTCAAAGGAAGTGAGTTTTATGTCAACAACAGACAAAGAATATGACAAAATGGCGAAAAAGGCATCACCACCGTCGCCTAAATTACTCAACTGTATAAAAGCTTTTATTTCAGGCGGACTAATATGCACCTTCGGGCAGTTTTTAAACTGGGGTTTTGAAAAACTTGGTTTCTCAGAAGATTATGTAAAAGCATTGACCCCGTCAGTTCTTATTATCATTGCCGCAATTCTTACAGGAATAGGCGTTTTTGATAAAATTGCCAAACACGCAGGTGCAGGAACGATTGTTCCCATTACGGGATTTGCAAATTCAGTTGTATCCCCTGCTCTTGAATTCAAAACCGAAGGTCTTGTAATGGGTACGGGTGCTAACATCTTTAAAATTGCAGGCCCCGTAATTGCATACGGAACTTTCGCCGCCGTAATTTACGGAATAATTGCTTATGTCTTTAAACTATATTAAAAAATCCACAGTCGTTTGACTGTGGATTTTTACTTTTATAAATCTTTTTAATTGCCAAACGGGAATTCAAAACCGTAGTCGTATTCATACTCGTCTTCAACAGGCTCTGAAACGCTTGAATCTTCAACAAGTTTAACTTTAACATCAAAGGTTGAAATATTGTAGTTTGAATCTACTCTGCAAATTGTAAGTGTAATTGTATCACCTACATTTGAATTTTCAATAGTATCAAGCAGAACATCCTGTGTTTCCATATCTTCGCCATTGACCTTTATAATCATATCGCCTTCTTTGACGCCGGTGTTATTAAGGTCACTGCCATCCATAATGGTATCAATAACAACTGAGCCTGACGGCAAATCGTTCATTTTAACAATAATTGAATATGTCTGACTATAACTTGAAGATGCAACCTGAACACCAAGAACAGGTCTGTTTGTTACATAGCCATGTGCAATAAGCTCGTCGACAATCTCTTTAACGGTTGATGAGGGAACTGCAAATCCCATACCCTCATAATCTGTTGATGCAATTTTTGATGAGTTAATACCGATTACCTGTCCGTATTCATTTACAAGTGCGCCACCTGAGTTACCGGGGTTAATTGCCGCTGTATGCTGAATACAAGCCACTTCATAACCAACAGGGCTGTCAACAGGTCTGCCTATTGCCGATACCATACCATTAGTAAATGAGCCGAAGAACTGAGTTCCGCCGGGATTACCGATTGCATAAACAGTATCACCAACCTCAACAGCATTAGAATCTGCAAATTCCGCAGCCTTAAGGTCTGTTGAACTTACACGAACAAGTCCAATGTCAGTCTTTTCATCAAGACCTACAACATAACCGTCATACTGTGTTCCGTCAGCGGTCTGAACAATAATTGTCGGATTATTTACGTCAATAACGTGAGCACAAGTGATAATATATGTTGATGTTTTATCACTGTTAAGTCCCATTACAATACCTGTTCCCTCAGAATAAACAGACTGCTGACTGCTTGAGTAAACAAGAATTCCTACTGAACTTTCGTGTACTTTCTGATAAACTGCCTTAGCAGAAAGCTTTCCGTCCGAACTTATTGAATCGTCATCGTCTTTAATGCCCTCAACCAGATTCAGTTGTGTATCGTCACCGCTGTTTTGAACTGTGCTGTTTCCGCCCCCGAATACAATTGTTGAAATGAGAACACCCATAGCAACAAGAAAGCATATACAAACGATAATCACTGCAATTATGAGACCTTTTTTCTTGCTTTTTGATGCCTTTTTAGGCGCTTCAGGCTTCGGCTGCTGATAGCTGCCGTAAGGCATATACTGGCCGCCATTGTAATAAGTGTTATTATACGGATTGCTCACAGGCGGTGTGTAATATGAATTTGTTGACTGATTTTGAGTATTCGATGCAGAATAGCCGCTTTGCTGATTGTTTTCTGTACCGTTTACATTGTTTTCAAAATTCTGATCCATAGTAGCCTCCTACTAAATTGTATCGTGATCGGACTTGCCCGATTTATGTTTTTTATTTTTTTCGTTGCTCTTATCAAAAATCATTGTAAATCTTGTGAATTGTCCCTCTGCACTTTCAGCATAAATCTGTCCTCCGTGCATTTCAACAATTGTCTTGCACAGATAAAGTCCAAGGCCCGCACTCTTTACATCATAACTTCTTGATTTATCAACCTTATAAAAACGCTCAAAAATTCTGCCTATTTCTTCAGAAGAAATTCCGTCACCGGTATTCTGAATAGCAATACAAAGCTTGCCTTCATTGTTTTCTCCCGCAAAAACAGAAATTTCGCCGCCTTCATTTGTGAATTTCACTGCATTGTCAACAAGATTATAGATTACCTGATAAAGCATATCTCTGTCAGCAAGCAGTTTTACCTGTCCCATTTTTTCAAGACCGACAATTTCAATGTTTTTCTTTTCAATTTCCTGTTCAAAACTCAAAAGACAATTGATAATCAAAGGTGAAACATCAAACTCACTGTGCTTCGGCTCTAACTCGCCTGCCTCAATCTTTGAAAGATTAAGCATAGATGTGACTAGTCGTGAAAGTCGTTTAACCTCGTTAGATACAATCTGTAAATACTCCTCATGCTTTTCAGGAGGAATTGTACCGTCAAGCATACCGTCAATAAATCCGCCGATTGTAGTCATTGGCGTTTTAAGCTCATGCGAAACATTAGCAACAAAACTTCGTCTTGAAGATTCAAGTACAGAAAGTGCAGATGCCATTCTGTTAAAGGACTGGCAAAGCTCTGCAAATTCGTCAGAGCCACGAACAGTTACACGCTTGCTGAAATCACCCTGAGCATAAGCCTTTGTTGCCGTTGACATTTGTCTTAACGGATTTGTAAGTTTTGCTGTGAAAGCGTAAACCACAAGGAATGAGAGCACTGCCGCAAATATTGCTGACGACAAATACATACTCATTATATTGCCTGCATATTCCTTTAAACTGCTCTCAACAGGTGTTGCCGCAAAAACCGCACCTACAACCGTTCCGTTCACTCTAACAGGGGCGCCCGCAAGGAATGTTTTTTCGCTATACAAGCCCTGCACCTTTGAACTGCTGAAATAATAACCCTTTGTGACCGATATCATAATACTTGAGGGAATTTCATACCCCTTGTGAAGAGTACATCCGTCACTGCTCGCAGAATAACTGTAGAGAAAATCCTCTTTACACAAAAGCACTTTACCGTCAGTATTACAGAAGAACACGTCTGCATCAATCGCATTTGAGGTAACGCCCAGATTATTGCAGATAATTATTAATGAGTTATTCAGTTCTTCTTGACTTTTGCAATTTGAAAGAATCCGTTCACAATACTGAGCATTCTGTTTTACGTTTTCAGTAAGCAATGTTTCTTTTTCACTTGACAATCGGGTTGAAAGAAAAACTGTCAACGCAGTAGTAAGCACAAGATAACTGACAAGAATAAGCGAAGTCATAATTGTCAGATATTTTGCAAACAAAGGCAAGTGAGTAAAGAACCGTTCTATTCTTTTGTATCTTTTTTTGAAAAATCCGTTATCTCTTTCCATGTGTCTCAAACTTATAACCCACGCTCCAGATAGTTCTCAGCTCCCATTCGGGAGAAACGCCCTTGAGCTTATCACGAAGTCTTTTGATATGAACGTCAACTGTACGGCTGTCACCGTAGTAATCAAATCCCCATACATCGTCAAGCAACTGGTCACGGGTAAACACCCTGTCAGGATTGCTTGCAAGATGATAAATGAGTTCAAGTTCTTTTGGCGGTGTATCAACAGGAACACCGTCAACCTTCATTTCATAGTTTGAAAGATTGATTGAAAGCTTATCGTAATGAACTTCTTTCATATCTCCGCCTTTTACAGCAGATGTACGACGAAGAACAGCCTTAATTCTTGCAACAATTTCTTTTGTGTCAAACGGCTTTGTTACATAGTCATCGGCACCTAATTCAAGTCCCAGAACCTTATCAAAAACTTCATCCTTTGCGGTGAGCATAATAATCGGAGCTTCACTTGCTTTTCTTATTTCACGGCATACCTGCCAACCGTCAAGCTGAGGAAGCATAATGTCAAGCAACACAAGATCAGGATTTTCGTTACCGAAGGTGTTTACCGCATCAACACCGTTATGTGCCATAACAACTGTATAGCCTTCTTTTTCAAGGTACATTCTGAGTAAGTCGCAAATATTTTTGTCATCATCAACAACAAGAATTTTTTCTCTTTGCATAATGTCAACCTCCCCAAGTAACCGCTGATAATATCTTAGTTTAAGCAATGGTTACTCTATAATAAAAATATAACCGCTAAATTTTAACAAAGTAATAACAAAGTTTTGTTTTTTTATAAATTATTTATGGTATTTTGCGTTGTTTGTAATAGACAAAGCCCTGTAAATCTGTTCAGTCAGCATTATTCTTGCAAGTTTGTGCGGAAATGTCATTTTAGACATTGAAAATCTGTAATCTGACATTTGTTTGATTTCAGGAGAAAGTCCGAAAGAACTGCCTATAATAAAGGTAATATTATTTTTACCCGAAAGCGCAATATCTTCGATTTTTTTTGAAAGTTCTTCCGATGACATCTGCTTACCCTCAATACACATTGAAAACACGTAAGAATTTTTTGTGATTTTTGATTTGATAAGCTGTGTTTCTTTATCAAGAGCATTTTTGATTTCTTGCTCTGACGGATTATCAGAAAGTTTTACAGGTTCAAGTTCTGTTACTGTCAATTTACAATAACCCGAAAGTCTTTTCTCATATTCCGCTGAAAAATCTTTCATATATTTTTCTTTTAATTTTCCCAAGACTATAAGTTGAATATTTATCATAATATCAACGCCTTTTCATCCCATACAGGTTTTGCAACACGAATAAAATAGTCATCGCCTTCACGTGCGCCCGCCATTTCAAGTGCCGATACACTTGTCTGATATGCAAGCTGAGGCACATTGTTTTCTCTGCTTAAATGGCCTAAAAAGAAACGGGTTGTTCCGCTTTTCACAAGTTCAGTCAGCGTTTCTGCACAAGCGTCGTTTGAAAGATGCCCTTTAATGCCTAAAATTCTTCTTTTCAGCATATACGGGTAGCCGCCACACTGAAGCATATTCACATCGTGATTTGATTCAAGCATTACAAGGTCTGAGCCACGAAGCGCATTCATAACAGTATCTGTCATAATTCCAAGATCTGTTGCAACGGCAAGTTTTCTTCCGTTTGCCATTTCCACAGTATAACCGCAAGGCTCAATACAGTCATGAGAAATTGCAAAAGGTTTTATGTGCATACACCCCACGTCAACTCCGTCAGGTGTAATAATTTTACACTCATCAACATTGTCGAGAGCATCAGTTTTCGTAAGAGCTTCATAAGTGCCTGCCGTCATAATTACTCTTGCCTTATGCTTTTTTGTAAAAACTTTTAAGCCTTTTATGTGGTCAGAATGTTCGTGAGTAATAAAAATATTCCGTATGGAATCAGCATCAACACCTATATTCCACAATGCCTGTTCCATTTGCTTGGCAACCATACCAACGTCAATAAGAATTGAATCGTCACCGCCGCCTATGTATATTGAATTCCCTGTTGAAGATGAAAACAAGGGACAAAATTTCGCCATAATTATTCTCCAAATTATATATTAAACAAAGAGGGACGGCTTTTAACCGTCCCTTTAATTTTTTAACCTACGCTCAATACGGTTTGTTCGTCATCAGGAACTGTTCTCAATTCGATATCCGCACCTAAGCTGCGTAATTTTTCAATTATGTTATCATAACCGCGCTGAATATGATGAATTTCTTCAATTTCGGTAGTGCCGGTTGCCATAAGTCCCGCAATTACCATTGCCGCACCTGCACGGAGGTCATTTGCAATAACAGGCGCACCTTTAAGTGTGTCAACACCCTCAATGAATGAAGATTTACCGTCAACCGTAATCTTTGCACCCATACGAAGAAGCTGTTCAACATAACGGAAACGGTTGTCCCACACGCTTTCAGAAACCATACTGTTTCCTCTTGCAACAGAAAGGAGAGTTGCAAACTGAGGTTGCATATCTGTAGGGAAACCGGGGTGTGGCTGAGTTTTTACGCTACAATGATTTGGTCTGCAATCAGAGAAAACTCTTACAGAATCATCATATTCTTCAACAACAACGCCGCACTCAATAAGTTTTGCAGTAATTGACTCAAGGTGCTTAGGAATAACATTCTTAATAAGCACATCGCCTTGTGTTGCCGCAGCTGCTACCATATATGTTCCTGCTTCAATCTGGTCAGGAATTATTGCGTATTCGCAACCGTGAAGCTTGTCCACACCGCGAATTTTAATAACATCAGTACCTGCACCACGGACATCAGCACCCATAGAGTTTAAAAAGTTTGCAAGGTCAACAATGTGAGGCTCTTTCGCCGCATTTTCAATAATAGTAAGACCTTTTGCTTTAACCGCTGCAAGCATAAGATTAATTGTAGCACCAACCGAAACAACGTCAAAGTAAACTGATGTGCCGAGAAGTGTTTCAGCATACACATCCACCATAGCGTTTTCTTCCATAGCCACAGTTGCACCAATAGCCTCAAAGCCCTTAATGTGCTGGTCAATAGGTCTTACACCGAACTGACAGCCACCCGGCATTGCAACTCTTGCGTGGTTAAAACGTCCAAGTAAAACGCCAATAAAATAATAAGAAGCACGCATAAGCTTTGAAAGTTCATGCTCAACAACATTCTTACGAACACAAGAAGTATCAATTTCAAGTGTGCTTTTATTTATCATTTTTATTTCTGCACCCAGAGAGCGAAGTATTTTTACCATTGCAGAAACATCACTGATATTAGGAATATTTTCTATTCTGCAAACGCCCTCTGCGAGAATGGTCGCCGGAATTATCGCTACGACAGCATTTTTGGCTCCGCTGATTTCAACTTCACCTGTCAATCTGTTGCCGCCGTTCACTATGATTTTTTCCAAGGACTCTTCCCTCCCAAAAAATCGAATAAAATTACAAATATAACAACATATAGTAAAAAAAGTCATAAAATCGACATTTGAACCACAATTACACGAAAATGCTCAAACGCCTTTAATAGTATAACACTATTTTTCATAAAATAAAAGCCTTTTTTAATATTTTTTTAATTTTTAAAAAAATACGTATTTACAACATTAAATGTATATAAAATCGGTTGAATAAAGTTAATTTTTATAGTATAATAAATTGATTATGCTCGGCTTTATATAAGGTGGTGCCATCATGTTACATTATCTTGAAAATGATATTTTAAAAATCGCTGTTGATACTCACGGTGCCGAACTTTCTTCAATTTTCAACAAAAAAGAAAATAAAGAAATGCTCTGGCAAGGCGACCCTGTTTTCTGGGGCAGAAAAAGTCCCGTGCTTTTCCCTGTTGTAGGTAAGTACAGAAACGGAAAGACCACATACGAGGGCAAAGAATACTCCTTAGGTCAGCACGGTTTTGCAAGAGACAGCGAGTTTACACTTGTTGAAAAAAGCGAAAACAAATTATCTTTTGAATTGACAAGTACCGACGAAACTCTTGCAAATTACCCGTTTAAATTCCGTCTTGTCTGCTCATTTGAACTTGACAACAACAAAATAATTGTAGGTTGGAATGTTGAAAATATTGATGACAAGAAAATGTACTTTTCAATCGGCGCACACCCTGCCTTTTACTGTAAAAAGGGCGAAACCGTGCTTACAATGAACGGCGAAAATCTTAAATATAATTTCATTAATGCAGACGGTCTTTACACGGCACCGAAATATGACATTGAAAATACTTTCGTGCTTGACGACAGCGTTTTCGACAACGATGCACTTATCATTGAAAACAGCGATGTAAATGAAATCGTGCTTGTTGACAACGGCAAAAAATATTTAACAGTTAAATTCGATACAAAGGTTTTCGGCATCTGGTCACCTGCAAAGAAAAATGCACCTTTTGTATGCATTGAGCCTTGGTACGGCAGATGTGATGCTGAGGATTTTAATGGCGACATCACCGAAAGAGTGTGGAGTGATTCCCTTAATATCGGCGAAAAATGGTACAAGGAGTATGAAATAATAATCAATGAGTAATTACAAATACATTTTGTTTGATTTTGACGGCACTTTGACCGATTCATCAGAGGGCATTTTCAAAAGTCTTACTTATGCTTTTGAAAGCTACGGTCACGGCACACCGTCACCCGACTTACTTAAAAAATTCATAGGCCCGCCACTTCACCACAGTTTTACGGTATTCTGCGGATTTGACGACAAGCACGCTTGGGAAATGACTGACAAATACCGTGAGCGTTACAGAGTTAAAGGTTATCTTGAAAGCCGACTTTATGACGGAATTCCCGAAACTCTTAAAGCACTCAAAGAACAAGGCTATATTCTTGCAACCGCATCTTCAAAGCCTTTGCATTTTGTTGACCAGATTTGCGAAAATCTTGATATTAAAAAATTTTTTGATTTTCTTGGCGGTACGGAATTCGACAACACAAGCGAAAGTAAGGCAACCGTTATTGAAAACGCTATGAAAAATATAGGTGCAAATCTTGATAACACCTTAATGGTTGGCGACAGACTTTTTGACATTGAGGGTGCTCATCAGGTGGGAATCCCCTGCTGTGCAGTTCTTTACGGTTTTGGTAACCGTGAAGAATTTGAGGAATACAACGCCGAATACATTGTAGAAAAACCAGAAGAAATTTTAGATATAGTGAAGTGAGATTATGTCAACACCATTAGCTGACAGACTTCGCCCGCAAACCATTGACGATATGGTTGGGCAACGTCACCTTTTAGGTGAAAATATGCCACTCAGAAACATCGTTGAGTCAGGCTATCTTCCAAATTTAATATTTTACGGTCCGTCAGGTACGGGTAAGACTACTCTTGCAAGAATTATTGCGAAGAATACAAACCGCAAGTTGCACCATATTAACGGTACAAACGCAAGCACAGCTGACATTAAAGCAATCGTAAGCGAGCTTGACACCTTTGCCGCACCAAATGGTATTTTATTGTACCTTGATGAAATTCAGTATTTCAATAAAAAGCAACAACAGTCTTTGCTTGAATACATTGAAAGCGGAAAAATCACGCTGATTGCATCGACTACGGAAAATCCGTATTTTTACATTTACTCTGCGGTGCTTTCGCGATGCACGGTATTTGAATTCAAGTCAGTAACTCCTGAAGAAGTTGTTCCCGCAGTTAAACGTGGATTTGATTTTCTTGAAAAAGAAACGGGAATTACACTTGAAATCGAAGACGGTGTTTGCGAGCATATTGCAACTGCTTGTGGTGGAGATGTGAGAAAGTCTTTAAACTTTGTCGAACTCTGTGTTCTTTCTGCAAGCATTACAGACGGCAAACGTATTATCTCTCTTGAAAACACGGGCAGTCTTACAATGAAAAATACTTTCCGTTATGATAAATTCGGGGACGAGCATTACGACATTCTTTCAGCATACCAAAAGAGTATGCGAGGAAGTGACCCTGATGCCGCACTTCATTACCTTGCAAGGTTACTTGAAGCCGGCGATATGGTTTCAGCAATCCGCAGATTGCTGGTTTGTGCAAGTGAAGATGTTGGACTAGCTTATCCGCAAATTTTACCTATTGTGAAAGCGGCTTGCGACATTGCAATGCAGGTTGGAATGCCTGAGGCGGCAATTCCTTTAGGAGATGCAGTTGTACTTGTGGCTACAAGTCCGAAATCCGTTACAGGTCACGACGGTATTTTCGCTGCCCTTGACGATGTGCGCAAAGGCAATTACGGCAAAATCCCACGTCAGTTACAGAATAAGCATTATGACGGTGAAGATGCCGAGGTAAAAGGTCAGAACTACCTTTACCCCCATACGTACCCTAACCATTGGGTTAAACAGCAATACTTACCGGATGCGATTAAAGATAAAAAATATTATGAATTCGGTGACAATAAAAACGAACAAATAGCAAAAGAATATTGGAAAAGGATTAAGGGTGAATAAAAATGGCAAAAAGAGAAGATTACATTTCATGGGACGAATATTTTATGGGTATTGCGCTTCTTTCTTCATACAGAAGCAAAGACCCCAGCACACAGGTTGGTGCTTGTATTGTTGACGATAACAACAAGATTATGTCAGTTGGCTATAACGGATTTCCACACGGCTGTAACGACGATGAATTCCCTTGGGACAGAAGCGGTGACGAATACGACACAAAATACCCTTATGTCTGTCACGCAGAGCTTAATGCAATTCTCAACAACGGCGGCAGGAATTTAAGCGGTTGCAGAATTTACGTAGCACTTTTCCCCTGCAACGAATGTGCAAAGGCTATTATT
>CAYXMF010000032.1:7633-13666 GCA_964465845.1 uncultured Eubacteriales bacterium | reverse complement strand
ATCAAAGTCAAATACTCTCATTAAATCATTCCTTAAACTAATTACGTTTAATTATCAAATCCGTTTGGATTGCCACTCTGCCAACGCCAAGAGTCCTCACACATTTCAAGAAGTCCGCGTTCAGCTTTCCAACCAAGTTCCTCGAATGCCTTTGTAGCATCTGAATAGCAAACATCAAGGTCGCCCGGACGACGAGGGGCAATTTTATATTCAATCTTCTGACCTGAAGCCTGTTCAAATGCTTTTACAATATCAAGTACGCTGTAACCGTTACCTGTACCAAGATTATAAACATTTACTGCGGGCTCATCTTTTAACATTTTATCAACTGCTTTAACGTGGCCGAGAGCCAAGTCAACAACGTGAATGTAGTCACGAACGCCTGTTCCGTCAGGTGTATCATAATCATCGCCGAAAACGTTTAAATACGGTAATTTACCGATCGCAACCTGAGTAATATATGGCATCAGATTATTTGGAATTCCGTTTGGATTTTCACCGATTCTACCACTCTTATGAGCACCGATTGGATTGAAATAACGAAGAAGTGTAACTGCCCAATCTTTATCAGCCTTATGGAAATCATCAAGAATAATCTCGATCATATATTTTGTTGTACCATAAGGATTAGTTGTACCGCCTGTTTTCATATCTTCTTTGAGAGGAGAAATGTTATTCATACCGTAAACTGTAGCAGATGAACTGAATACAATCTTTTTGCAGTCATATTCAGCCATCACCTCACAAAGCGCCAATGTGCCACCGATGTTGTTATCGTAATACATTAAAGGCTCACGGCAGCTCTCGCCTACTGCTTTAAGTCCTGCAAAGTGAATACAAGCATCAATTTTATGGTCTTCAAAAACCTTGCGCATATTTTCTTTATCACGAATATCATAAGGATAAAACGCAAAATCTTTACAGGTCAATTCTTTTACTCTGTCAAGTGACTTTTCGCTTGAGTTATAAAGATTATCAACTACAACAATGTCATAACCTGAATTTAGAAGTTCTACACAAGTATGTGAGCCAATGAAACCTGCTCCGCCTGTTACTAAAATTTTCATACGTTTTCCTCCTGAGTAAGCGTTGTTCCGCTAAAGTAAGTAGAAAGTATCTTTTTATAGCTTGAATTATTACCAGCCATATAATTTGCACCTGTTTTACTCATACCAACGCCCAAGCCGTTACCGTAAGAAGTTACGGTAAATTCGCTTGTAGCCGCATTATAATCAACTGTGAAGCAATGTGAAAGTAATGTTGAAGTTGTAAATACTTCAGTACGGAAATCAAGACCGCTTATTTCTTTACCGCCAACTGTAACCTTTGTAACGTAACCGATACTTGAAGAAATTGATGCATCGTGTGCTTCAATATTCACCCACATTAATGGTTCATCGCCAAGAGTAAGGCTGTTATCATAGTTAAGAAGCAAGCCTTTAAATTCGCCAAGAGAATACTTGCGTTCAACCTTAAATGCTTCTGATGAAGAATCAGGATCGCCTGCAATCTCAACTGCTTTAAGGTAAGGATACTCTTTTGAGAAAACGTTCTGAGCATCTACTGTTTTCTTTGCAGCAATTTCAAAATATGGTGTCAATGCAACTTCACCGTTATATGTAAGGTATTCACCGAAAACAGCATCCACTGCCGTTTTAACTTCATCATTGTATGTATCACTGATTTTTACGCCGTCAATCTGGAAGTTTGTGTCACGGTATTTAAGATATGTATAAATTACAACTGCCTGAGCTTTTACTGCTTCAAGATTATAATCTTCGCCCATTTCTGTCATTACAAGTCGGCAGAGGGCTTCTTTGGCTTCAATTTCAACACCGTTGATTTTCATAACGGTTGGTGCGCCTTCATCAACTGTTGTTTCAGGCTCAGTTGTTGTATCATCAGTAGTACCTGTTGTTGATTCTGTGCTTTCAGTTGATGCTTCTTCTGTATTCTTAAGCATTTCTATACGAATTAAGTCAGAAATCATAAAATCAGAAAGTTTAAGTTCAGCTGCCTGAGCACTTGTCTGTGGTTCAGTTGTTGTTTCCGTTGTTGACTCAGTAGTGCTTTCTGTTGTTGTTTCGATATTGAAAATCTTATTGAAAGCGTTTGCAAGAGCACCATTTTCACCCTGAACCTTATAAACGATACCAAGTACTGCACAGAGCACTATAATTGCGCCAAGAACCGCAGAAATTATGATAATTGACTTTTTATTTACAGGTTTCTTATCTTCCTCTGTAATCTTATTTGTGTCTTCGGTAATTTCGATACCTACACTTCTCACACCTGCTGCTTTTTCACCAACAAGTTCAATAAGCTCAACTGCAGCAGCTTCAATAAATGCAGTCTCGGTCTCTTCTTCTGACATATAAAGTTTTCTTACAACTGCAGATTCATCATTTGCAACTGCTATGCAAATGAATTTAGCATCATTTGATGTATAAATATCACTGATTGAAGCACCGATATTTGCCGCTGACAAGTCAAGGCTCACCTTTGCAAGCTGTGCAGCATATTCGGTTGCGTTTACATCGCCTTTATCTTCAACATGCGGTGTGAATACAAATACATCATCAAATTCAGGAATACTATCGCCACAGCTCTTGATTATTTCCGCATTTTGTGTGCCGTTTACAGCTACAACTGAGCCAGACTCAACAATACGCTTTACAGCAATAGCAACCTTTTCATTATCAAAGAATTTCTTTTCACCTAAAAATTCATCTTCAACTGCAACTTCAATATTCTTTGAAAGGAATGGTACCACGCCGTTTCTTAAAATAATATTAATTCTCTCATTATCAATTGGAAGCATCAAAAGATACTGTGAGCCATTTTCTATACCAAAACCTGAATATAAGCCATCTTTTGATAAAAATACGGTAGCGGGCTCCGGAAAAAGTGAGAATGCCTTTCTTGTAGCATCGTCCATTTCTTCATCGCTTTCAAGCATATTCAAAATTGACGGATTATACACATTTTCTGTCTCAAGTGCCTGCATAAGTGCATTTTTAAGCTTAATATAATGCTTATTATCAACTGCCGTTACAATAAGTTCATCATTTTCTAAAGCATCCTGCAAGGCACCGAATAAATCACGCAGATTTTCATACTGCTCAAATGAAGAAATATCTTCTGAGTATGCCTTAATACTGCTGACAACTCTTGCCTGATATCTTGCAAAAGGCATACTTTTGTCAACATTAAGTGACAGTAATCTTACTTTCATTTCTTTTACCTCTCTTTTACCCTATATATAACTAAATATTAAACAATTTTACGGTGTCCAACAAGTGTCATCAGCGTATGGATTAACCATATTTTTCGCATCATACCATGCTTGCGGATATTTAGGTGTTGTATTGATAGTTGCAACACTCACATCTACTGTTGGTGTCTCATTTTCACGAAGAAGTCTTCCCATTACAACAAGTCTTGCACTATCAAATTCATATGAACAAGTTACAAGTGTAATTAATTTATCATCAGGTTGAACATTAACACCTGTTTTGAAAATACTTCTTTTTTCAACCTCATCAACAAAACCGTTGAATTTTTCATCTGTTAAGAAATCTGTAACTATAAAGTTAAAGAAATTGCCGTTATCATCAGCAGTATTTGCATTGGATATAAATGCTGCAAAAACCTTAAAATAATATGTTTCATACAATGTGCTGTATTCGATAATCGGCGAATCCTTATAGCCCTCAAGAGTCTTGTATTTATCAAGATTTGAGAACATAAGACCGTCAGTCATGTGGTGACCATATATAACGGTGTTGTCATCAAGATATTGCGAGTCATTCTTAAAGTCAAGGTACGGACAACCATAACGGCTTGTTTTACCGTAGAAATCCCGGTTAAGATAATAATCGTTATCATCTGCCTGAACGACCTGAACATCAAGGTTTGTATTATCTATTCTTACCCAGCCCACCAAATCCTGGTTGACTGCATAAAGATATGAATATTTAAGATTCATATTTTCGGGGAACTGAATGTTTGGATACTTTGCAAAAACATCCTGCCACGCTTCAACATACTGATTATCATCAAAATCATCAGTATTAACAATAGTTTCTTTAATCTCTTCGCTTTGTTTTAACTGCACCTGTCTTTCAACAAACAAATCAACAAACGCAAAACAGCAACAAATGATAGCAACCAATGAGATGTCCATTATCACCTTGCGGATTTTTTCTTTTGTACTGTCTTTTTTCAGCGGAATAAAACCTTTGAAGAAATCTGAAAAGATTTCATTAAATGTACGGACTTTCTTCTTTTTAACTACCACCGGAGCCGGTGTTTCTTCTGTAACAGTTACTGTTTCTTTTTTTACATATTGCTCTGTAATATCAACAAAAGTTTTTCCGTTTTCAACAATATGCTTTGGTTCTGAAGATTCAACAGCTACTGTTTCTTCATCAAGTTTTTGCTCAATTTGTGCAAAAATATCGTCATTTATAACTGTTTTTTGCTCTGAATCAGCCTTACTTTTTGAATCGGTGCTTATATCAACATTTGTAGGCTCATCCATACCAAGTTTTTTACGAAGTTCCTCAAAGGATAGTATTTCATTATTATTGTTTTCGCCTTTATTCATTATTTACTACCTCCTTTGGATACCATTTTTCATCATTTTTAAATGGATTTTGAATATTATTATTGTCATACCAGAGTTGTGGGTATTTAGGATTTTCATTTACATATGCTTTTGAAACATCCACCTCGGCACTTTCGCCATCTCTTACTGCTCGTGCAAGAACAACAAGTCTTGCATCTGCACGATACGTTGTTTTGCCGTATTTATTTACTGTATCAAGCGTTCTTACGCAAGTTGAAAGCACAAGCATTTTGTCATCATCATTAATGTCAACGCCTGTTACATACAGTCTGCGCTTATTAACTTCTTCGATGAATCCGTTAAAGTTTTCGCCGTCCATATAAGGATAAATATAGTTAAACACATAACCGTTATCTTCGTCAGCATCTGCATTTGTGATAAACACAGCATATATTTTCCATTTATAACTTTTATCAAGTGTATTAAACTCAAATACAGGTGTTGATTTATAAAATTCTATATCATCATATTGGTCAAGTTCAGAAAACATTGTTTTATCATAACAGTTATGACCATAGATTATTGTGTTTGCATCTAAATCAGTTGGATTATTACGATAATCCATAAAGATTGCACCGCGATAATTATATATTTTATCAAAATCGTGATTCAGATAATAATCATTATTTACATACTGCACAACGGGATAATTGATATTTGTATTTGGAACAGTAATCCAGCCAACAGTATCGGAATTAAGTTCTATTACCGATGAATAGTCAGGTGCCTGTTCTTGTTCAGTTTCAGTACTGTCTTCAGTTACAAGATTAGCAATTTGTTCATAATAGTCCTGATTTTTTTTAAGTTCAACAAAATGTTTTATGACGAGTGATGCAGAAAAAAGGAAAACAAGAATACAGATAACAAGTAAAATTATTCTACCTGCTCCCATTCTTCTTTTTTTCATATCACTCACCTACCAAATCTAAAATTAATTTAAATGCTTCATCTGAAGCGCTTAACCTATTGTTTTCTCTAATATTTTCTGTAAAAACATTATTCAGTTGCTTTACAGTTATTCGGCTACCGTCTGAAACAGCAAGATAAATAAGACCTACAGGTTTTTTGGTGTTATCTGAGGTCGGTCCTGCAATTCCTGAGACGGAAACTGCAATATCAGCACCTGAAACCTTTAAAACACCTCTCACCATTTCACGAACGGTCTGTTCACTGACTGCGCCGTAAGTTTCAAGCGTTTCATGCTTTACGCCAAGAACTTTCTCTTTAATATCATTACTATAACTTACGATTCCGCAATTAAAAACTGCTGATGAGCCGCTGACGTCAGTTATTCTTTTTGCAATAAGTCCACCTGTGCAAGACTCGGCTGAAGCCAGCACAAGACCTTTTTCATTAAGGACTTTAACAACTTTTTCTTCAAGTGTCATTATAAATCTACCTTA
>CAYXMF010000032.1:0-7533 GCA_964465845.1 uncultured Eubacteriales bacterium | reverse complement strand
TATAAACAAATATTTTTAATTGTTGTATTTTCGATTGCTCTGTTTATAAGACCTTCAACATCAAGTGCTTTTTCAGCATTTTCAAGCACAGAAATCTGTGGCTTGGTTTTTGGATGCTTTGGTGTAAATACGGTACAACAATCTTCATAAGGCTCAATTGAAATATCAAAAGTATCAATCTTTCTTGAAACCTTGATAATTTCGTCTTTATCAAGACCAATAAGTGGTCTGAATACAGGCATTGAAACAACTGCATCGGTACAAGCAAGAGCATTAAGAGTCTGGCTTGCAACCTGACCAAGACTTTCACCTGTTATAAGAGCCTTACATTCTTCTTTTTCTGCAATACGCTGTGAAATTCTCATCATAAAGCGACGCATAATAAGGGTAAACAAGTCTTCAGGACACTTATCACGGATTTCTTCTTGAATTTCTGTAAATCCAACGGTAAAAAGACAGATATTACCACTATACTTTGAAACCTGACGAAGAAGATTATGTACTTTCTCTTCAGATTGTGGTGAAGTATATGGAGGAGATGCAAAATGGATTGCGTTAAGAACAAGTCCGCGCTTTGCCATCATATATGCTGCAACGGGGCTGTCGATACCGCCTGAAATAAGGATTGCAGATTTGCCCGCAGTTCCTGTTGGCATTCCGCCTGCGCCTTTAGTCTGGTTACCGCGAATAAATGCAAACTTTTCACGAATTTCAATTGTTACGAGAATATCGGGATTTTTCACGTCAACTTTAAGGTGTGGGAATTTGCTTAGAATTGCACCGCCCACCTCTGCTGAAATTTCAGGTGATTTAAGTGGAAACTTTTTATCTGAACGCTTACCCTCAACTTTAAATGTTTTTGCGTTTTTAAGCTGTTCAGCAAGATACTCGGGTGCATTTTTAAGTATTACATCCATATCTTTTTCAACCTGCAAAGCTCTTGAATACGCAGCAATACCGAAAACTCGGCTAATTCTGTCGCTTACCTCATCCATATCAATGTAGTCATCCATAGGAACAACTGCAACTGTTGACTGTTCTTTTCTGTATTCAAATTCACCCAGAGGCTTAATTCTTTTACGAATATTCTTGATTAAAATATCTTCAAATGTTGAACGGTTTAAGCCTTTAAGTGCCAATTCGCCGTTCTTTATAAGTATGATTTCTTTCATTTTTATCTCCTAATAATTCTATCCAAAGTTTGAGAGAAAATTGTTCACAGTGCATTTTGAGTGAGCGGTGCCGTACACTATGTACCGCCCTGAACGAAAAATGTGCTGTGGGCAATTTAATCCAAACTTATCTCCTAACACGACTAATGGTCTCTTTAATTCCATTATACAATAAATCCATATCATTTTCTGTGGTAGTTTTTGCTAAACTGATACGGATTGCGCTGTCGATCCCTTGGGGAGTAACGCCCATCGCTGTAAGCACATCACTGCGGTGACCTTTTGCACAAGCCGAGCCTGCAGAAACACAAATTCCCATTGACGAAAGTGAATTGAGCATTACCTGTGACGGCACACCCTCAACAGAAATATTGATTATATATGGAAGTGCATCATCAGGTGAATTAACATAAACCTTATCGATGCTGCTGATTTTCTCAATAAAACAATTTTTGATTGCAGACACTTGCGCAAGGTTTTTTTCAACATTACCGATATCGTTCACAGCTTCGGCAAAAGCACAGATTGCAGGCATTGCTTCAGTTCCTGAAATCAAGCCGTTTTCTTGTCCTCCGCCTGCGATGCTTGGCAAAATACGGATGCTGTTATTTACGAATAAAGCACCTGCACCTTTAATGCCATGAATTTTATGTGCACTCATACTCATTAAATCAATACCGAGTTTTTTAGGCTTTAGTGTAATTTTGCCAAATGCCTGAACTGCATCACAATGAAAATACGCTTTTGATTTATTATCTTTTATAATTCCTTTGATTTTTGAAATATCCTGAATCGAGCCAACCTCGTTATTAACCGCCATTACGCTGACGAGAACAGTATTCTCATCAACGGCGTTTGACAAATCCTCAAGATTGATTTTGCCGTTATTATCGGGCTTTAAATAAACTACTTCGTAGCCTTGTTCTGCAAGCATTTCAAAATGTTTTATCACGCTTGGGTGTTCAAGTAAGGTTGTGATTACCTTTTTGCCTTCACGACGTCTTGCTTTTGCAGTACCCAGAATAGCAGTGTTATTTGCAACTGTGCCGCTTGGAGTAAAGAAAATTTCATTTTCCTGACAAGAAAGAAAGTTTGCCAACGTGCGTCTTGCACTATCAAGTTCTTTTTTTGCGTTAAATCCGCAATAGTGAAGCGACGAGGGATTTCCAAAGTTTTCCGTACAAATTTCAAGCACTTTTTTAACTGCTTTTTCGCAAGGCTTGGTTGTTGCACTGTTGTCAAGATAGACGGTCACGATACTTCTCCCCCATTTTGCATAATAAAACAAAATAATTATACTACAAAAACTGTTGTTTGGCAAACATAAAATCAATTTTTTACAACATATTTTTAATTTTTTTGTAAACAATAAGTTCAAACCTATAAAGGAGTGGAAAAAATGGAAAAAACCACCATGTCTAAACGAGGAAAAATAAGACTTATACTCTACACGGTTACAGTCATCGCAGTTCTTGGAATTTTTGCAATTATGCAAACTGTTAAGGTTTCTAAATATGAAAGAGAAATTTTAGTAACCAACCAAATGGCACTCGTTTCGCTTGATGAAAATCTGAACAATATTTCAACCAATCTTGAAAAGACTATGTATTCAAGTACGCCTACAATGCTTTCAAAACTTGCAGCAGAGTTGTGGCGTGAATCATCAGGTGCAAAAAACAGTCTGGCAATGTTACCTTCAAGCGATACCGCTCTTAGCAACACATACAAATTCTTATCACAAGTGGGAGAATTTGTAATGGCATTAGGTCGCAAAAGCGCATCGGGTGAACCGCTAAGTGACGAAGAACGAGAGCAATTAGCAGATCTTTATGAATATTGCACATCCTTAAATGAGCAAGTAAGTCAGATGTGTTACGAACTTGAAAACGGCACTTTTTCTTTTACCGAATACGATTCCACTCTTTTAGAAAAAGACAGCAATATTGTGTCAATAAGCAGTAGTTTTGATGATGTTGAGCAATCCCTCTCAGATTTGCCATCGCTTATTTATGACGGGCCCTTCTCTGACCATATCGAACAAGGGACTCCTGCATTATTAGATGGATTAAACGAAATTACAAAAGAGGATGCTTTGAAAGTTGCTGAAAAGATTTGTGAAAATGAAAAAAGTACTTTGGAATACTCGTATGAAGAGAACGGCGATATACCTTGTTATGTTTTCAGAAGTGAGAACTGTACCATTGCAATTACAAAATCAGGCGGAATCCCGTTATATATGATTAACTCAAAATTTGCAGGAGAAATAGAAATTAAGCAGACAGAAGCAGTCAAGAATGCAAAAAAATTCCTTAACAAAATTGGTTTTGAAAATTTAAAAGAAAGTTATTATTTCACAGATGACGGAATCTGCACAATAAATTTTGCAAGTGACGATATGGGTATTGTTATTTATCCTGACCTTATTAAAGTCAGCGTAAGTCTTGAAACCGGTGAAGTACTGTCGTTTGATGCTACAGGTTATGTTTACAATCATCATGAAAGAAACTCATTTACTCCAACACTGACCGAAGCAGAGGCGGTTGCAAAAATCAACAGCACTCTTGAAGTGATTGACACTCAACTTTGTATTATTCCAACCGATTGGAAAACTGAGCAATATTGTTATGAGATTCATTGTAAAACTGATGAAGGACAAGAATTGCTCGTTTATATTGACTGCACGACCGGTGAAGAAGATAATATTTTAATTTTGCTTTACAGTGATGGCGGTGTGCTTACAAAATAGTATAAAACCGCTAAACACGAGAAATAATAATAACACCACTGTTTAAGGAGGGATTAGAGTGAAAAAGGCAGCAATAGTTATGGTAATGGTTACTGCTCTTATTTGTGTTTTCCTTGTTGGTTGCAGTAAAACAGCTGATGACGGCAAGATAAGCGACACAAGCACAAGTACAAGTACAACCAATACAACAAACACCACTGCAAACACTACAAACAATGGCAACGATATGGGTAATGATATCAGCAACGGTGTAAGTAACGTTGGCGATGCCGCAGGAGATGTTGTTGACGGCGTTGGTGAAGCCGCTTCAGACATCGGAAGAGGCATCAGTAACGGAATCAAAGATATTACAGGCTAAAAAATAAAGCTGATGTTTTTTCGCATCAGCTTTATTTTTACATATTTAATTTAAAAAGTTAACTTGCTGTTCGTTTATAAGATTGTAAATGATAAGTCCATTTCGGTCAAGGTTTTCGCGGTGCATATCGACCGCTGTAATCTGATTGTTTTCATAGGTTGTATAATAGTAAATTCCTTTATCAGTATTACAACAAGAAGTGTAAACAGTTGTCATAAAGCTGTCACCAGCCCTGACTGTTCCTCGTGTCTGTGATACTGTGCCAAGAATATGAAAAAACTGACTTATGCTTTCACTTTCACTTTCTCCACAAACAGAATTAAGTCTTGTGAACACTGCTCTTACAAATCGTGACATTGATGAGCAATCACCCGGCAAACCTAACGCGCCCATTCCCCTGCTGTATTTATTAAAGTCAAAGCCCTCTGCAAATCGTGTTTCAGGCTCTTCGCGAGTAAGACTTACATAATTATTAAGATTAAAAACCTGCATTGGAAATTCAGGGTTATTAGTCAGCACGCTTACAGGATTATAATAGATTTTCAATCCTTCTTCCACACACTCGACAGTGATTGAAGAATCACGGTCAGAAAGCATCCAATGAAGCGGAGTGGCGGGAAAATCATCATTAAAATCAGCAGATACAATATTCGTATTGTAGAGCAACTCTTTTGCATCTTCAACGCTTTTACACTTACCTAAAACCCAAGGAATAAGTTCAAAGGGGCAAAGGTTGTTTTTCACGTGGTCATAGTCCTTATAAACTGTTCTGTCAGGAAAATTTAGTCCCGCCATTGACAATCCTTTTTCGTTGGTAGCCTCGTAATAAAGCGGAAATCCGTCAACAACCGTTGCCATACCGATAATTGCAAAATGGGTATTCATCGACTTAGAAAATCTGAATGAAAACGGAAATTTTCTTGGTGTAATTACCACTTTTTCATCGTAGGAATACTCTAAGTCAAGAGTTCTTCCAAAATAATGGTCTTTTGTTAAAAATGAAATTGAAGTACACATTTTAATCTCTCCTTTTTTGATTAGTATGTGTACTTCAAGTTTAATTATTTTTTACGCAATAACTTAATTGTTATTTCGTTTATGGCGAGAGTCCTACACAAAGTGCAAGTAAAACAACTGACTTTATAATAAATACAAAAATTCCGTTGAAATAACTTATATTTTAATTTATAATTATTGCATATCAAATACGGAGAAACACTTATGAAATTATTTGCACCGAATTATTATGAAAAATTCAGTTGTATTGCCAGCAGATGCAAGCACAGTTGTTGCATAGGTTGGGAAATTGATATTGATGACGACACATATAAGCAATATATAAATATTGATACTGAATTTGGCAAAAAACTAAATAGCTGTATAGAGTTTGACGGTGAGATTGCATCATTTAAACTGTGTGATAATGAGCGTTGCCCATTTTTAAATGAAATGAACTTATGCGATATAATTCTCAATTTGGGTGAAAATTCATTATGTCAGATTTGCAATGACCACCCACGTTTTCGTAATTATTTTTCTGACAGAACAGAAATCGGTCTTGGACTTTGTTGTGAGGAAGCAGCAAGAATAATTCTTACACAAAACGAGCCGTTTGAAATAGTTGAATTATCTGACGAGAATGAAATTCACAATATTTACGAAGACGAAACTGAATTCTTCAAATTAAGAAGCAAAATATTTGAAATAGTTAACAGCAGTTGTGATTTTGAAATGATAATTAATAATATACTTAACTTTTTCAATATTAAATTTCCAAAAAAATCACCTTGTGAGTGGGCAGATATATATTCAGGTCTTGAAAGGCTTGATGAAAATTGGAGCAAGTTATTAAATAATTTAAAAACTGCTGATATTTATGATTTCAGATTCCCCTCTCAACATAAAAATATTTTCACAAATTTATTTACATATTTTATTTACCGTCATTTAGGCGAATCTGTTTATGACGGAAATTTCAACGGAAGATTGTTATTCGCAATTCTCAGTTGTTGTATGATTGGAGCATTATCTGAAAACGCTAAAGAAATCAATGATATTATTGAAATTGCGAGAATGTACTCATCAGAAATTGAATATTCCGACGAAAATTTAGAAAAACTAATTGAATTATTGCAAAACGAAAGCCCTGAACTTTAGTTCAAGGCTTTTTCTTATATTTTATTGTTCCAAAACGGACTTGAGAATTGCACGGGAATCGGCAATTGAAATTTTACCGTCACCATTTACGTCAGCCGCTAAAGTCTGGGTTTTATCTAAAGAGATACTGCCGACGACAGCTTTCAGTGCAAGACGTGCATCAATTACAGAAATCTTACCGTCATTATTGATATCACACAGAAGATATTTAAGTTCTGCAGAATCAAGCGCTTTTCTAATTTCTTCAACATAATCATTCAACAAATCTTGCTCTGCTAACGAAAACTGCTGTATATCAAAATTAAACAACGCATCTACTGTATCAAGTGCACCTTCTTTATACAAATCGCGGTCAATATTTTGATATTCTTCATAGAGCGCATAATATTCAGTGTAATCAGCATCTCTGTATTCAGGCGCATTTACAATGTATTTAGTGGTGATCGTATTGGAATTTATGCCATCATCACTCGTAATAACACAATAATATGCTTCGGCATGGTCTTTTCTGTTTGGCTCATAGTAGCAATATACTGCGCCTTCAATTGGAGTACCGCTCTCATTTGAAAGTTCATCGTTTTTATACCACTGATAAGTACAGTTATAACCGAGTGCATAGGCTACAATAAATTTGTCCTCAGTATTAACCTCATCTACCATATCGTAAGTAATGGCAGGAACTGCTTGGAATTCTTTATTACTATTAATTGCGAATTCTTCAGCATATGTACCTGTGTAGCCATACACAACAAAATCTGTTAATGGTACCGATGCAGTAATTGATGATAATGTACTTGGTACAACAATTCCTTGCAAATTGATTGGTAAACTACCAATAGTTTCTACATTATCAAATCGCAAATATTGAATGTTAGTACTTTCAAGAGAACCACTCTTAACAGTTTTTACTGATGGCAACCACAAATGCAACAATTTTGGACAATTTAAAAAGCTGTTATTAGAAAGAGTTGTAAGTGACTCAAGACGTACCACTTGAAGTTCCGGGCATTTATAAAAAGCATTTGCACCAACGCTTGTTGCTTTTGGCAGTATTACAATTGAAAGATTTTGACACTCTGAAAAAGCATAATTTGATATAG
>CAYXMF010000031.1:0-14119 GCA_964465845.1 uncultured Eubacteriales bacterium | reverse complement strand
ATTTGTAATCTTCCTTGTTTCTGCGTTATTCTGTTCCGTTTTTGAAACTGTTACTTTGAAGTATGCAGAAAATCCATTGTATTTTACAGTAACAAGTTGCTCACCAAGTTTCAAGGAATTAAACCCTGAAATTTCGCAGTCATTTGTTGGAATAGTTTTCTCAGTATCATCAGAATAAACCGCAACAACCTTAAGTCCTGTAAGGTCAAGCTCTTCTTTCCACAAATATGATGTTTTGAAATTACCATAAGTTATAAGTTCGATACTGACTATTTCAGGTTTAGTAACTGATACTGTTTCAGAATCAGTTACTGTTTGTTCGTCATTGTTTTGTTCTGTAATTTCTTCGCTCGGAGTTGTTGTAGATTCCTCCACGGTTGAACTATCATTGTTAGTCTGATTAAAGAATTCAATGCCGAAAAAGTTACCGATTCCCTCTAAAATTTCATCAACGGCATAAACTAACACACTCTTGCCGTCGGCGGTTGGAATACTGTTAGCACCTGAAAGAATAAGTGCAAATGCTGCCGCTAATGCGGTGATTCTCATAGCAGTCTTTTTACCGTTTACTTTAGTTCTGATTCGCTTTGAAAGAATTGTTCCGTCTGCAAAAATAAGGGGGAGTACTACTGCGGGATTTTCGTCTTCGCATTGTTCTAATGCTTCAATAGCGTTTACAAGTTCATCAATAAGGTCGCAGTCCATTTCTGTGTCTTTTGCCAACTCTTCGTCAATAAGAGCGTAAAGTTCATTTTTAAGAATGCTTACAAAATTATTCTGATTTATAAGCTCTATAACTCTTGTGTCAGTCACTCTGAAATCCCCCTTTCTTTAAGTTCAAGTTTTACTTTTTCTTCTGCCTTTTGTCTTATTCTGTATAGCCTTGTGGTGACGGTAGAAACCGAAATGTTGTATTCCTGTGCTATGTCACGCACATTGCATTTGTCTATGTAGCGCCGTCTGTAAATTACCTTTTCTTTATCGCTCATTTCTTTAAATACGGCTTTTATAATTTCGTTTTCGGTTTGCTCATCAAGTTCAGCAAAAACGGGTAGCTCAAAAAATGCATTTTCAGGTGTAACAGCATCCTGAATTTTCTTCCGTTTCTGTAAATCCTTAATATGCTCTTTAACAAAATTATCAACCGTTCTGTAAAGGAAATGCTCTTGGTTGTGCAAATTCTTCCCCTTTGCACAGTCGCTTGTAAATAACCATAAAAGCTTCCTGAACACAGTCTTCTGCCGCATCTTTGTCGTGTCCTGTTCTCAAATACGCGTATTTGTATAAACTTGTTTTATAATTCTGACAATATTCTTCAAGTAATTTGTCAGCGTTCTTTTTAATATCAGTTCTGGACAAGACAAAAACCTCCTTCCTCTCCGTATAAAAACCGGTCTTTGTAAGGTAGTGGCAAAAACACCAAAATGTCACAAAACTTTTTGCAAAAAAATACCACGCAGAAAAGGACTTCTGCGTGGTATTGTGTTATATCTTAATTAGAAATTGCTGATAACAATTTTTCCGATAAAGTCACACTGCTTGTTTTTAGCCCAATTAAGAACTGCGCCGTCAAACTTCATTTCTTCCATAATGCCGAACAAAATGTCATCAGTTACTTCAGCAAATTTTTCTGCAAAAATAGCATCTTTAACTGTTTCATACCATGCATCACCATTTGATTCAACATAATACATAATATGGTAACCATACTCTGTTTCTATAATTCCTGTATCGCCTGGCTTACGAGAACTGTCAACTGCCCAGTTTGTAAATGCTTCAACGTATGAACCGTCGTCAGCAACATCTTCATAAAGACCATCGTTGTTAGGATTTCCATCTGAGTCAACATCATCAGTATAAGTCTTTGTAAGTTCTGCAAAGTTCTCAACTGTTGGATTTTCAAGGTACTCATCAAGAATAGCCTGTGCTTCAGCCTTGTATTCAGCTTTTTGTGCAGTTGTAAGTTCAATTGCGTTTCCGTCTTCATCTGTTTCTGTTTCAAATGCAACAAGGATGTGTCTTACGTCGCTTGAACTTACATTTGTATCTTTGTGAGGAAGAACAGTTACGTAGATAATTGTGTATGTGCCGTCTCCGTTAGCAATTGCTGTTGCGTCGCCAACTTTTCTTGCATCGTCATAAGCCCACTCAGCAAGGTCTTCGCTAATGTATTCTAAATCGGCATAAGTAATATCGTCAGCAGCGGTGCTTGTTTCAGCTTCAATTGTGCTTTCGTTATCTTCTGTAAGAATTGCTTTCTGTGCTTCCTTAATGAATGACTCTTCATCTGTAACGGCTGCAACGAAAGCGTCTGCCTTTGCCTTTGTGTCAGTTGCTGCCTTTTCTTCAGCAGCAGTCTTTTCTTCTGTTGTTGCATCGTCAGCAACTGATGCTTCAACTGCTGATAATGTATAAATTCTTGCACTCATAAGGTCATAAGTCTTGCGGTTTTCATTGTATTCAGCAAGAACTTCATCCTCTGTAATAGCATTAAGTGTGTCATTTTCAAGCTTTTCATAATATGCAGTTGCAAGATATGTATCTTTTTGAATTTCATAAACAAGATCTTCTGAAAGGCCTTTACCAATCTGAGAATGAAGCCATCTGTTAAGAGAATAGTCGTTGCTTGTAGCTGTGTCGCGAGCACTTTCGATATATTCTTCGATTTCAGCTTCTTCATCTTCTGTAAGTACAATGCCTGCTTCTTCAGCTTTCTGAGCACCGTATTTTACCTGAAGCATCTGAGAAATTGCAGCATAACTGAATACGTCAGCCCATGTTGCATCTTCAGGATTACCAAGATCTTCAAGAGTAAGACCTGTCATTGCTGACATATCATCAGTATATTCCTGCTCGTCAGGAGCTTGTGTATAGTCATAGCCAAGAAGACTAACACCCATACCTTCACCGTAATATGTATCGTACTGATAAGCTGAGTTCTGGTAGTTATACCATGTGTTGTAGTAGTAAAAGTTATATTCAGCAACTGAGAATTTATATTCTGAGTCACCGATTGAAACTTTAAGTACTTTCTGTGGAACACCGAAGAAATTGAGAATTCCGCCAACTGCACCTAAAGCAATAGCAACTACAAGTACGATTGAGATTACTTTTCCTGCAAGTTTTTTTCTTTTTGAAAGTTTAGGAGATTTCTTAGCCTGCTTTGCAGCTGCTTTAGCAAGTCTTTCCTTGCGCTCTTCACGGTAAATTTCCGCTTGAGATTTGTTGTTTTCCATTGGGAAAAACCACCTTTACAAACATTTTTTACAATAGAATGAGAAAAGAAATATACTTTTTCACATTAACGTGTCTATTTTATACTATTTCGGAGAAATATACAAGACTAAAATTAAAAATTAACAATTTGTACAAAAAAAGACAGCGTTTTTTGGTGCAGAAAAAAGATTTCATATCTGGTTGGCTAAAATGTTTCTGTAAAAGCAACTTTTTTCCATTTGATGTTGTAAAAATAAAAAAAATACTATATAATTAGTTTATCTTTTAAAAATACTAAATAAAGCGATAACTTTAACAAAATTTTGCAAACGCTTTTAATGATTAAGGAGATAACACTATGAAGATTATAGTTTTTGACGTTGGCGGAACAGCTATTAAATTCGGTATGGTAGATGAGAATTTTGAAGTTCTTTTCTCAGAAGAAATACCCACAAACACATACAAAGATTCCGAAAATATGGTTATGAAAGCTATGGACGTAAAACTTGAGGAATATGCCGGTCAATATGAGGCAATCGGTATTTCAACAGCAGGTCAGGTTGATTTTGTAAACGGTGTTATCAATGACGGCGTTGGTAATATTCCAAACTATAACCATTCAGACCTTCGCGGAACTTTTGAAGCAAAATACGGTGTTCCTGTTGCTGTTGATAATGATGTTAACTGTGCTGCTATCGGTGAGGCACATTTTGGAGCAGCTCGTGGCGAAAATGATTTTCTTTGCCTGACTTACGGCACCGGTGTTGGCGGATGCATCTATATCAATGGTGATGTTTACCGTGGTTCAAAATATGCCGGTGGTGAGTTTGGTCATATGGCAACTCATAAAGACGGAAGACTGTGTACTTGTGGCAGAATTGGTTGTTATGAGGCTTATTCTGCTTGTCGTGTGTTTACAACAGCAGTTTCAGAGCGTATGGGCAGACCAATGAACGGCAGAGAGATTTTTGAACCTGAAAATCTTAAAAATCCTATAATTGTTGAAGAAATTGATAAGTGGGAAGATGAAATTGCATTAGGACTTCGTAATCTTTGCTACATCTTTAATCCAAGTCTTATTGTTCTTGGTGGCGGAATTATGTCAGAGGACTTGCTTATCGGTCATATCCGTGAAAAAGTTGATGCACAGCTTGAACCAAACTACAAACACGTGAGAATTGAAAAAGCCCAGCTTCGCAACAAGGCGGGTATGCTTGGTGCAGCTTGGCTTGCAAATGAAAGATTAAAAATTTGGAGTAAATAATTATGTTCTTTCAGAAAAGACCTTTTTCTAAAAATTACGGCTATTATACAATTCCTCAGGTAGATTTAAGCGTAATGCCTGAAAATACACCTGATGAGTTGAAATATCTTTTTAACTATTCAATTGTCGATGACAGCGAGGGCTATTTAGGACATCCCGACTCTGTGCTTCTTAATAACGGTGATATTCTTACATTTTATCCAAAGGGACACGGAAAAGGTGCTGTAATTTCAAAAATCAGCGATAATAACGGCGTTTCTTACGATAAAGAAATTGAAAATCCACCTGTGTCTTGGGAAAAATCACTTGAAACACCAACTGTTTATCGTTTACAGTTCAGAAATGGTGAGGAAAAACTCATTCTCGTTTCTGCAAACTCAAAATGGCCGGGAATGTCAACTCCGGGCGGTTTTAACAGTTCAATTTCTCTTGACGAGGGTAAAACATGGACGGAATTCAAGAGGGTCTGGGACAATGACAGTGAAATGCCTTTGATTCCCATTGTAGCAATGGCGTCACTTACCCGACTTAAAGAAAACGGCGAGTTTGTTGATAAGTGGATGGGTATTTTCCACGACAGTAGTTTTGTGAACTATAAAACAATTCTCACATTCCAGGAAAACGGTGATTATAACTGGTCAAAGCCTGAACCATATCTTTCACAGTATCGTGATATTGAAACTTATGCAGGCGTTTGTGAAGTTGAGTGTATTCGTTCAGACGGGGGCAAGGGTGACGAACTTTGTCTTATTGCCCGTTGCAATAAAAAGACCTGCACAAGCCTTTTGCTTTTCTCACAGGACGAGGGCAAAACTTGGTCAAGACCTAAAGAAGCACCTTTTGCACTTAATGGTGAACGTCATAAGGCAGAATATACTGATGACGGCAGACTTTTCATCACATTCCGTTCCATTGAACGTGACCGCAAAAGAGTTCGCCAGATGAAAAAACTTGGCGGTGAATTCACTTGGTATTCTGAAGGTTGGGTAGCATGGGTCGGCACTTATGATGACCTTAAAAATGGTACTGAAGGTCAGTACAGAATTAAAATTGCTCATACATATCTGCCTAAACAGACTGAACCTTCAATCGTAGCAAATGCCGACACAGGTTATTGCGGAAACGTGGTGCTTTCAGACGGCACAATAGTAACAACGTCATACGGCATTTTCTCACCTGAAGAAAAAAACAGCGGTGTTTACAAAACCGATAAGGGTAATCAAAAGAGAAAAACCTTTATTGCATCAAAACGCATCAGACTGTCTGATGTTGAAAAGTTAATTAAATAATGTTGCTTAACATAACTTTTTCATTTTTTACAAGATGTTGAAGACGGTTGATAGCAATTTCAGATTTTTCACAAAGCCTTTCCGTGTTGCCTAATCTGGCATATACGGGGAGGCTTTTTATTAATTCTTCAAGTTCATCAGTTTCAGAGTGGTTTACGAATGCTTCAATTCTGCCGTGAATGTCTTCCCATTGTTCTACTATTTCATTGGCTTTTTCAAGCGATTTTTCAGCGTTTCCGTTTTCAGAATAAAAAACTATCTCGTCAAGAGATGCTTCAAGCTTTTCGCAAGTGTCTGTCAATATAAAATACCCTGCAAAGCATATTGCAAAAGCAATAATCAGCGAGCCTGCAGCAAAAAAGATTCTTTTCATTTTTTGTCCTTTCCGATAACTGTTTTGTTACCTTTTTTATCAATAGTCATCAAAAGCGTTTTGTTTACGTCAATTTTATTTTTTTTAATAACTTTATTAAGCTTTTCCCGTGTCATATTACAACTGTTGAAATCGGTTTCAATTATCCGACCGTCTAAAATTACAACACAGGGTATGCCAGAATCTTCAGCGGGCAGATTAAGATCTTTACGCACTACAGTCTCATATTGAGGCTTGAGCATTACGCTGATTGTACCATTTGTTTCAACTACGGCATATTGAACTTTGTTTAAATCAAAAATATCTTTTTGTCTGAGTGCTTCAAGTACATCGTCAACAGTAAATCGAAGTTCTTTCATTTTTTTCAAATCAAGTTTGCCGTCACGAATTATAATTATTGCATTTCCTTGCAGCAAACTGCGAAACTTAACGCTTTTAAGACTTATTACAGAAACAAGAATTTCAAGTCCTACAAGTACCAGTACGGGAACAATTGAATTTATAAGAGATATGTTATTGTCTTGCATAGGAATTGCAATAATTTCCGAGAGTAACAGGGTAATTACCAATTCTGTCGGTTGCAGTTCGCCAATCTGCCTTTTCCCCATAACACGCATTATTAAGATTACAAAAACATAAAGAATAGTTGTACGAATTAAAGTTATAAACATAAAATCACCGTTTTTATGTTTGCCTTTAAATACAGTAATATTCTGTAAATAAAGGTAAATGATAAGAACGGTGATTATTATGCAGAATAATTGGTTTCAGAAAAAAGTTGATGAGATAACAATGGAAGAAAAATCAAGTGAGCAGAAAAATGATGTCAGCACCGATTTACAAAGTAATATTCGATATTTTAAGGAACAGTTAGGAAGCAGTTTTGATATAAAATACAGGAATTGTGCGGTTGGGGACAAGCAATTTGTTTTTGTTATGGTTGACGGAATGTGTGACAGTCTGCTTATAACTGAGCAAATAATGAACCCCATAATCAATGCAGATTTTTCAAGTGTTAAAAATGAAAAAGTAATTTATGATGCTGCAGACAGAGTGTCGGCGAGTATTGATAAATCCATTACAAACGATTTGGACAAAGCGATTGCTGAATTAATTTCAGGCAATCTTGTAATGTTCGCTGAAGGCTCGCAATTTGTTGTGCTTTTCGGTGTGCAAAAATTTCCAAAACGAACTCCTTCAGAGCCAAATACTGAAACTCAGGAAAGAGGCTCGCGAGAAGGCTTTGTTGAAAGTTTTAAAGACAATATTGCAATGATTCGCCGTCGGGTGCGAAGTCCTGTTTTTAAAATTGAAACGGTTGAGGTAGGTACAACCTCAAAAACACGTGCTTGTGTGTGCTATATGTCTGACCGTGTTAATCAGAAAATTCTTGATAAAGTACTTGAAAATCTGAAAAGTGTCACAATTGATACTGTGCTGGGCGCAGGGTATTTGCAATCGTTTTTAGATACAAATCACCCGTCAATTTTTAGCGGTGTAGGATTTGCAGAGCGTCCTGACGTTGTTGCTGCAAAAATGGCAGAAGGAAAAATCTGCATTATTGTTGATGGTACTCCCAATGCGATAATTGTACCCTATCTTTTTATCGAGCATTTTCATTCACTCGATGACTATCTCAAACGACCGTACTATGCAACTTTTATACGACTTTTAAAATTTGTATCGTTTATGTTCAGCGTGTTTTTACCGGGACTTTACGTTGCGGTATGCACTTTTCATCAGGAGATTATACCAGAAAGTATGATTTTCGGAATAACGGGGCAAGAAAGCCGTACCCCGTTACCTATAATGATAGAGGCCATTTTCATACATCTTGTTTATGAGATTGTCCGTGAGGCAGGACTTCGTATGCCAAAAACCGTTGGTCACGCAATTTCTATTGTTGGCGCTCTTGTAATTGGTGAATCCGCCGTAACTGCAGGTATTGTTTCAGCACCCATGATAATTGTGGTGGGACTTACTGCCGTCAGTTCTTTTGTTGTTTCAACTCTTTATGAGCCTGTTGCGGTCTTGCGGTTTGCTTTTATAATTATCGGAGGGCTTTCAGGACTTTACGGAATAATGCTCAGCTTTGCTGTGGTGCTTATTAATGCCGCTGCAATAAATCCTTACGGTGTGCCGTTTACTTCACCAATGTCACCCACAAAACTTGGTGCATGGCGTGATTTTCTTCTTCGCGCAGATTGGAAAAAGATGGGTAAGCGCCAAATGTTGATAGATAAAATGGAGAAATAGAATGGTGACAAAAGGAAAAATAAGTGCATTTCAGTTCTATGTGATGTTGTTTTTAAGCAGAGTGCTTACAACGGTCACGTATATTTCGTCATACACCAAAAATGTTCGACTTTCTGATATGCTCATTCAACCAATATTCAGAATTGTGTTTGGCATTATAATAATGATTCCTATATATCTGCTTCACAAAAAGTATGATGATAAGAATTTGATAGACGTAGCGAGAGAACGCTCTCCAAAACTTTCAAAAGCGATTTCTGTGCTGTATTTAATTGCTTTTTTCTATTTTACGGTAGTCACAATAGCACGACTTGATGTGTTTACGGGAACTGTTGTATTCCCTGAAACAAATGTGAATTTTATGCTCGTGTTTGTTATAATTTTCTGTTGTTACGGAGCGTATTTAGGCTTTGAGGCGTTGGGTAGAACATCTGTTTTAACTGCCGTTCTTGTAATTCCTGCCATTATTTTTATCTTATGCGCCCTTGTCAATAAGGTGGATTTGCTAAATCTTTCACCCATTTTTTACAATGGTGTGTTACCTGTAGTAGAAACTGCCGTTGACTCGGTAGGGCAGACCATAGAATATGCAATGATTGCCATAGCACTTCCAAAGGTCAACGGAAAAGTGACTAAAGGATTTTTTGCGTGGCTTTTTTCACAGACCTTATTAATGGCGGTAATGTTCTTCTTTGCAGGCTCGGTTATGGGTAATTTTGCCGCAACACAGCTTTTCCCGTTTCATACTCTTGCATCTCTTGCAGAAATTGCAATGTTTGACCGCCTTGATGCTATTTTTACAAGCGTATGGATTATGTGCGCATTTATCAAAGCGTCCTTACTCATTTTCTTGCAGGCAGATATTCTCTACAAAGAATTCGGCAAGCTCAAGAAAGTCAATTATCTTACTGTTATCGGTATAGTGACAATTGCGGCGAATCTGTTTGTTGCAGGCGGAATTGAAAGGTTTTCAGCTGTTGACGCTTCGATAATAAAGGTCATTATAACGGGAATTACAACGTTTGTGATTCCATTAATAATATTGATTATTTCAAGACGGAGGAAAGATAAAAAATGCGTAGAGTCCTGACAGTTGCACTTGTTATAGTACTGGCACTTTTTGCGTTCAGCGAGAACGAAATCTATAAAAAAGACATACGAAACCGTCTTGTAATTCAAGGGATTGGCATTGACTTGGAAGAAGATGGCACTTACACCGTCACATTGCAGGCAATCGATACAAATTCTTCGGAAGCAGCATCTGCGGACAGCGCATCTCAACCATCTTTGAAGACATATAAACTGACAGGTGATACTGTTTATACCGCTATAAAAACCGTAACTGAAAAAGAAGGTAAAATACCATTGTACTCACAGAACAGAATAATCCTGATTGGTAAAAGCATAACGGAAGAAAAAATGGATGATGTAATTGACTTCTTTGTGCGTGATGTTGAAAATGGCGGAACAGTTTATATTGCCGCTGCTGAAAAAACAGCATCTGAAATTCTTGAAGCAAAAAACGGAAATGAATATATCAGCGCCCGCACACTCGAAAAGAGTATTGAATCATACGAATATGATGCTAAAATTTTCTCAACACAGTTATATGAACTTGTTAATAGATATAATTCAGGAACAAAAGATTTTGCCATGCCTCTTTTTTCATTAAAGGAAGACGGTGAGGAAAAAACCGTTGAAATAACGGGAACAGCGTTGTTTAATAACACGAAATACAGAGAAGTAATTTCAAAAGAAGAAACGGTCTTTTTAAACGTGCTTTGTGATGATGTCTATAATACGGCATTGGCCTTTGACGGTACAACGGGTACAAAAGTAGCTTTGAATGTTGTCAAATCAAAAACAAAAAGAGAAGTTACTCTTAATAACAATGTGCCAACTTTTAAAATCAGCGTTTATATGAATGCAGATATTGCCGAAATAAGCGGTGGTGTTTCAAGTGAAATGACCAACAAAGAAATAGAGGAAATTAAGCGAAAAGGTGAAGAATATGTTGAAGAACATATAAGATCTGCAATTAATTCGTTGTATCAGGAAAATAACAGTGATGCCTGCGGATTTGCAAGGCTTCTTTACATTTTTCAAAAAGATTTTTACCGCGAAAACGAAAAAAATCTCGACTCCGTACTAAAAGAAAGTTTGTACGAAGTCGAGGTGAATCTGAATATAAGGCGAGTAGGCCATGAGTATGTTAATTCTTACTGATTGTCCTTAATAATATCGTGCAATTTGTTGTAATCCAACGGGTAACTGAAAAAGTAGCCTTGAACAACATCACATTCCTGTTCTTTAATGTATTCATACTGTTCAGCAGTTTCAACTCCCTCTGCAACAAGGGTAATACCAAGTCTTTTTGCCATTGTAATAATACATTCAATAATGTTTCTTCCGCGAGAATGCTCGTAGTCATCAATAAAAGATTTGTCGAGCTTTAACGCATCAATAGGCATTGACTTTAAAAGCATAAGTGAAGAAAAGCCTGTGCCAAAGTCATCAAGTAAGATTTTAAAGCCTGCTTTGTGAAGCTTTCTTAAAAGTTTAATGAATGCTTTATTGTTGTTGAACAAGGTTGTTTCAGTTATTTCAATATGCAAGTGAGAAATATCAGCGCCTGTTTCTTCAACAATACCAAGGTATGTTTCAACAATTGCAGGGTCATAAAGAGACTGTTGAGAAAGGTTTACTGAAATATTAATTGGAGAAAAGCCTTTTTTAATTAAATCTTGTTGTATTTCACAAGCTTTTCGGAATACAAAACGGTCAATATCTCTTACAAGGCCTTTTTCTTCTGCAACAGGAATGAACTCAGACGGCGGTATGAAAGTACCGTCTTCTTTTTTCCAACGTACAAGCATTTCAGCACCGCAAATTTCGCCGTTGTCGGTTTTGTACTGAGGTTGTAATACGACAGAAAGCTGATTGTTTTTAATAGCAAGTTCAAGCTCGTCTGAGAAAAGTTTTTTTCTTGTCAAATCCTTTTTGATTTTACTGCTGTAAATTGAAATCATTGTGTCACGGTCGCCCTTGACAAGTGATTTTGCCATAACGGCACAGTTCTGCATTTTCTGAATATCTATATTCTTTTCATTTATGTAATAAATACCTATACTTGGAACAAGAATATAGTTTGACATATTCTTATCATTGAAAATACGGCAATCATTGCAGAAATTGTTAAGTCGGTTAATAAGGTCCTTTTCACTTGAATAGCGAAGGTACACTGCAAATCGGTCCGCTGCAATTCTACCTACATATTCGTCATTACGGAGCATATTCTGCCAAAGTGAATTTATAAAACGGATTGTACGATTACCCATTTCGTAACCGTAATAATCGTTTACAAGTTTAAAGTTATCAAGGTCCATAACTATGTAAGCGGCTTTGATTGGCTTACCCAGTTGTTTTTTTACATCAAGGCAGAATTTTGCGTATGATGCGCCACCTGTAAGACTGTCAGTGTAAAGAATTTTATCAAGTTCTTCTTTTTTTCTTCTTTCAGCAGAAACCGCATAGACCGTAAACAGAATGAAAACTGTTATCAGGAAGAAACACATTAAGCCAATATACGAGAGAACGGTGTTTCGGTTCGCGATAACTGCACTTGTCGGAATAATGCTGAATAAGTACCAGTCATTGAAGTTAAGAGGTGAATAGTAAAGATAAAAATCAGTATTCTGTGTTGACAAAAGAACACCTGTTTCACCGTTTGCCATATCTTCCTGGATATCTGCAATTCTGCTGCCGCCATATTTTTCGTCAACAGGAAGTGTATAAAAAACATTTTTAATGTTGCGGTAACGAACATCACTATGTGTACTCATAATGTTGTTTCCTTCATAATCCACAACATAGAAAAACTCACTCTGTTCAAAAGCGCTTGACTCAAAGTTTGCCATAATTTGTTCAATGGTATATACAATAAAGAAAACGGCTTTTGTTTCACCCTCATGCTTTAAAGGAAGATGCATAACAAAAACTTCATCACCGTCAATACTTTCTTGCTGTGACATACGGCATACGGTGAAAGTGTCACTTTCAGCACATTCCTTTATGTGTTCGGTGTGAGCAAGAGTAACGTGATTTCCGTCAGAGGTGTACGCTTCACCGTCAAGAGTAGAAATACCGTAACGCTTAAAACTGTTAGCTTTAGGTATGTCGCCAAGACTTTTTATGGCTGCTTCAGGATCATCAAGTTTTGTTGTATCAACATTTTCAGCGTAATAGTAAAGATATGCGGCTTGTTCCTGGAATTTAAAGCCGACAGATTCGCCGTTTTTGGCAGAAACTTCTTTTAAAAAAGCCTGATTTTGAGCGTCAAGTTCGTTGGTAAGAAACAACGGGAAAACAATAAGAATTGCAATAGCAAACAAACATAAGAAGATAAGAACAAAATATCGTGCTATAGTTGCTTCTTTTTTCATATTTCCACTCCTCAAAAAAATAAATACCAAATAGATTATAGCAATTAGCGGCAAAAAAAGAAATAGTAAATATAAATAAATCCATAGGAATTTTTATTGCACATTTCATAATGATTAAATTGACATAATAAGGTAATTGTTGTATTATTAGCATATAAAACTATGCCTGAAAAGAGGTAATAAAAATGACAATTAAAGAAAAATTTGACTTATGGTGTTCTTTTGATGAAAATACAAAAGAAGAACTGCTCGCAATCACTGACGAAAAAGAGATTGAAGACAGATTTTATAAGGAATTAGAATTCGGAACCGGTGGACTTCGCGGCATTATGGGCGCAGGTCCTAACCGTATGAATAAATATACTATTGCAAAGGCAACAAAGGGCTATGCAGATTATCTTATTAGTCGTTTTGACGGGACTTTGAGCGTTGCAATCGCCTATGACTCAAGAAACAATTCACAGTATTTCTCACAGGTAGCGGCAGGCGTTCTTGCTGCTAACGGAATCAAGGTTTATATATATGATACTCTTATGCCAACTCCTGTGCTTTCGTTTACAGCAAAGCATTTGGGCTGTAACGGCGGTATTGTGCTTACTGCAAGCCATAATCCGAAAGAGTATAACGGTTATAAGATTTATGACGAAAAGGGCTGTCAGTTAGTTCCTCAATTTGCAAGTCAGGTAATCGGATTTGTAAATGCGGTTACAGACCTCAAAGGTGTTGAGGTTATGGATTTCGATGAGGGCGTTAAGAGTGGCAAAATTACAGTTATAGGTGAAGAAGTTCTTGACGAATTCCTCAAGGAAGTTAAAAAACAGTCAATTTACGGAGAAAAATCAGACCTTAAAATTGTTTATACAGCACTTCACGGCACAGGTAATATTCCCGTTCGCAAAATTCTCGAGGGAATGAATGTTTCAATCGTGAAATCTCAGGAATTGCCTGATGGCAATTTCAGTACAGTACGTTCACCTAACCCTGAAGAAAAAGATGCTCTTACACTTGGCATTGAACAGGCAAAGGCTGAGGGTGCAGACTTAGTTCTCGGTACAGACCCTGACTGTGACCGTGTAGGTACGGCAGTTCTTCACAACGGCGAATATGTGCTCGTTACAGGTAATCAGATTGGCGCACTTCTTGTTGATTTTGTACTTTCAAACAAGAAAGATACACTCAACTCAAAATCAACACTTGTAAAGACTATCGTTACAAGTGAGGTTGGTGCAGATATTGCAAGAAGTTATGTGCTTAATATAGTTGATACTCTTACAGGCTT
>CAYXMF010000030.1:0-14128 GCA_964465845.1 uncultured Eubacteriales bacterium | reverse complement strand
ACACAGTTAACGCTATTGACCTTGCTGCAGAAATCGGTCTCGGCAAGCGTACAAACACAATTCTTCAGGCATCTTTCTTCGCTCTTGCAAACGTTCTTCCTAAGGACGAAGCAATCGGCTATATGAAACAGGCTGCTATGAAGTTCCTCAAGAAGGGTCAGGATATCGTTGACATGAACCATAAGGCTATTGACGCTGGTTTTGGTGCATTCGTTAAAATCGATGTTCCTGCTGACTGGGCTAACGCTACTGACGATGCAACAGCAGTTGCTTCTAAGGGTGCTGAAAAGCTCGTTAAGATGGTTGACAACATCATGCTTCCAGTAGGCAAGATGGATGGTGACTCAATTCCTGTTTCAACATTTATGGATCACGTTGACGGTCAGTTTGAACAGGGTGCTGCTGCATATGAAAAGCGCGGTGTTGCTGTTATGGTTCCTGAATGGGAAGCATCAACTTGTGCACAGTGTAACAAGTGTTCATATGTATGTCCACACGCTACAATTCGTCCATACCTTCTTACAGAAGAAGAAGCTGCAAATGCTCCTGAGTCAGCACAGATAGTTGACAAGAAGGCTGGTAAGGGCAAGGGCGTTTATAAGTACTCTCTTGCTGTTTCTCCACTTGACTGTATGGGATGTGGCGTATGTATCGGCGTATGTCCTACAAGCTCACTTAAGATGGTATCTCGTGAGAGCCAGGACTACAAGCAAGAAGCATTCCAGTATATGGTTGAAAACGTTACAGTTAAAGACGATGTTGCTGATAACACAGTTATCGGTAGCCAGTACAAGACTCCACTTCTTGAGTTCTCAGGCTCATGTGCAGGTTGTGCTGAAACTGCTTATGCAAGACTTATCACACAGCTCTTCGGTGACAGAATGTACATTTCAAATGCTACAGGTTGTTCATCAATCTGGGGTGGTCCTGCTGCAACATCACCATACACAGTAAACAAAGATGGTCACGGTCCTGCATGGGCTAACTCACTCTTTGAAGATAACGCTGAACACGGTTACGGTATGTACCTTGGTCAGAAGGCTATCAGAAACCGTCTTATCTCTAAGGTAGAAGCAATTGCTGCTTCTGAAAAAGCTACTGATGATGTTAAGGCTGCATGTGCTGCTTACCTTGACACTCTTGAAGACGGTGAAAAGAACGCTGCTGCTTCTAAAGCTCTTGTTGCTACACTTGAAGCACTTGATTGCGATTGCGAAGCTCGTGCAGACATTCTTGCAAACAGCGAATACCTTTCAAAGAAATCTGTTTGGATTTTCGGTGGCGACGGTTGGGCATATGACATCGGCTTCGGCGGTGTTGACCACGTTCTTGCTGCTGGCGAAGATGTAAACATCATGGTATTTGATACTGAGGTTTACTCAAACACAGGCGGTCAGGCTTCTAAGGCTTCTAACATCGGTCAGGTTGCACAGTTCGCTGCTGCAGGTAAGGGTATCGCTAAGAAGAGCCTTGCTGAAATCGCAATGAGCTACGGTTACGTTTACGTAGCACAGATTGCTATGGGTGCTGACAACAACCAGACAATTAAGGCTATCACAGAAGCCGAAAGCTACAACGGTCCTTCAATCATCATCGCTTATGCTCCTTGTGAAATGCACTCAATCAAGGGCGGTATGGTTAACTGCCAGGCTGAAATGAAGAAGGCTGTTGACTGTGGTTACTGGAATATGTTCCGTTACAACCCAGCTCTCAAGGCACAGGGCAAGAACCCATTCTCAATTGACAGCAAGGAAGCTAAGACAAGCTACCGTGACTTCCTTATGAACGAAGCACGTTATTCATCACTTTCTCGTGCATTCCCAGAAAGAGCAGAAGTTCTCTTCGCTCAGGCTGGGGAAACAGCTAAGGAAAGATATGAACACCTTACTCGTCTTCAGGCTCTCTATGCTCCAAAAGAAGACTAATTAAAAGTTTTCATATAAAAATGGGACCTACTCGAAAGAGTAGGTCCTTATTTTTTCCACATTTACCATTGACAACAACAGAATTTCAAGATAAAATGAAGTTGATAATATATACTTATATTATTAATGATTATTTCGAGGTGACTGAGATGAGAAAATGTCCAAAATGCTCACTTATTCATGATGATTCTGTTATGAAATGCACATATTGCGGTTATGATTTTACAGAAGAAGACGCAGTAATCAATGAGCCTGTTGCTGAACCGGTTGCAGAGTCTGTTGTTGAAGCTCCTGCTGAATCTCCTGTTGAAACAGAGATTGTTGAACCTGATCCACAGCCAACTCCTGTTGATCCTCCTGTTCAGAATAACGGCAATTACAATCCTTATGGCGCTCCACAGTTTAAATACTGCCCACGTTGCGGTAACCAATGTGACCCCAAGGCAGTTATTTGTGTAAAATGCGGACTTGGTTTTGAAAACTTTAATCCTGTGGTTGACGACAATCCTTCAGCCGGTCTTAAAGTTCTTTGTTTCTTCTTCCCTATTGTTGGCTTAATTCTTTACCTTGTAAACAAAGACAAAAAGCCACTCAGCGCAAAGGCTTACGGAAAATGGGGACTTATTGGTTTTATTGTTAATACTGTTTTCAGTTTCGTAGGTTCTATTATTTCATCTATAATAAGTCTTTCTTTTGCTGATAATTCATATTATTATGATGATATGGATTACTACTATACAATCTTCAGCAACATTTTCACAATGCTTAAATAATTAGAAAAAATACGCCCTGAGTTTTTCAGCTCAGGGTGATTTTTATGCATTTATGTATTTATTTCTTTATTGCTGAGATATAAACATAGGCAGGAACTGCTAAGAAAATAATCCATGCAATTCCCCAAAGCTGAAGTGTAACACCTAAAACTACATAGATTGTTACAGCAAAGAATATTGCTGCAAACGTTGAGAATATAATTGACAACAATTTGCTTTTTTCAAAATACATTGCTGCGGCTGAGAATGTATAACCGATAACTAACGGGAACAGTACCCACATCAACGCCCACCAGAATACGCCTAATATAATTCCTCCGCCTACATAAACTGCAATTGCGGCAAGGAATAACAGCGGTGCTTTCAAAAGGTTTTTCTTGCCTTTTTTCTGTTTTTCTGTAAGTTCTTTCTTTACTTTTTGTGGTTGTTGTGGTTGAGGTTGCTGTGGTTCTGTCTTTACTTTATCATTACCAAGCAACTGATCGAGAGTTATACCGTAAAGTTCAGCAAGTGCGATAAGATTATCAGTATCAGGTGATGCCTCAGCACGCTCCCACTTTGAGATAGCCTGACGGCTTAATCCTAATTTTTCAGCAAGTGCTTCTTGTGAAAGTTTATGCTCTTTTCTGAGTTCTACAAGTCTGTCTGCTAATTTAATGTTCATAAACATCACCCTCCTGTTAATCTGTCTTTATTTTCAATCCAGAATTTCTGATGTTCTGAATAAGTTTCGGAATATTTTGCTTCATAAGGCTCAACTGTACCGATAACAAAATAGAAATAATTCGTATCGGCCGGATCTATTGCTGCCTCAATTGACGCCATTCCGGGATTACAAATCGGTCCTGCCATAAGTCCGCTACAAAGGTATGTGCTGTAATAATTTTTCAAGGTGTCATATTTTTCAGGGTAAATCAATTTAATTACGCCGTCACAGTATGCTACCGTGGGGTCACATTGAATTTTCATACCTACATTTATTCTGTTGTGGATTACCGAAGAAATCATCGGTCTTTGCTCAGAAAGTTTTGCCTCTTTTTCAATGATTGATGCAATGGTGAGAATTTCGTGAAGATTAAATCCGCTTTGTTGCACCATTGTCATAAAAACATCGTTAAATTTTTGTTTTGTGCCGTTCAGGAATATTTTTATTATTTCCTGTGCTGTTGCATTTTCGGGAATATCATAAGTAAGCGGAAAAAAGTAACCTTCTAATTTAAAACATACATTTTCAGCTGTCTGCAAATCACTTAAGAAAGCATATTGCGTCAAATCAAGCCACTGGTCATAGGTTTGTGCCGCTTCAATAAAATCCTCTGACGTACATAAGCCTTTTTCTTCTAAAAGCCATGAAATACGCACAAGTGTATAGCCCTCGGGGATTGTTACTTTAACTGTCGGAATCTGAGTTGTTGTTTCGGTTGTTGTTTCGGTTTCATTGTATTTTTCATTATTCATACAAGCTGTAAAACTGAATATGAATGAAAAAACCAATAAAAGTGAAATAATTCTTTTAAGCATAAAGTTCCTTTCTTCTCACCTTACAGACTTTATATATAGTATACACCATTTTATACAAAACGGGAAGTACAAATTTTAATGTACTCCCCGTCCTTTTTAATTATTCAAGAAATTAATATTTCTTTCTTGCCACATATGATGTGTGAAGAATATCGTGAGCCTTATGGCTACCTGGCTTGCCAAGGTACTCTGTATAAAGAGTCTTGATAGCTTCATTCTCATGTGACTTTCTAACTGCGTTATCTCTGTCAGCTGTGTAAAGAGCTTCTGCACGACGAGCCTTAAGGTCAACGAAGTTGCGAACTACAGCGTGCTGGATTGGCTGGCCACCGCCGTTGATACAACCGCCAGGGCAACCCATAATCTCGATGAAGAGATATTCACTTGTGCCGTCCTTAACTTTGTCCATAAGAACTTTAGCATTCTTTGTACCTGATGCTACTGCAACCTTAATCTTCTTGCCTGCAACATCATATTCAGCTTCTTTAACGCCTTCCATACCACGAACTTCTGTGAAGTCAACGTTTTCAAGTGTTTCGCCTGTAAGTTTTTCAACTGCTGTACGGAGAGCTGCTTCCATAACGCCACCTGTTGCACCGAAGATTGTTGATGCACCTGTGCTTTCGCCAAATGGATTGTCGAACTGCTCGTCAGGAAGATGACGGAAGTAGATACCAGCACTCTCAATCATTCTTGCAAGTTCTCTTGTTGTAAGAGCAATGTCAACATCAGGAACACCTGCTGCATTCTGGTCGTCACGCTTTGTTTCGAACTTCTTAGCTGTACAAGGCATAATACCAACAACTACCATGTTCTTAGGATCAATGCCCATCTTTTCAGCGTAGTAAGTCTTCATAACTGCACCGAACATCTGCTGTGGTGATTTACAGCTTGAAAGGTGAGGAATCTGTTCTGGGTAGTAGTGCTCACAGTACTTGATCCAACCTGGTGAGCAAGATGTAATCATAGGAAGTGTTCCGCCGTTCTGAACTCTTTCAATAAGTTCATTAGCTTCTTCTACGATTGTAAGGTCAGCAGCAAAGTCTGTATCGAATACCTTGTCAAAGCCAAGGCGACGAAGTGCTGCAACCATTTTACCTTCAACGTTTGTACCGATATGCATACCGAATGCTTCACCGAGTGTTGCACGAATTGAAGGAGCAGTCTGAACAATAACAAACTTTTCAGGATCGTTGATTGCTTCAAGAACTTTAGCTGTATCATCTTTTTCAACGATAGCACCTGTTGGGCAGTTTACGATACACTGACCGCAAGAGATACATGAAACATCTGCAAGATCCTTATCAAATGCTGAGCTTACGTGAGTATCAAAACCACGAGCGTTAGCACCGATAACTGAAATACCCTGCTGATCACAAGCTGCGATACAACGACGGCAAAGAATACATTTATTGTTATCTCTTACCATATGAGCAGCTGAATCGTCGAAATTGTAGCGAACCATTTCGCCATCAAAACGGTCTTCAACGTCTACGCCGAATTCCTTGCAAAGCTTCTGAAGCTCGCAGTTACCGCTACGTACACATGAAAGACATTTTCTGTCATGGTTTGAAAGAATAAGTTCAAGAGTTAATTTTCTTGAATGTCTTACTTTTTCTGTATTTGTGAAGATTTCCATTCCCTCGTTTACCGGGAATACGCAAGATGCAACAAGGCTTCTTGCACCCTTAACTTCTACCATACAAATACGGCAAGCACCGATTTGGTTAATGTCTTTAAGGTAGCAAAGTGTAGGGATTTCAACACCTGCATAACGAGCAGCTTCAAGGATAGTGCTGCCCTTTGGTACTGAATAAGGTTTATTGTTAATTTTAATATTTACCATTATCTTGCACTCTCCTTACTTCTTAATAATTGCGCCGAATTTACATGAATCCATACAAACTCCGCACTTGATACACTTATTGCTGTCAATAACGTGTGGGTTCTTAACTGTACCGCTGATAGCGCCAACAGGACACTTTCTTGAGCAGAGTGTACAACCCTTACATGCGTCAGCAACGATTTCGTACTTAACAAGCTTCTTACAAACACCTGCTGGACAAGTCTTATCTACAACGTGAGCTACATATTCGTCACGGAAGAATTTAAGAGTTGCAAGAACAGGGTTTGGAGCTGTCTGACCAAGACCACAAAGTGAATTTTCCTTGATGTAGTAGCAAAGCTCTTCAAGTTCATCAAGGTCTTTAAGAGTTGCTTTACCGTCAGTAATCTTTTCGAGCATTTCACGAAGTCTCTTTGTACCGATACGGCATGGAGTACACTTACCGCAAGATTCATCAACTGTGAAGTCGAGGAAGAACTTAGCGATGTCAACCATACAGTTGTCTTCGTCCATAACAATAAGTCCGCCTGAGCCCATCATACAGCCGATTGCTGTAAGGTTATCATAGTCGATTGGCGTGTCCATAAGAGAAGCCGGAATACATCCGCCTGAAGGACCACCTGTCTGAGCAGCCTTGAACTTCTTACCATTTGGAATACCACCACCGATTTCGTAAATAACATCACGGAGTGTTGTACCCATAGGAACTTCAACAAGACCTGTGTTGTTAATCTTACCACCGAGAGCGAATACCTTAGTACCCTTTGATTTTTCTGTACCCATTGATGCGAACCAGTCAGCACCCTTGAGAATAATCTGTGGAACGTTAGCAAATGTTTCAACGTTGTTTTCAACTGTAGGTTTGCCAAAAAGACCTTTAACTGCCGGGAATGGAGGACGAGGTCTTGGCTCACCACGATTACCTTCGATTGATGTCATAAGAGCTGTTTCTTCACCACAAACGAAAGCACCGGCACCAAGACGGATGTGAAGGTCAAAGTCAAAACCTGAATCGAAAATATTTTTACCGAGAAGGCCATATTCCTTAGCCTGGTCGATAGCAATCTGAAGTCTGTTAACTGCGATTGGGTATTCTGCACGAACATAAACATAACCCTCAGTAGCACCTACTGCATAACCACAGATAGCCATAGCTTCAATAATACAGTGTGGGTCACCTTCAAGAACTGAACGGTCCATGAAAGCACCTGGGTCACCTTCGTCAGCGTTACAAACTACGTATTTCTGGTCAGCAGCATTAGCAGCACAGAAGCTCCACTTAAGACCTGTTGGGAATCCGCCGCCGCCACGGCCACGAAGTCCTGATTCTTTAATTACGTTGATAACGTCTTCAGGCTTATATTCTGTCAAGCACTTAGCAAGAGCCTGATAACCATCATAAGCTATGTACTCATCGATATTTTCTGGGTCAATAACACCGCAGTTACGAAGAGCAACACGCTCCTGCTTTGCATAGAAGTTTGTTTCGTTAAGAGATTTAATCTCATCAGCTGTTACTGTCTCATCATAGAGAAGACGTGTAACGATACGTCCTTTAAGAAGATGTTCTTCAACGATTTCAGGGATATCTTCAACCTTAACCTGTGAATAGAAACTTCCTTCAGGATAAACAATCATAATTGGACCAAGAGCACAAAGACCAAAACAACCTGTTCTGATAACTTTGATTTCTTCGCTCAATCCTTTTTCAGCAATCTGAGTTTCAAGAGCCTCAATGATTGCCTGGCTGTTTGAAGAGGTACAACCGGTACCGCCGCAAACAAGTACGTGTGAACGATACATTATGTTTCCTCCTTATTTTACTGTGTATTCAGCAACAGGGTTACCATTAACGATATGGTCATTAACAACCTTTGCTACTTTATCAGCAGTCATTTTTACATAAGTTACTTTTTCTTTACCGGGCTGAATTACTTCAACGATTGGCTCGTACTGGCACATACCGATACAACCTGTCTGTGAAACTGTAACGCCCTTAAGGTTTCTTTTTGCAACCTCATCAACGAAAGCGTTGAGAACAGGACGAGCACCTGCTGCAATACCGCAAGTAGCCATACCAACAACGATTCTGATAGCATCGTCACCAGTATCTTCACGAACTGTCATTCTCTGCTTTGTTGCTTCTTTAATAGCCATAAGTTCTGCAAGAGTTTTCATTTATAGCGCACCTCCGTATAATTCGTTTGTGTTTTCTTTAATAAATTCAATCAGCCACTGTGATACTTCATAAGTATCAAGCGGAACGTCACCAAGAACTTCTTTTATTTCACGGGTATCTGCAATAAATTCTTTACCGTCAACTGTGATTTTATAAACAAAGTCACGGTCAGTATTCATTGTGATGAGCATCTGAACAGTCGAAGCCACATCACCAAGTGGTGTGAAATCAACGCTGTCTGTCTTGAAATATGCTTTGACCTCAGTACCGACACCGAGCTTTGATTTAATTTCAAGGCACCCACCCGTTTGTTCTGCTGCCATTTTGAAAAGTGGAATTCCCATACCAACCTTTCTGGTTGTTCTTGTTGTAAAGAATGGGTCAATAACACTTTTCACCTGTTCTTCACTCATACCCTTACCGTTATCATAAATACCGATAAGCAAAGTATGGTCAATAGTATTTTCATTGACCTCAATTGTTATAAGTGAAGCACCGGCAGTTATTGAATTCTGAGCAACGTCTAAAATATTAAGAGATAACTCTCTCATTATGCCATGTACTTCTCAAGAATACCTGGGATATCGTCGCCTACAAGCTTACCGTAAACCTCGTCATTAACTGTGAGAACGGGAGCAAGACCGCAAGCACCGATGCAACGGCAAGCTTCAAGAGAGAATTTACCGTCAGGAGTGCACTCGTCAGGACCGATACCAAGTTTTTCTGTGATTTTGTCAACAAGGTCCTGAGCGCCCTTAACATAACAAGCTGTACCAAGACAAACTGAAATGTTGTACTGGCCCTTTGGAGAAAGAGAGAACTGAGCATAGAAAGTTGATACTCCGTAAACCTTTTCAAGCGGAACATCCATACCCTCAGCAATCATAACCTGAACTTCATAAGGAAGGTAGCCGTAGATACCCTGTGCTTCCTGCATTACATGCATAAGCATACTCTTGTCATCCTTATTTGCTTCAATGACAGCTTTGAGCTGTTCCTCTTGCTCGGGTGTTCCTGCAAACGGAATGGAACTTAATTTTTTGAGCATTTTGGAATTTCCTCCTTTTTTGATAAACGGTGAGCAATTACCCACCCTCATAAAATGTATTGACACCGCAACTTTTTCATTACGGCAAATATACTATTTTACAGAATAGTACATGTTAAAATTATAACAAAGAACTCACGAAAAGTCGAGCATTTTTTTAAGTTTTTTATACCATTATAGGTATTATTGGCGTTTCGCACATAATATGTCGATTTTTTTTGTATTTATTAACTATTTCTCACTACACTTTTGAGCAAATTTACCGCATTTTCAAGACTTGCAACTCCTATTGACGCAACAGAAAAAGCAATTTCGGGCATATTGCCGTCAATGCTTGCAGGAATTAACAAAATTCCTGCTTTTTCAGCACTTTTGCAAAGTTCTTCCGTTGTGATTTCAAAATGCAACTTGCACCGCACATAAAGTGGTGAATTCGTTTTAAGAATTGTAATATCTTCGCCAAAATTTTCGGTTAATAAATCCGTAAGTATTTTTGACTTCTGCATATATAATTTTCGTGATTTTCTGATTTGCGAATTAAGATGCCCGTCACGAATATAACTGCAAAGGGCAATCTGATCAGCCTTTGAAACAGTCTGATTGTATAAATCTTTTTTCTTTTGATATTCCGCAGAAAGCGATTGTGGCAAAATCATAAAGCTTATGCGGATTGAGGGCAACAGTAATTTTGAAAAAGTACCTAAATATACTGTATTTTCGCCACCGTCAAGACCTTGTAGTGACGGCGTGGGACGGTTGAAATATCGGAACTCACTGCCGTAATCATCTTCGATAATCAGTTTGTTGTTTTTTCGTGCATATTCGGTTAAATCAAATCTTTCTTTAACGCTCATAGTGTCACCCCAACGGGTTGAATACGAGGGAGAAGTATAGATAACATTGCTTTTTTCACGATTATCTGTGACTTTAAATCCATAGTCCTTGAACACTGCTATGCCCTGACGGTATGACAAGTCGTCAAAGCATACTGTTTTTTTGCCTTTTAGCAAAGGGCAAAGGATGTTGAGGAGCGTTTGCACACCTGCACCTATTACAATATTTTCTTCTGTGCAGATGCAGTTCCGGGTTTCTCTTGCATAATTTGAGATTTCACGGCGCAAATCTAACTCCCCTTGCGGTTCACCGTAAAACAGCAAGCGTTCGCTCTGCCGCAAGGCACTTTTCACATGACGGCGCCAGATGTCCATATTAAAGCTTTCAGCATCAACACCTGCAGAAGCAAAATCGTATAAAATATTTGATTTTTGTTTTGGATTCTCGCTTTTTATTTCAGATTTTTTTACAGCATTTCCTCGTTTTGAAACATAATAACCGCTCTGGCTTTTGGGTAATATGTAGCCATCGTCACAAAGACACATATACCCTTGTTCAACGGTGGTTTTGCTGACTCCCCTTTCTTCTGCACAACGGCGGATTGAGGGCAAACGTGTGCCTTCGGGCATTTTTCCGTTCTCGATTAAATGCTTATAATAATCGTAAATCTGCATATATAATTTTCGATTTTCAGCCATAAACTGTCCCCTTAAAAATTCTAAAATTTGTATATTTTATTAAAGACACTTTTGTTATATTATATACCCATAAATTACGTATTGCAAGAGGTGACAGCATTGAAAAAAATAGCAGTTATAAATGATATTTCCGGATTTGGAAAATGTTCACTTACCGTGTCACTTCCCATAATTTCTGCTATGGGGATTGAGTGCTGTCCTGTACCTACCGCAATACTTTCAAATCAGACGGGATTTGAAAACTTTTACTGTGCGGATTTCACTGAGCATCTCCCCTCTTATATTGACGTGTGGAATAAGCAGAACGTTAAATTCGATGCGATTTTAACAGGCTACCTTGCAAGCGAAAAGCAGGTAGATATAATCATTGATTTTATTGATAACTTCGGCAAAAATTCACTTGTTTTTGTTGACCCTGTAATGGCTGATGACGGCGTGCTTTATGACACATATAACGATGTTCTTTGCAACAAAGTAAAAACACTTACAAAAAAGGCGAATATAATCACCCCGAATCTTACTGAATTGTGTATTCTTTGCGATGCGGATTATACGCAAATAAACTGTGAAAAAAACTTTGGGGAAATCGGCAGTTTAGCATCTTCTCTTTTATCTGAAACAACTGAAACGGTTGTTGTTACAGGCGTAAAAAAGGAAAATGACATTTACAATATTATAGTTGAAAAAGATGGCGCAAATCTTTTAAAATCAACGCTTTTAAAAGGTAGTTATTCAGGCACAGGCGACATTTTTTCAAGTGTTGTCTGCGGTGCTATGGTGAACGGCAAGTCCGTCACTGATGCGGTTACTCTTGCAACTGAATTTATTACAAAATCAATAAAAAGCACCCCGACAGAACTCGATTACGAGCCTGAAGGAGTGAACTTTCACTCATCCTTGGAGATGCTTATAAATGCGGAATAAAAAATCACTTTTTAAAATTACATATACGGCAATTTTTACCGCAGTTATACTGCTTGCAACTTCGGTTATAAAATTCTCAACGGGATTAGGTAAAGGCTACATTCACTTTGGTGACAGTATAATCTATCTTACCGCTTGTGTTTTACCTTTTCCCTATTGTCTTATTGCAGGAGCATTGGGCGGTGCGTTAGCCGATATTCTTTCGGGCTTTGCCGTATGGTCAGTTCCAACAGCAATAATAAAAATGATGAATATTTTGCCCTTTGCACTTGTTTGCAGAAAAGAAAAATCGGGCAAAATTCTCAACAAGAAAACAGCGCTGATGCCTGTTATTTCGGGAATTATCACAATTCTTGGCTACTCTGTTGCTGAGTGTATTTTGTATTCGGTTGCATCGGCAACACTTTCGATTATCGGCAACACTATTCAGGCGGTTTCAAGTGGGATTTTGTTCTATATAATAGCAACTGCACTCGATAAAATCAATTTTAAATCTAAGCTTTTTAAAGGAGTTTAAAAATGGCTGATATTGTTTATACTTACGGAAATCAGGCTTACTTAAATATTACAAACGCTTGCCCTTGCAGATGTACTTTCTGTATCCGCAACAACGGTGACAGTGTTGGCGAAGCGACTACATTATGGTTTGAAAATCACAGTCCGTCAATCGACGAAATCAAGGCAGAAATTGATAAATTTGATTTCTCAAAATACAATAATTCAATAATCATTTGCGGTTATGGTGAACCAACTTGCGCACTCAACAATTTGCTTGAAGCCTGCAGATATTTAAAGAGTAAGGGAATCAATATTCGTCTTAACACAAACGGACTTTCCGACTTGATTAACAAAAGAGAAACTGCAAAAGAAATCTGTGAAGTTATTGACAGCGTTTCAATAAGCCTTAATGCACCGACTGCAGAAAAATACAATCAGGTTACACGCCCATCGTTTGGCGAGCCTGCATTTGATGCAATGCTGAAATTTGCTAAAGAGTGCAAGGAATACGGTGTGCAGACAAAATTGACAGTTGTTGATGTAATCAGTAAAGAAGATATTGAAGCTTGTAAAAAGCTTTGCGAAAAAATCGAAATACCATTAAGAGTTAGAGAATATACAGCTGAATAAATGCAAAATGAAAAGCGCAAAGTGCAAAATGATACATATAAATCTTGTAGGGGCGATTCACGAATCGCCCGTTTAATTACAAAAAATTAAGGGGACAAAATCGTCCCCTCTTTTATTTTAGTATCCAATTCTTGTTAAATCAATAAACGAACTCCCATATTCAGAACTAATTCTGCTGTACAAATCTTTAAAATTCACTTCTGCAAACATAGTACCATCAAGTTCAATCGAACTCTTATCATTTCTAACTGGTATAATTTTCATTTCGCGATTGGTTCCACCAAATCCATTTTCAGCGGAATAATCAATTTTATAAACATATCTTACCTCTCGAACGTCCGATACTTCATTTTGTTTTTCAAGAGTATCTAAAAGAAGTTCTATTATCCACATATCATTATCAATAACACTCACATATTCCATACTATGAATTTGCAAACTGCTTGGGTTTCTCAAATCACTTTTCAAAAAAGTGATTGCTGATTGAGCATATATTTCACTTTCTGTCAATTGCGGTTCTTGACTAAACACACCTCCAACGCAACTACTAAATAATAAAGTAATTGCTAAAATCATACAAACAAGTTTACATAATCTTTTCATATTCCCTTCCCCTTATTTTGAAATTTTCTTTAATATTAATGCATCAAGGCACAGCTCCCTTACTGCACCAACAAAAGATTTTATGCCTTTTGCTTTCTGATACTTTTCAATCAACTTAATAAGTTCAGCATCGCTTTCTAAAAACTTTATTGTTTTTACTATTTTATTCAATTCAAACACCCCCTCATTTTACGAATATACCAATTCGGGATATTTTTATTATACCAATGCGGTATAATTTTGTCAAGAGGCAGGTGATTTTATGAGATTAAAGGAATTACGCCAAAAACGCAAAATTTCGCAGTTAAAACTCGCTATGGACTTGCAGCTTAATCAGAATGCAATCAGCCGATATGAAACTGGTGTTCGTGAAGCTGACTACTCTACTCTCATAAAAATCGCTGACTATTTTGATGTTTCGATTGATTATTTATTAGAGAGAACTGATAATCCAAATAGGTATAAATAGACGGGACGATGTGGGCATCGTCCCCTACTTTTTTTGCAGGACGCCGAGTCGTACATGTAGGCGTGGAAGCCTGCTACTATGAAACAAACATCTTTTTACACAGAAAAATCCCCAAGGAATTACCCCAATGTCATTAAGTTAATGACAAAACAAGAAAAGTAAAAAAAGAAAAAGAGCATT
>CAYXMF010000029.1:0-14131 GCA_964465845.1 uncultured Eubacteriales bacterium | reverse complement strand
AGAGTTCCTTAATTTTTTATGTGTTTTTGATTATTCCTTAATCATCAATGACTTAACGATTGCTGTCATTTCTTCTTCGCCGTAGATTACTGGTACCGGGTAAAGTGGGTTACCCTCTTTAAGAGCGCGTTCAACGATAATCGGAATGTCTTCTTCCTTAATCTGTACAAAGCCCTTTGGAATATTCATTCTTTCGTTCATAGCATAGATTTCAGCGATGAATGCCTTTGCCTTTGCTTCGTTACTGTCACCTGCAATACCAACGATATCTGCGAGTTTTGCGAGTGAATCGTAAACTGCACTGCCATAAGATTCAAGCATTACAGGAAGAATTACTGCATTTGCAAGACCATGAGGAATACCGTACTGACCACCAAGGTTGTGAGCAACAGCGTGAACATAACCAACATAAGCACGTGTGAATGCCATACCTGCATAATAAGATGCGAGAAGCATATTGTTTCTTGCTTCAATGTTTTTGCCGTCTGTATATGCTGTTTCAAGGTTTTCAAAAATCATCTTTGTAGCCTTTTCAGCATAGTTAGTTGTTGATTTAACATTTGATTTGCCTATGTATGCTTCAACAGCGTGTGTAAGAGCATCCATACCTGTTGTTGATGTGATATGTGGTGGAAGACCAACTGTAAGTTCAGGGTCAAACACTGCATATCTTGGGCGAAGGAATGGGTCGTTACAAGCATTCTTTTCGTGTGTTTTTGAGTTAGAAACAACCGCTGCAAGTGTGCACTCTGAACCTGTACCTGCTGTTGTAGGAACTGCAAAGAATGGTGGGAGTGGACGAAGAATTTTCATAAGTCCACGCATCTTTTCAACAGGCTGTTTTGGTTTGACAACTCTTGCTGCTGCAATCTTTGCACAGTCCATTGGTGAGCCACCGCCGAATGCGATAATACCCTGACAACCGTTCTGAATATACATTTCTTTTGCTTCTTCAATGTTCTCGATTGTTGGGTTTGGCTGAGTGCCGTCATAAACTACATATTCAACGCCTGCTTTGTCCATTTCTTCATAAAGGCTGTTAAGAAGACCAAGCGAAGTAAGACCTTTGTCTGTAACGATAAGAACTTTTGAAAGTTCCTTTTCCTTGATAAGATTAGGAAGTTTTCTGATACTGCCTGGTCCTGTGAGCATAAATGGCTCACCCCAAGGTAAGAAACATTCCATTACCATCATTACTTTCTGGAAAACTCTGCAATAAGCCTTATAAAATTGTGTCATAAAATCGTCCCTTTCATTGTGATTTTATTGGTTTTTATTAATACTATCAAATATTTTGATAGCTTGTTTACTGTCATAATCGATTTGTGCCTTCAACTCGTCTTTGGAATTGAATTTCTTTTCTGCTCGCAAGAAATCAAGAAGCTCAACCTTGATTTTTCTGTAATAAAGATTACCGTCAAAGCCTAAAATACAAGTTTCTGAAAGAACCTTGTCACCACCAATTGTGGGATGACAACCGAAATTTGTAACTGACGGGTAAACTTTACCGTCAACTGTTGACTGTGAAGCATAAACACCATGCTTTAAGTTAATAAAACCCGTTGGGAAATGCTGATTAATTGTGGGAAATCCGAAAACCTTTTTGCCGATTTTGTTGCCCTCAACTACAAGAAAATCGTATGAGAAATTTCTTCCAAGCATTTCGTTGGCAGTTTTAATGTCTCCTTTACTCAACGCTTCACGTATTCTTGTAGCACTAATCATTTCGCCCTTGTATTCAATGCTTTTTGCCATTTTGTAAATTATACCATACTTTTCGCATAATTCACAAAGAATTTTACTGTTTCCGCCGCCGTCTTTACCGAAAAGGAAATTTTCGCCACAGATTACCGCACCAACATTATGCTTTTCTATAAGAACATCTCTTAAAAATTCTTCGGGAGAAAGATTACGGATTTCTTCAAAACTTACATGTACAGGTAACACGTTAAGTTCTTTAGCTTTTTCTTCTTTGTCTTCGCTTGTAATCAGCAGGGGAGGGGCAATTCCTTTAAGCACCGCCTGCGGATGAGCGTCAAACATAAGCATTGCAGGTGTAAACCCGTCTTTTGCAAATGATTTTGCTTCATTCAACACATTTAAATGACCTCTGTGCAAGCCGTCAAAGGTGCCCAGCGCCAATGCAAGTTTATTCATTCGTCTATCAGCACCCTCCTGACTGTAAGGTCGCCTTTTTCTGTGATAATCTCCCCAAGTCCCAAAAGTTTTCGGTCAGGGGAGTAAACACGGTAAATCCCAACAGGGAATTCCCCGTGCAGTCTTTCATAATCAAGCGCGCCGCCGTTGTGAAAACGGTTTGCCTGAGGTTTTGTTACTGTAATTTCGCCGTAACTTGTAAGTGCCTGTTCAACTGATGTGATTACACTTTCAGACTTATTTTCACTTACAAGTTTTTCTAATTCTTCTAATGTAACGGAATTTTCAATGCTGAATCCGTTGGCTTCAGTACGGCGAAGTTCAGTCATAACTGCACCGCAACCGAGAGCCTTGCCGATATCGTCGCAAAGTGAACGGATATATGTACCTGCAGAACAAGTAACATCCATTGAAAATTCAACGCCGTCAAAATCATAGATTTCTAACTTTTCGATAGTGATTTTTCTCTGCTCACGTTCGATTTCAATGCCCTTGCGAGCCAGATCATAAAGTCGCTCACCGTCTTTTTTTAGTGCAGAGTACATTGGGGGAGTCTGCAAAATCTCACCCTTGAACTGTTCAGAAACTGAAAGTAACTGTTCGTTTGTCACATTGACAGGCTTTTCAGTTAAAATCTCACCCGTAATGTCAAGAGTATCGGTAGTAATACCTAATTTTACCCTTGCAATATATGATTTCCTGTGTTCAGGCAACAATTCAATAAAGCGAGTAGAATGTCCGAGCATAACAACAAGCACGCCGGTAGCCATAGGGTCCAGCGTTCCTGTGTGTCCCGCTTTTTTGACACCAAGAAGTCGTGAAGCTTTCTTCACAGCCATAAATGATGACATATCACGGGGCTTGTCAAGACAAATTATGCCCGTCATTAAAATTCCGCCTTTATAATATCGAGTAATGTTGATTTTACTTCATCGAGTGAACATTCAAATTCACAGCCTGCAGCCGCATTGTGACCGCCGCCGCCTAATTTTCCGCAAATTTTTGCCGCATCATAAGGTTCAACTGTACGCATTGATACCTTGTAACTGCCGTTATGACGTTCGCGGATTGTAATACCGATTTTAACGCCCTCAATTTTGCGTGGAAGTGCCGCAATGCCGTCACATTCTGATGAGCTTGAACCGCTTTCTTCAAACATTTTGCGTGTAATTGTCATAATTGCACACTTGCCGTCAAAATGAGTTTCAATTGAGGAAACCGCCATCTGTTCAAGCCTTAAATATGAGAGAGTCTTTGTTTCAAACATAAGGCGATTGATATTTACATAATCAGCACCTTTTTCCATAACCTCAGCCGCAATTCTGTGGACTGTCGGTGTGGTGTTTGAAAACATAAAACAGCCTGTATCAGTTGCAAGTCCTGTATAAACACAACTTGCAATTTCGGGCGTGATTTCCACACCCAACTCACAAATAACCTCATAGATAATAACTGCAGCAGCGGCTCTGTCCTCTAAAAGAAGATTTTCTGCATATTCACGGTTTGACATATGATGATCAATGCAAAGGAATATGTCATCGCCATACATTTCTTCAAATGTTTCACCTAAAAGTTTTGTGTCGGCAACATCAACTGCAATTATTTTTTCATATTTAATTTCTGTATTGTCAATGCCTTCCCAAAGATAAGAATATCTTCGGTGCATGGGGTCAACACAGCGTATATATGATTTTTTACCCATTGAATCAAGTGCACGCTTTAATGCAAAAGCACTGCCAAGCGTGTCACCGTCAGGGTTGCGATGTGTGAGAATAAGATAATTATCATATTCTTTCAAAAGAGAAGAACACTCTTTTACATCAATTCTTTTCATACCTAATCCTCAATATCGTCAGCACTTGCAGTGCTTTCGATTTTCTTGAATATTTCCATACCGTGTTCTATTGAATCATCGGCAATAAATTTAAGTTCAGGAGTTTTTCTAAGGTGCAATTTGCCACCAACCTCACGTCTAATAAGACCTGTGGCTGAAGTAAGCCCTTTTACAGCCTCTTTTGCATCTTCAATGCCACTCATTGAGCTTACATATACTTTTGCAAAAGATAAGTCAGAGCTTACGTCAACACGTACAACAGTAAGGATTTTATCCTTAACTCTAGGATCTTTAAGTTCGCGGATTACGGCAACAATTTCACGCTTGATATCTTCTGAAACTCTGCCTACTCTATATCCTGCCATTAGTCTCTGTATTCCTCCATAATAAAGGCTTCAAAGATGTCGCCTTCTTTAACGTCGTTAAACTTTGTAAGACCAATACCGCATTCGTAACCTGAAGCAACTTCTTTAACGTCATCTTTAAATCTCTTAAGTGATGCGATTGAATCTTCAGCAATAACAATACCGTCACGAACTACACGGATTTGTGCATTTCTTGTAACTTTACCGTTCTGAACATAAGAACCTGCAACCATACCAACTGAAGAAAGTTTGAATACGTTACGAACTTCAATTCTACCGAGAAGAACTTCACGATATTTAGGTGCTAACATACCCTTCATAGCATCTTCGATTTCTTCGATACAGTCATAAATGATACGGTACATTCTCATATCAACGCCGTCACGCTCTGCAATTTCAGCGGCTACAGGGTCAGGCCGAACGTTAAATCCAACGATAATAGCATTAGATGCGTTAGCAAGCATAATATCTGATTCGCTTACTGCACCAACACCGCCGTGAATAACCTTAACCTGAACTTCTTCATTAGAAAGCTTTTCAAGGTTCTGTTTAACTGCCTCAACTGAGCCCTGAACGTCAGCTTTAACGATAATGTTAAGAGTCTTGATTTTACCTGCGTTGATTGATGAGAACAAGTTGTCAAGAGTAACCTTCTGGTACTGGTTGAACTGTTCTTCCTTAGCTTCCTGCTTTCTCTTTTCAACAAGTTCACGTGCAAGTCTTTCGTCAGAAACTGCGTTGAATACGTCACCTGACTGTGGAACTTCGTCAAGACCCATAATTTCAACAGGAACTGACGGACCTGCTTCGTTGAGCTTTCTGTGTTTGTCGTCAACCATAACACGAACTCTACCTACTGCAGAGCCTGCAACAACAATGTCACCTGAATGAAGTGTACCATTCTGAACAAGAAGAGTTGCAACAGGGCCCTTGCCCTTGTCAAGACGTGCTTCAATAACAATACCCTTAGCTGCTCTGTTTGGATTTGCCTTAAGTTCACGCATTTCTGCTGTGAGAAGTACGTTTTCAAGAAGCTTGTCAATGTTCATATGTGTTTTTGCAGAAACAGGAACACATATTACATCTCCGCCCCACTCTTCGGGAACAAGACCGTGTTCTGTAAGCTGCTGCATAATTTTATCAACTGTTGTGCCTGGTTTATCCATTTTGTTGATTGCAACAATAATGTCAACCTCTGCAGCTTTAGCGTGGTTAATAGCCTCGATAGTCTGTGGCATAATACCGTCGTCAGCAGCAACAACAAGAATTGCAACGTCAGTAGCCTGAGCACCACGAGCGCGCATTGAAGTGAACGCTGCGTGACCGGGGGTGTCAAGGAATGTAATATACTGACCGTTAAGGTTTACTCTGTAAGCACCGATGTGCTGAGTAATACCGCCTGCTTCAGTTGCAGTAACGTTTGTGTTTTTGATAGCGTCAAGAAGTGATGTTTTACCGTGGTCAACGTGTCCCATAACAACAACAACCGGATCACGTGGAAGAAGATTTTCTTCATCGTCTTCTGAGTCGTCAATAATTCTTTCTTCGATTGTAACAACAACTTCGCGGTTAACCTTTGCACCAAGTTCTGTTGCAACGATTTCTGCTGTATCGTAGTCAATAACTTCGTTTACTGTTGCCATCATACCAAGTGAGAAAAGCTTCTTGATAACTTCGGCTGCTGTCATTTTAAGACGTGATGCAAGTTCGCCGACTGTAATTTCGTCACCAACTGTGATTACAGGTGGTTTCTTTGCGCGTTCAGCGGCAATTCTCTTAAGACGCTCTGCTTCAGTTTCTTTCTTACCGCTTCTCATACCTTGTTTACGGTACTGCTGGCTCTTCTGTTTAAGCTTCTGCTTTTTAACCATATTGTCACTGTTGTGAGTATTTGCAGGAGCAATGTTTTCATATTTTTCATTGTATTTTTCAGCATCGAAAGAGTTGGCTCTTGTGTCGATATGACGCATTTCACCTTTAGTACGAGCTTGCATTGGCTTGTTCTGGTCTTTCTCTTTCTTTTTCTGCTGTGTGTTCTGCTGAGCAGGAGCGTTAGCCTGTGCCGGCTTTTTGCTGTCAGCAGGTTTTGTTGCTGCCTTTTCTTCCTTTTTAGGTTCGGCCTTTGGCTTTTCCTGTGGCACAGCCGCAAAATATTCGTCAAAACTCTTTACGGAGTTTTCTTTTGTGATTAAATCGAAAAGAAAATCAAGTTCTTTTTCTTCAAGGGCAGTCTGTGACTTCTTTTCGCCTTCAAAGTGTTTTGAAAGATTTTCTATAATATACTTGCTCTGGATATTAAAATCTTTGGCAAGCTCGTGAATTTTATACTTTTTCACCATATTCATAACCTCCCGTTACAATACTGTATAATTTTTTTGCAAAGCCTTCTTCATCAATTGTAATAACGCCTGCTTTTTTGCCGATTGCCAATGCCAATTCGCTCATGGTGAACGGAGCATCAACATATTTAATATTGCGATTGTTAAAACTGCATTCATCTGCAATTTCTTTCTTTAGGCGTTCTGAAGCATCACAGCAGGTGAGTGCCAGGTGGGCTTTCCCTTGCTTTATTGATGTAACAGCAGCATCGTGCCCGATAGCCATTTTGTTAGCCTTACGGCAAAGACCAAGAAGACCGTTAAGATTATTATTCATCATCTTTACCGATTTGCGCCTCCAACTGCTCATAAATTTCTTCAGGAATTGTCATTTCAAAAGTTCTGTCAATTCTTTTTGATTTTTTGGCTTTTGCGAGACATTCAGCGCTGTTGCAGATGTAAGCACCTCTGCCGGATGACTTGCCTGTAAGGTCAAGCAATATTTCACCGTCGGGAGTTTTAACAACTCGTACAAGTTCTTTTTTAGGCTTTTGTTCACCGCATCCTGTGCATTTGCGCATTGGAATCTTTTTCTGTTTCACGCCTTAAGTCTCCTTTCAATATTTGTTGGCTTTAAAATCAGCCCTCGTAGAAACCGCTTTCAGGTTTGATGTCGATTTTCCAGCCTGTAAGGTTTGCAGCAAGGCGAGCATTCTGTCCCTTGTTGCCGATTGCGAGAGATAACTGATGGTCAGGAACGGTTACCTGACATTTTTTGCCTTCAGCATCAACAATCTCAACGCTAAGTACGTTTGCGGGAGCAAGTGCAGCTGCAATAAACTCCTGTGGGTCTTCACTGTATTTAACAATATCAATTTTTTCGCCGCTGAGAACTTCAACAATGTTGTTCACACGAGCGCCACGCTGACCGATACAAGCACCGATTGGGTCAACATTTTCATCTTTACTGCTGACTGCCATCTTTGTTCTTGAACCCGGGTCACGTGAAACGTTGTGAATTGTAACAACACCATCGTAAATTTCGGGAACTTCCTGTTCGAACAGACGTTTTACAAGACCTTTATGAGTTCTTGAAATCATAACTCTCGGTCCGCGTTCAGTGTCTTTAACTTCACTGATGTAAACCTTGGTAAGTTCGCCTTCAGTAAATGTTTCACCAGGTACCTGTTCACCCTTTGGAAGAACTGCTGTACCTTTACCGATTTCAAGAGTAACATTGCCGTTGATCGGGTCAATTCTGCTTACCTTTGCAGTAACAAGATCCTGAGTTTTTGACTGGAAGTCACGGATTACCTGACCACGTTCTGCATCTTTAATGCCCTGACGAATAACGTGCTTTGCTGTCTGAGCAGCAATTCTGCCGAATTTCATTGTATCAAGGTCAATTTCAAGAGTTTCGCCAACCTTTGCGTCAGCACGGTGTTCTTTTGCTTTTTCAACAAGAATGTCTGTGTCTTCATCTTCAATCTCATCAACTATGTTAAGGTGAAGATATACTCTCATTGTCTGTTCTTCAGCGTCGATGTCACAAGCAACTACATCTTTGTTATTGTAGTCTTTTCTGACCGCTTTAATAATTGCTTCGCTGATTTTGTCATAAAGATATTCAGCCTGAATACCCTTTTCTTTTTCCATTAAAGCAACTGCTTCAAAAAATTCTTTATTCATTTTCTATAAAACCTCCTAAGGATTGTTCCTGATTAATCAATATCGCCGATTCCGTCAAAATCGTCTGCCTTAATCCATGATGCTTCTTTTTTTAATATATTCATTTCAGTTTCTTCATCAATGGAAATTGTGACACTTTCGTTGTCATAGTCAATGAGAACGCCTTTGTATTCTCGCTTGCCTTCAAAAGCCTTGATAAGTCTGACCTGAATTTTTTCACCTAAATAGCATTCAAAGTGAAAGTCCCTGCAAAGCTCACGCTCAATACCGGGAGATTGCACCTGCAGGTTGTATGCCTGTTCAATAGGGTCGGCCTCGTCAAGCGGGCCGTCAATAGCGTGGTGCATATCAACACAGTCGTCAATGCCTACGCCGTCTTCTTTGTCAATGGTGATACGAAGGTACCAACGAGCACCTTCTTTAACGAATTTAACGTCCCAAAGAATAAGACCTAATTCGTCTGCAATAGGTTTGGCAATGTCCCAAACCACTGAGGCAGTGTTCTTTTTCATAAAACCTCCTAATAAACTCAAGAGAGCGGGTCGCCCCACTCTCTGTCAATACGGATATTCTTACCATATGAATAATACCATATTGTTTTTTAAAAATCAATACTTTTTGCAAAATTTATATACAATAGTATAATAAGATAAATAATCACGCATTACGAGTTATACATTTTGAATTTACAAGTCGTCTGCATCTTGAACGGGAACTTCAAATCCGTCAGGATTACCCGTATAACTTCCGTCAGTGTCAAATTGATTTTTAACATCCTGTCCGTTCCAGATTTCAGAGATTTCCGCACTTATCTTGTCAATCTTTTTTCGGTTTTTCTCAATTTTTTCTTTTTTGTTTTTCTTGAAAAACATCTTTTTTACACCTCCTGTTATATTTTTTTACATTAGTGTCATAAAATTAATGAGAAAATATGCAAAAAGCAAAAAAATGTTCAAGATTTATACAAATGAAATTTTTTGCAAGAAAATTATTGACTTTTTGGTTTTGTTTGGTTATAATGAACAAGAATAGAGGTGTAATACCCGATTTTTCACGCGAAAGGATAATGATTAATTATGAAAAAGACTATTTCTATAGTTGTTGCATTGGCAATGGTTTTTGTTATGAGCTTCTCTGCTTTTGCAGCAGAAAAACCAACTGATGTTCCTGCAGATGCAACAGAACTCGGAACATATTATGCAGAACTTCTTAATGCAGAAGATGCTGACACAGTAGCAGTTGCACAAGAGATTATTGCTGACTATGAGGCTGGTTTATATACAATAGAAACACTTCCTGATGTTTTAGGAGCACTTATGGAAAACTCAAATGATGCTGATGCTGCTGTTGCAGTTGTTGAGCAGGTGCTCGCAGGTCTTGAGGAGATGGGCGCTATTGTTCCTGAAGAGGATGACGAAACAACTACTGGTGGAGAAGATGAAACTCTCCCTGATGATGAAGACGAGGGCGATGGTAGCAGTTTCCTCAACACTATTCTCGGTATTCTCGGTACTATCGGCGATATGATTTTCGGTAGTGACGATTCAACAGGCGGCGATGATACAACAGGTGACGACGGCGACGACGAAGACCTTTGGGGCGAAGACGGCGACGACAGCTTTGATAACGAAAGTGACGACCTTGTTTCTAATACAGGTGATACAACAGTTATCTCAGTTGCAGCAGTAGCACTTGTTGCTGGCGCAGCACTTGTTCTCACAAGAAAAAAGAGCGAAGACGCTGAATAAGTCTTTTACATAATTTCATAAATTGATAATCAGACGGAAATTTTGTGGTTTCCGTCTTTTTTATTTTTATAATTTTTGAAAGTAATTAAAATTATTTTTCTTGACAACACTAAAATTCCCTGCTACAATAATAATTGCAAGGCGAACAAATGTTCGATAAAGAACGCGTTGGAACACTCAACGGCGTTCTTTTTAATTTTTCTGAAAGGGGAGTTTTATTTGTTGCAGGATGCAAGAATAAGAGAAATATCTGATGAAGATTATTATTTTCTCACTGAAAACTTTGAACTTGTTGACGAAAATTCTGTTCGCAACGGCGTCAGTTTTCTTGTCTATAACAAGAAAAAACGGTTGCTTGATATTGTCAGAAAGGTCATGCAAGATGAACTGAGTGATGAAGAAAGACAACTGGCAATAGATTATTGGGGCGGAGAATATTCGTTAGGGGAGATTTCGAAAAGAAACAATATTACCCGCTCATCTGTTTACAGACATCTTAATATCATAAAGGGAAAACTTGAAAAATCACTTAAATATGTTCTGCTTTATGATGCGGATGCTTTGCCTAAATCGACAAACGAATTAATATCTTTTATTAAGGAGAAACAACTTGAGCAAAGAAAAAATGTCAATTGAAGAATTGGGAAGAGAATATGAAAAACATGTTGCTTTGCAACAGCACTTTATAGATAAATGCAAGGCACAAATAAAACAGGCGAAGCAGTCGGGGGACTTTGAGGCGGTAAAAGAACTGCAATCTAAATTGTATAAATTTTTAGAAATAAAAAGAGAACTTAAAGAAACCGCCTTACATTTAAAAAAATATTACAAAGGAGAAATTTAATGGAAACAAAAATAATTTCTATTGATATATCGCCCGACGCTCTTAGCAACGAACAAACTGAAAATGCAGGTATAATGTGGGAACACAATGCAACGACATTGTTATTTAATATTGATGAAGTTTATACAGGCGATTACCGTTATTATCTTGAATATCGTTCTCTGATTGGTACAAAGGTAAGAACAGAATATCTCGCTCTTGACACAGAAACAAATACAGTAACATATAATATTCCTGTAACAATGAGTTCGCTCAGAGGTGTTGAATGTTACTTTAATATTATTTTAATTGATGATGACGGCAACACAATACAAGTAATTAAGCCTCATAAATTCTGTCTTGAATTCGATTATTCCCCTGATACAGATAATGCTTTGGCGAAGGCAAATGACTTTTCAATTAACGCTTTGCTTGAAGCAATTCGCCTTGGTACGTTCAAAGGTGACAAGGGCGATAAAGGTGAAACAGGCGATAAGGGTGACAAAGGTGATAAGGGAGATAAGGGTGATGTTTCAACAGGGTATGTAAACCAGCAGTTTGCCAATGCTGTTGAGAAAACAGTAAACGGAAATTCTGTGGTAGTTAACGATGCTTCACCGATTGAACATACACTTGATGTTCAGGTTTACAGTAATGGTAAGAACTTGGTTAATATTGCCAATTTTCAATTAGAGAAAAGTCTTTATGGTTCAGGCGCGGGTGGAACAGTCACTCTTGTTGATAATTCCGCAAGAGCGTCAATTTTGCATATAAAAACTGAACCCAACACCACATATACTTTTTCATTAGATAACACGACATATTGGCTTAACCGATTGTGTGAAATGAACGCCAATGACATCTGCACAAAGAATCATGCTTTTTATAACACTAATGTTGATTACAACAGCTTTACTTGGACGACATTGTCAACAACTGAATATATTGCTTTGCAAGTAACAAATAAAAACGGTGATACGGTAACCTTAAAAGATTTGCAAGAAATTAATTTGCAAATTGAGCAAGGCGATGTTGCAACAGAATATGAGGAGTACCCTGATTTAACAAGTGTTACGGTTACACGATACGGAACAAATGAAACTGATAATTTAATGACTTACACGCCAAATGCAGATGGAACAGTTGATGGAGTACTTTCTTTGTCAACCGATATGACACTTTTAACCGATAGCGAAGAAGTAAGTATTGAATGCACCTATAATCGTGATACACAAAAGGTGGTATCGGAAATAAACGATAACATTGAGGGTGTGAAATCAGAACTTGATAAAAAGGTTACTGCATATACACCTGTAACTTTATTATCTGCAACACTTACAGAAGAAGTGGGAAGTGTTGAAATAACAGCATACAATGATTTACCGTTTTATTGCAATAAATTCACAGTTCGTATGGACATTCCTTGCACTGAAACAGCTTCTTATATTGAAGTTTACGGTATGAGAATGGGCGGTTCATATCAACAGTTAAATAATCAGCTATCTGATATGCAAACGGTTGTTGAAGGTTCAAACACTACACATACTCTTGCAGTTGTAAATGCGGATTTTAATGGCAATGTGTTTTGCGATATTACTTTTGGAGGGCTAAAAGCAGCCGCAAACAGTACTTGGAATACAGTTTATCCGAAATTAGTCAGTTATCTTAAAAGTATGGTTGCAAGTTCGTACAACGAAAAAGGTACGCAAGGAATTAAAATAAAACTTGCTTCAGGCAACTTGCCTGTTGGCACAATAATTGATGTATGGGGATTAATAAGTCAGTAACAGAATAAAAGGAGTTGATATTATGTCAGTTTATAAAGGAATAGATGTTTCAAAATGGCAGGGTGAAATTAACTGGAGCCGTGTTAAAAATGCAGGAATTCAGTTTGTTATGATGCGTTCGAGCTTCGGCTGGGGCGAGGGGCAGAAAGATAAGTTCTTCGAAGTTAACTATGCAGGTGCTAAAAAGGTCGGTATTTCGGTAGGTGCATATCATTATTCTTATGCTACAACCACCGAAGAAGCGGTAAAAGAAGCAGAACTTTGCTATTCGATTATAAAGGGTAAAAAGTTTGAATATCCAATCGCATACGATATGGAAGAAAATCGCGTTTCAGCTTTGGGTAAAGAAAAGGTATCTGAAATTGCAAAAGCTTTCTGTGAGAAAATGGAAAGTTATGGTTATTATGTCTGCATTTATGCAAACAAATATTGGCTTGATAATTATTTTACAGATAAAATTTTTGAAAAATATGATATCTGGCTTGCTCAATGGAGTGAAAAACCGACGTTTGAAAAGGCTTACGGAATTTGGCAAAAGTCATCAAAGGGCAAGGTTGATGGCATAGAAACAAATGTTGACCTTGATGAGTCCTATAAAAATTATCCGTCAATTATGAAATACAACGGTCTTAACGGTTATGGCAGTGCTGAGGAGGCTGAGCCTGCAAAAAAAGGCTTTAATGCAGGTCAAAAGGTTGTGCTAAAAAATGCAAAGCTTTATTCTTCAGCAACTTCAGAAATTGTGGCAAATCATTTGAGCGGAACGTATTATATTTACGACGGAATTTATTTTGAAGGCAGATACAGAGTGACAAATTCCCTTTCAAATGTAGAACGTAAGCCGATGAGTAAATATGTGACAGGCTATGTTGACCGTGATGATATGAGGTAAATATATGTCTGAAAATGAAGTTTTAAATCACAGACTTGACAAGCTGGAAGATGATGTGAAAATTCTCTACAAGAAAATCAATGATGTTACACTTGCTCAGGTACAAAGTGTAACAAAACTTGATAGTATGCTTCTCACATTAGGTGAACTTAAAGAAAGCATTGAAGCACTAAAAAAACGCCCCGGTTGGTTGTGGGATAAACTTGTTGTTGCACTTATCGGGGCCATCTGCGGTGTGGTAGTCAGTCTGCTTGTATAAGGAGGAAAAATGATAGAATACATTGTGGAAAATGCACTTGTGCTTGTTCCCGTACTTAATATTATTGGAATGATAATAAAAAATACTGAAAAAATTCCCGACAAATACATACCATTAATTCTTTTGTTCTTCGGTATTGTGGGGACGGTTGCTATTCTGGGTTTAAGTCCTGACAGTGTGGTGCAAGGTGTACTTGTAACAGGAACAGCCGTTTATGGTAATCAGGTAGTAAAACAACTTAAAAGTGAATAATTTTATT
>CAYXMF010000028.1:0-14138 GCA_964465845.1 uncultured Eubacteriales bacterium | reverse complement strand
TCCGCTTTTTATTTGCCTATGCAATAATCGTTTTCAACGCTGATAATTTCAATATCTTTAATTTCACCAACATCAGCTATTTTGCATTTTACAGGTGTGTAGTTTGAGGTGTAGCCTAAATACAAACCGTCATTTTGTCTGCTTTCAATAAGTACAGAAAGTGTTCTGCCAATCTGTTCTTCTAAAAATTTGTTTCTGATTTTGTCAGCAACATCTGAAAGCTCTGTAACTCTTTGTGATTTTACGGACTTCTCAATCTGACCATCCATTTTGTCAGCAACAGTTCCGCTTCTTCTTGAATAGGGAAATATATGTATTTTTTCAAATCCAACTTTTTCTGCAAACTGTTTTGTGATTTCAAAATCTTCTTGAGTTTCGTGAGGGAACCCCACCATTATGTCGGTTGTGAGTGTACAATCCTCAAAAGTGTTTCTCAGTTTTTCGCACAAAGTATAATACTCGTCGCTGGTGTAGTGCCTGTTCATCTTTTTAAGAATTTTGTCGCATCCGCTTTGAAGTGAAATGTGGAATTGCGGACACAGTTTCTCACATTTTGCAAGTTTTTCAATCAACTCATCAGTAATGTGGTCAGGCTCAAGTGAACCTAAACGAATTCTCTCGATTTTCTCATTTTCACTTACCGTAAAAACAGCGTCTGCTAAATCCAAATCTGAGCCCTTACCGTATGCAGAAAGATTTATGCCTACAAGTACAATTTCACGATAACCATTATCGGCTAATGCCTTGACTTCGTTTTTAATATCGTCAATCGGTTTCCATCTTATGCGACCCCGAGCCTTTGGGATTATACAGTATGAGCAAAATCTGTCACAACCGTCCTGAATTTTAAGAATTGCACGGGTGCGTTCCTCAAAATTGCTGATTCCCGATGATACAAGACCTTCGCCTGATGCGTGCTGTTCCATATGCAGAACTCGACAAGAAGCGTTAAAATGCTCATTTAATGATGATACAAGCAGTTTGTTGTTCTTGTTGCCCAATATTATATCAGCCTCAACAAGTTTTTCTGACATTTCGGGAAATGACTGAGGCAAACAACCCGTCAGTACAACAGTGCTTTCGGGGTATTTCTTTTTATAATGGCGTACGCACTGTCTTGTCTTGCGGTCACTTTCACTTGTAACAGTGCAAGAGTTTATAACAAAAACATCTGCATCCTGTTCAACTTCAGTAACTTCATAGCCGTTTTTATTTAATTGTTCACGCATTTCCTGGGTTTCATATTGATTTACTTTGCACCCAAGAGTGTGGAAAAATACTTTCATAATCTCACCAAAATTGATTATATCATACTTTTTATATTTTTCATATAACAAATTGTCCCAATCATATAATTTTTTTGGAGGGATATGAATGAAAAAAATAATTGCTGTTTTATTATGTATTCTGATGATGATACCATTATCTGTGCCTGTGTATGCAGAAGAACCCGAAACTGAAACTGTAACAGAAACACTTTCTGCAAAATCGGCAATTTTAATGGAAATTTCAAGCGGACAGGTGCTGACTTCGAAAAATCCTGATGAGAAACTTCCGCCGGCATCAATCACAAAAATTATGACCTTGTTGCTTGTTATGGAGGCATTGGACGAAGGGAAAATCACCTTGGAAGATACCGTGACTGCAAGTGCATATGCATCATCAAAAGGCGGATCTCAGATATGGCTTAAAGAGGGCGAAACTATGACAGTTCACGAACTTATAAAAGCTACAGCAGTTGCAAGTGCAAATGATGCAAGCACGGCTCTTGCTGAGTACATAGCAGGGGATGAAGCATCTTTTGTAAACTTGATGAATACACGGGCTCAGGAACTTGGAATGACCAATACAAATTTTGAGAATTGTTCGGGACTTGATGACACCGCGGAAAATCATTATTCAACCGCACGTGATATTGCCATAATGAGTTGTGAACTTATGAAACATGAAAAAATAAAAGAGTACACAACCATATGGATGGATTCACTACGAAACGGCGAAACTGAACTTGTAAACACAAACAGATTAGTACGATTTTACGAAGGTACAACGGGTCTTAAAACAGGCACAACCTCAAAGGCGGGCTATTGCATAAGTGCAACAGCTCAGCGTGACGGTTTGGAGCTTGTGGCAGTAGTGCTGGGCAGCGATAATAGTACTGACAGATTTGAAGATGCAAAAAAATTGCTTAATTGGGGATTTGCAAATTATGCAATTTATCAGCCACAGGTAGATGCTTCACTGATAACGGATGTTGCAGTTCTATACGGCGAACAGAATACCATTAAACCTGTTGTGGAAAATCCAAATCCGATTTTAATTAAAAAAGGCACAGAAGATCAGATTACCCAGCGAGTAGATATGTGTATTGACGTTGAAGCACCTGTCGAAAAAGGACAGAAATTGGGTGCGGTTTATTTTGAAAAAGACGGTGAAATTCTGGCATCTTGCTCAATAATCAGCGAAACTGCAGTCGAGAAAAGAGGACTGTTCTTTATGTTTTCAATTTTATGGTCAACTTTTGCAAAAAAATAATAAAATTCTATTGAAAAAAATGCGTTTTTAGGTTAAAATAATAAAAACACTATCACAAAGCGAGGACTAATTTAAAATGGCGTTAAAACTTAACGATAATTATGTTAAGAATTTTATCACTGATGAAGAACTTAATGCGATTATTCCTGCAGTTGAAGATGCTCATCAGAAAATTATTGATAAAAGTGGTGAGGGTGCTGACTTTTTAGGTTGGGTTGACCTTCCCGTTAATTACGATAAAGAAGAATTTGATAGAATTAAAAAAGCAGCTCAGAAAATCAAGAGCGATTCAAAAGCACTTGTTGTAATCGGTATCGGCGGTTCATATTTAGGTGCCCGTGCTGCTATTGAATTCTGTACATCACAAAATTACAATCTTGTATCAAAAGATACCCCGAATATTTATTTCAGTGGTAACTCAATCAGCGGCAACTCGCTTTCAGAACTTGTTGACCTTGTAAAAGATGTTGATTTTTCAATCAATGTAATTTCAAAGTCAGGCACAACTACTGAGCCTGCTATCGCATTCCGTATTTTCCGTGAACTTCTCATCAGCAAATACGGTGAAGAAGAGGCTGCAAAAAGAATTTATGTTACAACTGATAAGGCAAAGGGAACACTTAAAGAGTTTTCTGATAAAGCAGGTTACGAAACATTCGTAGTGCCTGATGATGTTGGTGGCAGATATTCAGTTCTTACAGCAGTTGGACTTCTTCCAATCGCAGTTGCAGGAATTGATATTGATAAAATGATGCAGGGTGCTGCTGATGCACGCGAAGCATACAGCGTTTGCGACATTCAGAAGAATGATTGCTATAAATACGCAGCAATTCGTAATGTTCTTTTAGGTAAAGGCAAAGCAGTTGAACTTATGGTTGCTTATGAGCCCGATTTCACAATGATGAATGAATGGTTCAAACAGCTCTTCGGCGAAAGCGAAGGTAAAGACGGTAAGGGTATTTTCCCTGCAAGCGTTGTTTGTTCAACAGACCTTCACTCAATGGGACAGTACATTCAGGATGGCGTGAGAATGCTTTTCGAAACATCTGTTATGTTCACAAAGCCAAAGCGTGAAGTTGTCATTAAAGAAGACGAAGTAAATGCTGATGGGCTTAATTTCCTTGCAGGCAAAACAATGGATTTTGTTAACCGCAAGGCTTATCAGGGTACTTTGCTTGCTCATGTTGATGGTGGCGTGCCTAATATCTGTATTGAAGTTCCTGAGATGAACGAATATGAATTTGGATACCTTGTGTACTTCTTTGAAAAAGCTTGTGCAATTTCAGGATATGTTTTAGGTGTAAACCCATTCAATCAGCCGGGTGTAGAAAGTTATAAGAAAAATATGTTTGCGCTTCTCGGCAAGCCCGGTTATGAAGCACAGGCTGCAGAACTTCTTGCAAGATTAAACTAAAAATGGAAATGACCGCTTTAAGCGGATAAAAAATATATAGGAGGAGATAATATGATTTCTCTTATTATCGGTAAAAAAGGAACAGGAAAAACAAAGGTACTCGTTGAACACGTTAATGATGCTGTTCACGTATCAAGCGGTAACGTTGTATGCGTTGAAAAAGAAACAAAGCTTACATACGATGTAAACTATCGTGCAAGACTCGTTGCGACTGACGTGTTTGCTATTTCAGGATATGATGCATTTTATGGCTTCTTAAGTGGTATTTGCGCAGGCGACCACGATATTACTGATATTTTCGTTGATGCAACATACAGAATCGCAGAAGATACAGACAGAACAGGTGATGCTCTCAGCGCATTCCTTAAGAAAGTTGATGCACTTTCAAAGATTTCTGATACAAAATTCACATTCACAATTTCTTCAGACCTTGAAGACCTTCCGGAATCAATGTTTGAATACTGTGAAAAAATCAACTAATTATCAATGAAAGAGTCCGGCGGAGGATTTCCTCCGCCGTTTTTCTGTAAATTTATATAAAAAATATTCTCGATTTTTGTTGACAAAAACGAAATAAATATATATAATATTTTACGCATGTGATGAGGAATGTTTTATGAATATTCAACTTGAACAAATTTTTAATCTTGAAGGCTCAAAAAAAGAATTCGACTTTGTATTTGAACCTGAATACTCCCTTTCTGATGATATTTCACTTGACGCGCCCGGTATTGCGGTTAGTGGTAAAATCGAGAATAACACGGGTATTGTGTCGTTATCAGCAAAGGCAAAGTTTTCAGCAACCGTGGTTTGCAGTCGATGTGCCGAAGATTTTAAAAAGGATTTTACGGTTGATATTGAACATTTACTTGCAAAAAGCCTTGAAAATGACGAAAATGTTGACTATATTATAGTTGAGAATTCGTTGCTTGATTTATCTGCACTTGTCAGTGAAGATATTATCTTTTCATTACCGCTAAGATTTTTGTGTGATGAAGAGTGTAAGGGGCTTTGCTCAAAATGTGGTAAAAATCTTAATGACGGTCCCTGTGACTGTAAAAAAGATGTTGATCCACGAATGGCAGCTTTATTACAGTTGCTTGAAGAATAGTTAATTATTATTTAAATTATAAAGGGAGGTTCCCACAATGGCAGTACCTAAGAGAAGAGTTTCTAAAACAAGAAGAGATAAAAGACGTTCAAACGTATGGAAGATGACAGCTCCTGAACTTGTAAAGTGCCCTAACTGCGGCGGCTACAAGAGACCTCACAGAGTTTGCGGTGAATGCGGACAGTACAAGGGAAGACAAGTTGTTGCTCTTAAAGAAGAGGCTTAATTCCTTTAGAATTATCTTTTGAATTAAGGAAGGCGGAAAGAACGATTTCTCTCCGCCTTTTAGTCTTGCTCGGAAGTAGGTGAATTTTTTGTCAGTAAAAATAAGTGGTGTAAAAAAGAACTCAATATGTGACCTAAAAGGTATAACTGCGGGTGACGAACTTCTTAAAATCAATGGTAAAGAGATTATAGATGTTCTTGATTTTGATTTTTATATGGCAGAACAGAATGTTACAATGACATTTAAATGCACTGACGGAAAATACAAGGCAATCAAAACGCAGAATACTGATTGCGGTCTTGAGTTTGAAACCTACTTGATGGACAAGCAACAGCATTGTAAAAATAAGTGTATTTTCTGTTTTATTGACCAGTTACCGAAAGGACTTCGTCCAAGTCTTTATTTTAAGGACGATGACAGCCGACTTTCGTTCCTTTTCGGTAATTATATTACGCTTACCAATATTTCAGAGCACGAAATCGAGCGTATTATTGAGATGCATATAAGTCCTGTCAATATTTCAGTTCATACAATGAATCCTGAACTCAGAGTTCAGATGATGAAGAATAAAAATGCAGGAAAAAGCCTTGAAATCATTAAAAGACTTAGCAACGACGGTATTCATATGAATACTCAGCTTGTGCTTTGCCCCGGCATTAATGACGGTGACGAATTGCGAAGAAGCATTGAAGAACTTTCAGCATTTTACCCTGCTGTGCAGAGTATTGCGGCAGTTCCTGTGGGACTTACAAAGTTCCGTGATGGACTTGAAAAAATCGAGCCCTATAATAAGCAAACAGCAGGCGAGGTAATCGATATTATAGAGGAATATTCTCAAAAATTCCGTAAGGAATTCGGCACAGGTCTTGTTTATCCTGCTGATGAGTTCTTTATTAAAGCAGAAAGAGAATTGCCAAGCGAAGAATATTATGACGATTATCCGCAACTTGATAATGGTGTTGGTTTAGTTCGCTCATTCTGTGAGGATTTTACATACGAACTTGAAAACTGTAATGAAAATCCGATTAACAAAAAAGTTACCTTAGCAACAGGCGCTGATTTTTATCCGTATCTTGCAAAACTTTGTGCAAAAGCAGAGCAAAAATACGGTGTGGAAATTGAAGTTAGGAAAATAATCAATAACTTTTTCGGCGAAACTATAACTGTTTCAGGACTTATAACAGGTGTTGACCTTGCAGAACAGTTAAAAAATTGCGATTTGGGTAATTATTTGTTGTTACCAGGTTCGATGATTAGCGATTACACAAACCATACCGAAAACAAAAACAAATTCCTTGATGATATGACTGTTGAGGAATTGGAAGAAACATTAAATACGAAAATTATTCTGACCAACGGTAACGGCGGTCAGCTTTTAAAAGATATTTTGGGGGTGAAATAATGGCAAAACCCGTAGTGGCGATTGTTGGTCGCCCGAATGTAGGTAAAAGTACACTTTTTAACAAATTAATCGGTAAAAGACTTTCAATTGTTGACGATACTCCTGGTGTTACACGTGACAGAATTTACGGTGATTGCGAATGGCTTGGTCACGAAATGTTGCTTATTGATACAGGTGGTATTGAACCTTATTCTGACGATGTTATTTTGTCACAAATGCGCCGTCAGGCACAACTTGCCATTGACAGCGCAGATGTAATTATATTTGTAACTGATGTTCGTACAGGCGTTGTAGCTACTGATGAAGAAGTTGCAACAATGCTTATTAAGAGTAATAAACCAATTATTCTTTGTGTAAATAAGTCTGACTCATTAGGCGAGCCACCCGCAGAGTTTTATGAGTTCTATAATTTAGGACTTGGCGACCCAATTCAGGTGTCTGCAGCACATGGTCACGGAACAGGCGACTTACTTGATAAAGTCCTTGAATACTTGCCCGAAGAAATTGAAGCTGAAGATGAAAGTGAAACAGTAAAAGTTGCCGTTATTGGTAAACCTAATGCAGGCAAATCTTCACTCATTAATAAAATCGCAGGTGAAGAACGAGTTATCGTTTCAAATATTGCAGGCACAACTCGTGATGCCACAGATACTTATATTGACAATGAACACGGCTCATTTATGTTTATTGATACTGCAGGACTTCGTAGAAAGAGCAAAGTAGAGGACCAGATTGAAAAATACTCTGTAATCAGGGCTAGAATGGCAGTTGAAAGAGCAGATGTCTGTGTAATTATGATTGACGCAGCAGAGGGCTTTACAGAGCAAGATTCAAAGGTTGCAGGTATTGCCCACGAGCTTGGCAAGGCTTGTATTATCGCAGTTAATAAGTGGGATTTGGTTGAAAAAGACGGCACCACAATGGATAAATACCGCAAAAAGCTTATGAATGATTTTTCATTTATGAGTTATGCGCCCATTATCTTCATAAGTGCTAAAACAGGTCAAAGATTAGACCGACTTTTTGAACTTATCAAATTCGTTGATTCACAGAATGCAATGCGTATTTCTACGGGTAAGCTTAACGATGTTCTTGCAGGTGCAACTGCTCGCGTTCAACCGCCATCAGATAAAGGTAAACGCTTGAAGATTTACTATATGACTCAGGCATCAACAAGACCACCAACGTTTGTGTGCTTTGTAAATAATAAGGATTTGTTCCATTATAGTTATCAACGTTATATCGATAACCAAATCCGTGAAGTTTTCGGTCTCGAAGGCACACCAACCCGCTTTGTCATCCGCGAACGTGATAAGAATAATAAAAAATAAGTGCAAAATGCAAAACGCAAAGCGCAAATGTAGGGGCGATTCACAAATCGCCCTTTTTCTTTGCCTTGAAAAAATAAAGGAAATATGGTAGTATGTATTAAAATATATATTGGAGTAATGTTATGAAAAAGAAAATATTTTTTCGTTGGAATAATATATGGAATATTTGCTTTGTTATATTTTTAGGAATATTCATTTATGTCTTTGCTTTTGAACGAGAATTTTTATTAAGTAACGGACAAGACGATGTCTTTTTAAAGATTTTCTTTTTTGGTATTGGATTTTGTTCTTTTTTCTTATCAAGAGTTGTGATAGCCGATGAAGAAAAGATATATGTTTGTAATTTTTTAGGAATGACCTTGTCAGTAATTTATTGGAAAAACTGTACTAAGTGTTTTATAGGCAATATTTTAGAATCAAACAGTAGAAATGTTTCTACATTTAAATATATTATAATTAAAGATGGCAAACATAAAAAAAACAAACCTAATTCAACTAAACAAGATTGCGCTATTATAGTTGACTATAGTAAAAAAAGAAAAGAAATTCTGCAAAAATTTTACGGAAGAAATATAAATGAAAATATAAACATGATATATAAATAAATGTTGGTTAAGTTTCAAATATTTCAATTATTAACAAACTGAAAATTATATGTAAAAAGGGACTATTTTAGTCCCTTTTTTCTTGCCATTTATAATGTAATGTGTTATAATTAATCGATTATATAGTGAGGTAGTATGTCATGGTGATTTTAGGCATCGACCCGGGCTATGCAATAGTGGGTTGGGGAGTTATCGACTATACGGCAAATCGCTTTCAGGTGTTGGCTTACGGTGCAGTTACAACCGAGGCAAAAACGCCATTTAATGAGCGTCTTGAAACGGTGTATGACGGAATTTGCGATATTATAAATAAATATAAACCTGAAGCATTGGCTATTGAAAAACTGTTTTATAACACCAACGCAAAAACAGTTATTGACGTAGCACAGGCAAGGGGAGTAATAAACCTTGCGGCACAGAAAAATCATCTTGATATTTTCGAGTACACACCTTTGCAGGTGAAACAGAGTGTCGTAGGTTATGGTCGTGCCGAGAAAAAGCAGGTTCAGGAAATGACACGAGTTATTTTAAAACTTGATAAAATTCCAAAACCTGACGATACTGCCGATGCATTGGCTATGGCAATCTGCCACGCTCATGCAAGTGGCTCTTTAATGGGAAGACTAAAGAATTTGAAATAAGGAAAAATATTATGATTTATTCAGTAACAGGAAATGTAGTTGACTTTGATACTAACACAGTTTGCGTTGATGTAAACGGCGTTGCATTCCGTTGTATGACTACTCTTACAACATCACAAAAATGTGCATCAACAGGTATGAAAGTCACTTTATATACGTATCTCAATGTTCGTGAAGATGCAATGGAATTGTTCGGATTTTACGATAAATCCGAAATGGATTGTTTTAAAATGCTTATAACAGTAAATGGCGTTGGTCCTAAAATGGGACTTGCAATCCTTTCAGAATTAACTCCTGATAAAATCGCACTTAGCATTGCGGCGGGGGACTATAAAGCACTTACAAAGGCTAACGGCGTTGGCCCAAAAGTTGCACAGCGAATTTGTATGGAACTTAAAGAGAAAGTCGGTAAAGTATTTGCAGGTGCTGACACTTCTGTTGATTTAACTGCAGTCAGTTCAACGCTTGAACATTCAAATACTGCTGAGGCTGTTGCAGCTCTTGAAATGCTTGGCTATTCACAAAGCGATGCAAGCGTTGCAGTCAGCAAGATTGACAGTTCACTTTCAGTTGAAGATATTATTAAACAAGCACTTAAGATGCTTGCATTAAGCTAAGGGGGAAGAATAAATGGATTTCGATAACGAGAACAGAATAATAACTCCCGATTTTACTGAAACTGACCGTGATATTGAAATATCACTTCGTCCAAAAACTTTGACAGAATATATCGGTCAGGAAAAAGTTAAGGAAAATTTAAAAATCTATATTGAAGCCGCAAAAAGTCGTGGTGATACCCTTGACCACGTACTCTTATACGGACCTCCAGGACTTGGTAAAACTACTCTTGCAGGAATTATTGCTAATGAGATGGGCGTTCAAATCAGAGTAACCTCAGGTCCTGCAATTGAGAAACCGGGCGACCTTGCGGCACTTCTTACAAACTTAAACGACGGTGACGTGCTTTTTATCGATGAAATTCATCGTCTTTCACGTGCAGTTGAAGAAGTTCTTTATCCCGCTATGGAAGATAATGCTCTTGATATTATCATCGGCAAAGGCCCGTCAGCACGTAGTATTCGACTTGACTTGCCACGTTTCACATTAGTAGGTGCAACAACCCGTGCAGGTCAGCTTACAGCACCGCTTCGTGACAGATTTGGTGTGATTTTAAGACTTGAACTTTATACTCCCGAAGAACTTTCGCAAATTGTTAAGCGTAGTGCAGGAATTCTTGACATTTATGCTGATGACGGCGGCGCTTTGGAAATTGCATCACGTTCACGCGGTACACCACGTATTGCAAACAGACTATTAAAGAGAGCCCGTGACTTTGCTCAGGTTATGAGTAACGGCGTAATCAGTGAAGATAATGCAAAAATTGCTCTCGGCAGAATGGAAATTGACGAAATCGGTCTTGATAATATTGACAGACTTATGCTTACTACTATGATTCGTAATTTCAACGGCGGTCCCGTAGGACTTGAAACAATCGCCGCAACAATCGGTGAAGAAGCAGTTACAATCGAAGATGTTTATGAGCCATATCTTATGCAAATCGGTTTTTTGGCAAAAACACCTCGTGGCAGAGTGGTAACACCTTTGGCGTATAAACATTTAGGCTTAGAAACTCAAACATCACTTTTATAATTTAGGAGATATAGTTATGGGAAGACTTTTTGGAACAGACGGCGCTCGTGGCGTTGCAAATACAGAACTTACTTGCGAACTCAGTATGCAAATAGGCAGAGCAGCTGCAATGGTGCTCAGTAAAAACTTAAATGGCAAAAGACCAAGGGTGCTTATTGGTATGGATACCCGTGCATCTTCAGAAATGCTTGAAAGTGCAATTACAGCAGGTCTTTGCTCAGTAGGTGCAGATGTTTTGCAGTTAGGCGTTGTGCCAACTCCTGCAGTTGCTTATCTTGTTCGCGAATACGGTTGCGACGCAGGTGTTATGATTTCAGCATCTCACAACCCTTGTGAATACAACGGAATTAAAATTTTCCAGTCAACAGGCTACAAGTTGCCTGATGCACTTGAAAATGAGATTGAAGAAATTATTCTTGATAATGTTACAGAAATCCCAACACCAATTGGTGGCGAAGTTGGCAGAGTAGAGAGAAAATCAGATGCAATCAACGACTATATTGGGCATCTTCTTTCTGCAACAAATATGAGCTTTAAGGGTTATAAAATTGCTCTTGACTGTGCAAACGGTTCTTCAAGTGTTTCAGCAGAAGAAGTGTTTACCCGTCTTGGCGCAGAGGTCGTTGTAATCAGCGCTCAGCCTGATGGTGTAAATATTAATAAAGATTGCGGTTCAACTCATCTTGAAAACTTGCAGAAATGTGTAGTTGATAATAACTGTGATTTAGGTTTTGCTTTTGACGGTGATGCTGACAGAATGTTGGCAGTTGACCATACGGGTGCAGTTGTTGACGGTGACAAATGTATTGCAGTTTGTGCAAAGCATATGAAAGCTTTGGGCAAACTAAAAAAAGATACAGCAGTTGTTACCGTTATGAGTAATATGGGATTTTTCAAATTCTGTGAAGAAAACGGAATTAAATGTGAAAAAACTAAAGTTGGCGACCGTTATGTTCTTGAAAATATGCACGCTAACGGTTATAGCATAGGCGGTGAGCAGTCAGGTCACATTATTTTCTTACAGTATGCAACAACAGGTGACGGTCAGCTTTCTGCAATTCAGCTTCTTGCAGTTGTAAAGGATACAGGCAAAACACTTAAAGAGCTTGCTGATGAAATGGAAGTTTACCCTCAGGTACTTATAAATGTACGAGTTTCAAACTTCGGTAAAGCACAATTTGTAAAAGATAAAGAAGTTCAGAATGCTATAAAGCAGGTTGAAGAAGAACTTGGTAGTGACGGCAGAATTCTTGTACGTCTTTCAGGTACAGAACCGCTTGTACGCGTAATGCTTGAAGGCAAAGACTTAGATAAAATCAAGGAATTGGGCGAAAGTGTCGCTCAGGTTGTCAGAGAAAGGTTAGTTTAATTTATGCGTGTCGCTGATAATTGGAAAGATTACGAGCTTATTGACTGCTCCTGCGGTGAACGTCTTGAACGTTGGGGGAATATCACACTTATTCGTCCCGATCCTCAGGTAATCTGGAAAACAGAAAAGAAAAATCCACTTTGGAGAAAAGCGGATGCTATATATCACCGTTCACAGTCAGGTGGCGGTCAGTGGGAAATCAGAAATAAAATTCCTGATTTCTGGACTATCGGCTACCGTGATTTGACCTTTAATATTAAAACAATGGGCTTTAAGCATACGGGACTTTTCCCTGAACAAGCTGTAAACTGGGATTTAACTGCAGAAATTATTAAAAATGCAGGCCGTGAGGTTAAAGTTCTCAACTTGTTTGCTTATACTGGCGGAGCAACTGTTTCAGCACTTAAAGCAGGCGCTTCTGTCTGCCACGTTGATGCTTCAAAGGGTATGACACTCTGGGCAAAAGAAAATGCGGTGTCTTCAGGCGTTGCCGATAAATCTGTAAGATGGATTGTTGATGATTGTATCAAATTTGTTCAGCGTGAAATCCGTCGCGGTAATAAATACGATATTATCATTATGGACCCACCATCATACGGCAGAGGTCCCGGTGGTGAGGTCTGGAAACTTGAAAACGAAGTTTACGGATTTGTTGAGCTTTGTAGTCAGGTGTTAAGTGATGATCCGCTTATGGTGCTTATTAATTCATATACAACAGGACTCAGCCCATCAGTTATGGAATACATTTTAGGTGCAGTTGTAAAAAAACGTTTCGGCGGTAAAGTTACAGGTAGTGAAATCGGACTTCGTACCACTGAAAACGGACTTATATTACCTTGCGGTGCATCCGCAATTTGGAGTAAGGAATAAAAATGGCAAATTCAATTATTGAATTTAAAAATGTAACATTCCGTTATGAGAGTGATGATGAGGGTGTTGTTTTAGCCCCTGCAGTCAAGGATTTCTCATTGACAATCAATGAGGGCGAGTTTATGGCAATACTCGGTCATAACGGCTCAGGCAAAAGCACACTCGCAAAACTTGCAAACGGACTTTTACTTCCCGAAAGCGGTGATGTAATTGTCAGCGGAATGAATACAAAAAACGAAGAAGACGATATTAATATAAAACAGACGGTCGGCGTGGTTTTCCAGAATCCCGATAATCAGATTGTTGCAACTATCGTTGAAGAAGATGTTGCATTCGGTCCTGAAAATCTAGGCATTGAGCCACAAGAAATCCGTCGTCGAGTTGATGAAGCTTTAAAAATCGTCGGAATGTATAAATACAGAAATCACGAACCTCATAAACTTTCAGGTGGTCAGAAACAGCGTGTGGCAATAGCGGGTATAATCGCAATGGAGCCTCGTTGCATAATTCTTGATGAGCCTACCGCCATGCTTGACCCTGAGGGCAGACGTGATGTAATGAAAGCGATTAAACGATTAAACCGTGAACTCGGTATAACAGTTGTTTATATCACTCATTATATGGAAGAGGCTTGTGAGGCTGACAGAATTGTTGTTATGGATGATAGTCGTTTATTGATGGATGGCACTCCCAAAGAGGTTTTTGCAGATACTGATAAAATCCGCAGTATTGGTCTTGATGTTCCACAGACTTGTCAGCTTGCACAATTACTTAAAAAAGACGGAATTAACCTCAAAAACGATTTATTGAGTATTGACGAATTAGTCGAAAATATAGATGATTTATTGAAAGGTCAGTAAAAATGTCCCACCTTGAAACGCAAAATTTAACATTTACCTACGGTGAGGGCACTCCTTTTAAAATCACCGCACTTGACAATGTGAATATATCGCTTGAAAAAGGCGAATTTGTGGCAATTATCGG
>CAYXMF010000027.1:3794-14746 GCA_964465845.1 uncultured Eubacteriales bacterium | reverse complement strand
GCAATCTATGGCATTATCCGTGGCGGTAATGCATACTTACCTATTGATCCTAACTATCCACAGGACAGAATTGAATACATTCTTTCTAATTCGGAAGCTAAAGCAGTAATTACACAGGATAAATTCTGTCATCTTGCAGGTAATACTCCTTGTATTGATGCTACAGAAGTACTTAACAGTAAAGAAACAACAGAAAAAACAGAAATACTCGCTTTACCTGATGATACTGCATATGTAATCTACACATCAGGTTCAACAGGTAATCCTAAGGGTGCTAAAATAAGCCACAAGTCTGCTGTTAACAGAATACTCTGGATGCATGACTTCTACCCATTAGAAGAAAATGATGTAATACTTCAGAAGACTCCATACACCTTTGACGTTTCTGTATGGGAACATTTCTGGTGGGGTATTACCGGCAGAACTCTTGCAGTTTCTAAACCTGATGAACACTTCTTACCTGCAAAAATCCTTGAGGAAACAGAAAAGAACAAAGTAACACATCTTCACTTTGTTCCGTCTGTATTTGATATCTTCTTAACATATCTTGAAAACAATCCTGAGGAACAAAACAAATTCAATTCAGTTAAGTATGTTTTCTTGTCAGGTGAAGCTTTAACTGCAAACAGTATCAAGAGATTCTACAATATTTACGACTACAACAAAGTTTCTCTTCACAACCTTTACGGACCAACTGAATGTGCTGTTGACGTAAGCTACTATGCTTGTGTACCGACAGATACAGACCCTGTTCCGATTGGTAAACCTATCTACAACACTCAGCTCTATGTAGTTGACAAGCACTTAAACCCAACACCAATAGGCGTAGTGGGTGAGCTTTGCATTGCCGGAACAAACGTAGGTCAGGGCTATCTTAACAACCCAACCCTCACAGCAGAAAAGTTCATAGACAACCCATTCGGGCTTGGTAAGCTCTACAAAACAGGTGACCTTGCTTACTGGCGCCAAGACGGCAACATCTGTTATGTTGGCAGAATGGACAACCAAATCAAGCTTAATGGTCAACGTGTAGAACTTGGCGAAATTGAAAAGGTAATAAGTGAAGTTTCAAGCGTTGACGCTGTTGCTGTTATAATTAATCAGAATAACGGACAAGATGTATTAGTAGCATTCTGTTGCGGTAATGAGCTTTCAGTTGAAGAAATCATAAAACATTGTGAAAGTAAACTTCCACAGTATATGGTTCCGAACAAAGTTGAGTTTATTGAAAAAATGCCTCTCAACGCAAGCGGTAAACTCGACCGAAAGGCACTTGAAAATATTGATGTTGTTTTTGATGATGCAACAGCGAAAGAAGAGCCAATAACTGAAACAGAAAAATTCATTTGTGAATTGTTCCAGAAAACACTTTACATTGATTTTGTCGGCAGGAATGAGAATTTCTTTAATCTTGGTGGTACAAGCCTTGACATGATTTCGATTTTGTCAGAGAATGAACTTAAGAATATTTCTGCAGCAGAATTCATCGCTAACCCAACGCCTGAAAGGTTAGCAAAACTACTTAAAAGCAACGAAGTTGCAGATACTTCCGGTTTCTATGCCTTGAGAAAGGTTTCAAATTCAACAAAAGCTTTAATTTTAATACCATACGCAGGTGGCGACGCATCAGCATTTGCGGCTATAACAAAAGATTTTGCAAAACTTATGCCTAATTTATCGCTCTATTATGTTGATTATCTTCACTCTTATGATGAATGTGCTTTAGTAGCAGAAAAAATTGCAGATTTGAGCAAATCAAAAGAAATCAGCATTTACTCACATTGTGCAGGTGCAGCAGTTGCACTGCAAATCATAAATATTCTTGAGGCTCAAGGTGTAAAAATTTCTCACTACGTCGCAGGCGGATTTATCCCGCCTAAAAAAGCAGTCAAGAGGAATAGTTGGAATTATGTACCTAAAAAGTTCATTCAGAAAACGCTTATTAACGCAGGCGCACCTATAGAAAAGTTCTCTGAAACGAAGAGTTATAATATGATGGAAAAGTTCCGAAAGGATACTGACTTTATGACAGAGTATTTTTACAAGAATGCAGAAAAAATCGGTGTTCAAACATCTGTTGTAATAAGTAAAACCGATATGTTTACCAAGAATTTTAAAGATGCTGAACGTTTATGGAAAAACACAGCAAAGAACTTTAAACAATTACATTTTATAAATTCAGATTCTCACTATTTTCAGACCGAAAACAGTCAAACTCTTGTGGAAATAATAATTTGCACCATCACAGATAAATAAAGGAGCTGTAAAAAGTGCAGACCGCATAAAACAAGATAAATAAAGGGTTTCTTTCGGATACAAAGTCGGAAGAAACCCTTTAGAATATAAAAAATTCAACAAAATTGACAAAAACTGCGTTTTTATGTTTTATGCTATAAACAAACTTTGCCTCTCGACGTACCTTTTTACGCCTTCGGGTAACCAAAAATAAAGCTAATAGCTTTATTTTTGCTCAGTTTGTTCATTCTGCGCATTTTTTCACGCCCCTGAAAAGGATCTGCAAAAAACTTTCGTTTTTTTACAGCTCCTTTTATAATTTTCTGCTATGATGATACTTTTTTTTTCTTATTTTCTCTCGTTGCTTTTGGGCTGCCTTTTTTTCTCGTCTAGCCTCAATAATTTTATTTTCTCCATATATTTTTTCAAGGATAGCAACATTTTCCTCATATTTTTTATCATAATATATCGCAATTTTGTTTCTAATCAGTGCAACAACAGGTAATAAAATTATTCCATAAACAAGTCCCGCTATACAAAGAATTTGGTACATCTTTAATGGGCCAAAAACATTTTTTGATGCTCTTAAAAATTCACTGAAAAATCTTGTTGAACAATATAAAATTACATAAACAGGAAAGACTGTTCCATCCTTTGCTTTCTTTTTATATGCCTTTAATATAAAAAATATAATAAGCGCAAGTGTTGCTTCAATAAGCTGAACAGGAACCTGTCGTTCTTGACCGTAAACCTCATTGTATGGACCGTATTCCCAAGGAATTCCTCGGCAACAGCCCGCCATAAAACAACCAACCTTTGCAAAAACAAGATAAATGGGCAAGCAAAGAGTCATAAAGTCAAGCTTTTTCAACGGATTATGGCCATAGTAAACGCTCAACAACACCCATAAAAGCGGAACAACTGCAAGTGTACCGAAATAGTTGGCGTTAGTGTCAAAAAATTCCCCAAAAAACCGGTTGAAAATAAGATTTGACATATAAAATCCGGTAAAAGTTTCTGCTTCGCCAATCATATACATATTTATAAGTTTTTCGCTTTTAGTTACACTTTTAAGCTTTGCAACAACAATCTCGGTTCTGTAGCCTACAGGTCTATCACTCTTAAAAACGCGCCTGTCATTATAAATCATTATAAAATAGGCCCCTACCATACCTAGTAGTTTGTACCAACTTAAAGACCATACGCCTTCCCACACAAACGGATGCACTTTGTCACCTCCTTAAGTAACCGATTTATTTTAACATATACTTATATATTTTTCAAGTACACATCAAGAACTTGTATTTATTAAAAAATTAAAATTCAATTACATTATTCTAAATTTCATTGACAAGAATATTAGAAAAAGTTATTCTAAATATAGGAATTTATCTGGAAATTTATTTAGGAGGTGCAGATTTGGATAATCTTGAATATTTAATGCGATATGTACTTTGTATTCTTGCCATTGCGGTTATAATTAACTGCGTCTGGTCGCTTATTCGTCTGCGCCCCGACAAAAAAGTTTACGCAGTTCTTGTAAATATGGCAAACAACACCCAGCACCCGATAACCTGTTACGAAACATCTGTTGGCAGAAGTAAATCCTGTGATGTGGTATTTTCTAATACTACCGTTTCGCGTTCTCACGCAGTTGTAGCTCTTCGCAAAGACGGATTTTATGTTTTTGATACAGAGTCAAAAACAGGTGTTTATGTAAACGGCGAAAAAATTGAAAAAAGTGCAAAGCTTTCTGACGGCGATGTTATCGCATTCGGCACAGCTATTATGAAATTCTATATTGGCAGTGAGGCTGATAACGACATTTCTTACAAGAATGAGCAAATCATTAAACGCTCACGTCTTGTAAACATTGTTGACAATACTGAATTCGCCCTAGACGGAGATTACGTTACAATCGGCAGAGAAATCGGCAGTAACATTGAGATTTCTGCACCGTATGTATCACGTCGTCAAGCAGAAATCTTTAAAAAAGGCGACAAATGGTTTATCGAGGATTTTGGTAGCGTTACAAAAACTACACTTAATGGTGAACAGATTTTTTCAGATACTCCCCTTTATGACGGTGATGTTATAAAAATCGGTGATTTTGCATTCCTTTACGAAGAAACCTAAGGGATGAATCCATCCACCGCTAAGGCGGTCCCCCCTCCCTTTAACAAGAGAGACATAGAAAGAAGGTGAAATTATGCTAAAGAAAACTAAAAACGTAAATCTTATATTAATGCTTTTTGTCATTACACTTTTTCAGTTGACATGTCTTTTTACCCTTGTAGATAAGGCTGCAGATGAATTCAAAACAGGCATAATTCTCACCTTTGGAATTTATATTCTTGTGGAATACGTGTATTTTATCGGTGCAAGGCTTGTGCTTAAACGTAAAGGATTTGAGGTTGAACTGATAGCCTTTTTGCTGACTTCAATCGGTCTTTCAATTACGGCAAGCGTTTACCCCGACAAAGCCTTAAAGCAATTGGTAGCAGTACTTATCGGTATTGGCGGATTTGTATTTTTGCAATGGCTTTTGCGTGATTTAAAACGAGTTTCTGTACTTAGAGTACCTGTAGCCGTTGCGGCAGTGGGACTTTTAGCATTTACTCTTGTTTTTGCAACAGTTACCAACGGTGCAAAAAACTGGCTCTATATTGGCGGACTTTCAATTCAGCCGTCCGAACTTGTTAAGGTCGCTTTCATTTTTGTAGGTGCCGCAACTCTTGAAAAATTGCAGTCTAACAAGAGCCTTACAAAGTTCATCATTTTCGCATTTGCCTGTGTAGGTGCACTATTCTTAATGTATGACTTCGGCACAGCCCTTATATTCTTCTTCACATTTATCGTAATTTCATTTATGCGTTCAGGCGATATAAGAACTCTTGTGCTTGTTTGTACCGTTGCACTTATGGGTGGACTTATCGTTCTTATGTTCCGTCCTTATGTTGCAAACCGCTTTGCCGCATACGGTCACGTATGGGAATATTTTGACACCTCGGGTTATCAGCAAACAAGAACTATGATTTATTCCGCAAGCGGCGGACTATTCGGTGTAGGACTTGGCAATGGCGAGCTTCGTGACATTTTTGCCGCAACTGAAGATCTTGTATTCGGTGTTGTATGCGAAGAATTCGGTATGATTATGGCAGGAGCGATTTTGCTTTCTTATGTTGCACTTCTTGTGTATTCAATCCGCCATTCAAAATATGCACGTTCATCATTTTATGCAATCTGTGCTTGTGCAGCATCATCACTTATGCTGTTTCAGGCTTCGCTTAACGTATTTGGTGTAAACGATATTCTTCCTCTTACAGGTGTAACATTGCCGTTTATCAGCCGAGGCGGTTCAAGTGTAATCTGCTGTTGGATGCTTCTTGCATTCATTAAAGCTGTTGACAGAAACACTTACAGATACGGAGGTGTTCGTCAATGAAATCCATTTCAAGAAGAGCGTTAACACTTTACGCATTGATTTTGCTTTTTCTTGCAGGTTGCGGATTACTTTTTTATAACCTTGTAACCAACGCAGATGTCTGGGCAATGAACAGGGCAAATCAGCACCTGTATTCAAACGGCACTCTTGCCACCGCGGGTGATATTACCGATATAAACGGCGAAATCCTTGTGGCTACCGAAGACGGAGCGAGAGTTTATAATGACAACAAATATATTCGCCTTGCAACACTTCATACAGTCGGTGATAGCGCAGGCTATATTGCAAGTGGTATTCAGACTTCTTTCAAAGATGAACTGACAGGCTACACGCTTACTGACGGAGTATATAATCTTAAACGCTACGGCAAGGGTAACGATATTACGCTTACGATTAATGCAGAGGTTTGTAAAACAGCATACAAAGCATTGGGCAGTAAAAAAGGCACAGTGGCAGTCATGAATTACAAAACAGGCGAACTTGTGTGCATTGTTTCAAATCCGACTTATGACATTCTTGATAAACCAACTGATATAAACACCGACACAACAGGCAAGTACGACGGTATTTATATGAACAGATTTTTCTCAGGACTTTACACACCGGGTTCAACCTTTAAGGTGCTTACCGCCGCTTGTGCTATTGAGAATATTCCCGATATTTATGACCGTACCTACACCTGTAAAGGTAAGGTGCAAATCGGCGAGGGCTATGTAATCTGTAACGGGACTCACGGAACAGTCGATTTTGAAGAAGCTCTTAACAAATCCTGCAACGTTGCATTTGCTGAAATTGCCTATGAACTGGGCAATGAAAAAATGACCTCAACCGCTGAACGTTTAGGATTTAACAACACAAGTGTTATGGTCAGCGGAAAAATCAGAACAGCCACAAGCAAAATTAACCTTACTGATGCAACTGCCCTTGATTTAGGTTGGGCAGGAATCGGTCAATATACAACGCTCATCAACCCTTGTCAGATGCTTACAATAGTTTCTGCCATTGCCAATGGCGGAACAGCACTTGCACCACAGGTTGTAAGCGAAATCACATCCCCTGAGGGCAAGGTCACATATAGTGCAACGGCAGAAACACTTGGCGAATATTTTACAACAGACGTTGCAACCAAGCTTGATGAATTACTTCGTTCAAATGTAAAGAATTATTACGGTGACAGTTACTTCCCGCAAATGAAAATGTGCGGAAAAACAGGTACTGCTGAGGTCAGCGACAATGAAGATGCCAAGCCAAATGCATTGTTCATAGGGTACTCACAGCTAGACGAAATGCCATTTGCAATTATTGTCGTTGTTGAAGACACAACTTCAAGTATTACAAGTGCTGTACCAATCGCCTCAAAAGTTATGAAAACTGTAAAAAGTGAATATGTAAATTAAATACAGCAAAAATCCCTGATGCGAAAACATCAGGGATTTTTTAGCTTTGCCACTTGTCGCAAAATATTTAGATTTTTACTTTCCGTATTTCTCAACAAGTGCGTCATACTCTTCGTCTGTAATTGCAACAACTGAGCCGTGTCTTGGGAAGAATTCCATACTGTAATCAGATGCTTTAACCGGTTTGAATGTTTCAAAATCGCTTGTCTGTTGCATAAAGAAACGGTCTGTACCGTATTCATCCATAATCATAACCCACTGGTCTGTGCCTGTTATGTTATAGATTTCACTACCCTCAACGCCTGTTGTAGCAAGTGACACAATTACAGGCTCGCTTGTATATGGGCCGTTAAGATTTTCACTTGTTACATAAGCGATTGTCTGGTCTTCGTCGTGCTTAAAGTAAAGGTAATATAAGCCGTTCTCTTCATTATATGCGATATCGCCGTCGATTGTCTGAATTCCGGGACGTTCATATAAAAGCTGTGGCTCTGTAAGTGTTTTGAAATCAGTTGTGTATGCATAATACATCTGTGCAACGTCATTCCATACAGTTGAATGTGCCCAATAAACCATATATGCCTGTTCTTCTTCATCCCAAATAGCCTGAGGTGCCCAAGCACGTGTAGTTTCTGAATATTCACCGCCGAAATCACGAATATCGATGATCGTTTCGTCTGTCCATGTGATTAAATCCTTTGATTTCCATGTAACAAGAGCATGGTTTGAAGTCCAACCCTCAGCACTCTTCATATCAGTACCGATTATGTAGTAATAACCATCTTGTCCTTTAAGAATATATGGGTCACGAACAGAACGCTTGCCTAAATTCTGAATAATAACAGGCTGATTACCGTTAAGTGCCTCAAAATTGTAACCATCTTCACTTACTGCAAAATGAATTCTCTCTTGTTCAGGCTCATTACCTACGAAATAGGCGAAAAGATATTTTCCGCTTTCACTTTTTGCCGGTTGTGCGTAATTCATATAATCTTGTACCCCCATAATAACAAGAGTAATTACACCCGCAAGGGCTACAACTATTGCTGAAATTACAGCGATTTTTTTGAATAATTTTTTCTTCATAATTACCCTCCTGAAATGTTGTTTTCAGTATAACTCAAAAACAAAAAAATGTCACTTGACAGGTTGTATAAAAATTCAAAATTATATTTGTTGAGTTTTTTGAATGTGAATATTATAAGATGTTTTAATATATAAATCAAGATTGTTGTAATTTTTCTTAAAGTATGGTAAAATATCTTGATATTATATTTATTTTTTGGAGTTTTTATTATGATGAAAATTTCACCCTCAATTCTTTCTTGTGATTACGGTAAAATCGCAGAAGAATTAAAAGATATGGAAATTTGCGGCGCTGACTATATGCACATTGATGTTATGGACGGTCATTTTGTACCAAACATTACTCTCGGTGCACCCGTTGTAAAATGCATTAAAAAGGCTACAACTGTTCCTTTTGACGTGCATCTTATGATCAGCGAGCCACTTAAATACGTTGACGATTTCTGCAAAGCAGGTGCTGATATTATCACTTTCCACACAGAATGTGACTCACCAATCAGCGAAACAATTGACAGAATTCTTGCAAACGGAGTTAAGGCTTCACTTACAGTAAAACCTAAAACACCTGTTGAAGAGATTTTTCCGTACCTGGACAAGCTTTCAATGGTGCTTGTTATGACTGTTGAGCCCGGCTTTGGCGGACAAAGCTTTATGGAAGATATGATGTCAAAGGTTTCAGCCCTCAGAGCAGAAATAAACCGCCGTGGACTCAACTGTGAAATCGAGGTTGACGGCGGAATTAATGAACAGACAATCGCAATCGCTGCAAAAGCAGGTGCAGATGTGTTTGTTTCAGGTAACGCAATTTTCTCAAGTGCTGACAGAAAAGGTACAGTTGAGAAATTCAAGAAAATCGCAGAAGAAAACTTCTGCAAATAATCAAATTATGACTGAGCCTAAAAGCTCACCATACTCGTTGATTTTTTCAGGCTGAATGTCTGAAATCTGCCCGAATTCTCTCATAACAGCATTGATTTTTTGAGAGTTTTCAGGAATCTGCATATAAAAGTGCTTATTCATTTTATAGATTTCATATTCCAGATTTTTTCGGTAAAGTTTTTTCATTACGCTTACAAAATCAAGAAGATTATTAATGCTGTCAGCAGAAAAAACTGTGGTTGACTCCGTTTTCTTAATCTTGTACCGTGTCTTTTGCTTCGGTGAAAAGGTGAAAATGAAAAAACATCCTCCGTCATTTACGGGCAGGGCTTCAACAGTAATTTTGTCGCTTGTATTGAACTTGTCATTTGCTTTTATAAAAGTAAGAATATTCTTAACGGCACTCTGAGTGCCGGGACTGTCGCTGTTGAGCGTTTCATATGTAATATGATACTTTTTCATTTCTTCGCAGGAAAGTTCAACAAGCATCACATTATCGTTAAGCGATTCAAATATCATTTTATTACCCCCGAATACTGAAAGTTCTTCTTAATCTATCATATTACGGGGACTGGCTTTGTGCAATAAATAAATATTGGAAAAAGTGAGGAATTAGTTTTGACAAACACTACAACACCTCCAAAAAAATATGAATTGACAGAAGCACGCAAAATCAATCTTGATTATGTGATAATGCTTTTTGCCCCTTTGGCTGTTGCCGTTTCAAAATATGGCGCTACAGCAATGTTTCTTGCGCTTATTTCAATAATAACCTGTACTGTTTTTATAAGACTTGGTGAAAAAGTATTAAAAATCAATTTTTCCTCAAGAAATTTAACACCGATTGTAATTGGTCTGTCAGTTGCATTAATGCTTCCTGCAACAGCACCATGGTGGATTTTTGTATTCACATCTGCCTTTGCAGTTTTAGTATGTGTTCTGCCTTTCGGCTCACCTGAAAAATCCCCGTTTGTTCCTGCATCTGCAGCAATTTGCTTTGCAATTCTTTGTTGGAAAGAACAGGTGTTCAATTATTCCGATACAGATGCATCAATTACAGAATTACTCTCACAAAATGTTTCAATGGGTGACAATATTGCATCTGTTCTTGAAGTTCTTGTCGGCAATGTTCCGTCAGCAATGGGAACGGGTTGTGCCGTTGTTTTACTCGGTGCGCTTGTTTTTCTTATAATCCGCAGACCTAAAGACAGCGTTCCCGTGCTTACATTTTTACTTGCTGTAATAATTATGTCAATTCTTTTCCCAAGAGTTGGAACAGGCAGATTTATTTCACTTATTATGGAGCTTTGTGGCGGTATGTTGCTTTTCGGTGCAATATTCTTCATTTCTGTTCCGTCAGTTATGCCGGAAAGATTGATTGCCCGTGCCGCTTGGGGTTTTGCAGGCGGTTTAATCTGTATGATTATTCGTTACATAGGCGCATTTGAAGAAAGCGCTTGTTTTGGTATTATTATCGCTTGTGGAATTTCAGATTTCTTTGATAAACTTCCTCTTACAAAGAAAGAAAAACTTCGCATTAAAGTTGAAGAAGTTGTAACCGATTTGCCGATTACCGTTGTTCCTGACGAAGTTCTTGAAGAAATTCCGGACGTTGCCGAAGAAACGAAAGAACAGTCAGAAGAAGTTATTGAAGAAACAAAAGAAGAATTGCCTGTTCAGGAAAGTGAAAGTCTTGAAGATGTAATTTCTGAAGAAAATACAGTAACTGAAACAGAAGCACCTTTTGTGATAGGAGGTGGCAGTGATGAGTGATAACAGCAAAACTTTCAAAAGAATAAGAAACAGCGCAGTTATTAAAAATCCTCTTCTTTTTGAAGCAATCGGACTTTGTCCCGTTGTTGCAATTACCGTTTCATTAGAATTGTCAGTATTCCTTGCAATCGTTACTG
>CAYXMF010000027.1:0-3694 GCA_964465845.1 uncultured Eubacteriales bacterium | reverse complement strand
GTTGTTGCAATTACCGTTTCATTAGAATTGTCAGTATTCCTTGCAATCGTTACTGCCGTTGAAATGATTGTGTGTGAGGTTCTGGCATCACTTCTGCTTAAAAACGTGCGCCGTTATTGGCGAGTTGCTTTATATACAATTTTCGGTGTTGGCGTAATTTTTCCCATAATGATTTTTACAAACAGATTTTTCCCTGAAATGTCAATCAATTTCGGTATTTATCTGCCGCTTATGGCTGTCAATTCGCTTATTGCCTTGCATTGTGAACGAGTTGCAGTTAAAAATAATGTACGTGACAGTTTTATTGATGCGGTGTCTGCTTCATTAAGCTACGGCGTAGTAGCAATAATCGTAGGCTTCTTACGTGAGCTTTTTGCAAGTGGAACAATCGGCGGTATAAGTGTAAATATGCCCGTTACATTCCCTGCACTTCTTACTCCGTTTGGCGGACTTCTTATAATCGGATTTTTAGCTGCAGGATTAAAAGCACTTGTTGCCGCAAAATACCCCGATAAATCTCCTGACCGCGCATTTGATACTTCCGAAATCCGCCGTTCACTTCGTGGCAGTCTTCGTGAACTTATGAAAGATGACTTTAACCCTTACGATGAAGGCGGTAATGAAACCGAAACTGCATTTATAAGAGTTCGCAAAGAGCGTAAACTTAAAGCGGAAGAAACAGAATTCCACACAAAAGAAATTACTGATCTTAAAGAAGAAGTAACGGAAAAAACGAAAAAAGAAAAAGTTAAGAAAGAGAAAATAAAGAAAGAAAAACCGTCAAAACTCAAAAAGCAAGCGGAAACTCCACGCCGTGAGCCTCGCATCAGAAACGAGAATGAGCGTACTTATCTTGATGATTTTTCTGATATGCTTTCTGAACTTGAAGAGTATAAAAACCGTACTGAAACAGACGTTGAAAATACTGACGGAGGTGACGAGGAATGAGTATCTTTTTAAAACTTATCTCGGCAGCCTTTTACGTAATGCTGTTCCAGAATCTTATATTTAACGGCGGTTACGGTATAAGCGAAGCAGTAAGAATGAGCGCAAAGCCCCGTCAATTAGTGCCCATGGCAATGTTTATGACTTACTTTTCAACAATTGTTTCTGCTATATGCGTACTTCTTGACAAAATTCCCGCTATTCACGGACTTAATGAAATTCTTCACGCCATCATATTTATGGGCGTTCTTTTAGCGACATATATGCTCACTATGGCAGTAGTTCTTGTTTACGGCAAAGTAACACCCAGAACTGTCCGCAGAATCGGTATTGCCGCATTCAATACGCTTGTATTGGCAGTACCATTTATCAACTATCGTTCTGCTTTTACTGTTGTTGAAGCAATCGGTGCGGGCATCGGCGCAGGTGCTGCGTATGTTATTGCTGTTCTGCTTATCAACAACGGACTTAAACGTCTTGATATGAACAAAACAATTCCAGCTTGCTTTAAAGGAACACCTGCAATGTTTATTTATACAGCAATTTTGTCCCTTGCATTTGTAGGAATTTCAGGAACATCAGTATTTATTTAAAGGTTAAACTATGGCAAAAAATGAAAACACCCCACGCAGATTAAAGGGGTACTACGGATTTTCAAAAAAATACCCGTCACGCCGAGGAGAACGTCCAATTCACGAAACTCCAAAGGCGAAAAAAAGAGAACGCGCTAAAAAGATTTTGGCAGGCGTTCTTTTGGTGTGTCTTTTTGTATTCACTTTCATTTTTGCAAAATTCTGTTATAACCTTTCAACACGACCGTTACCTCAGCAAGAAGAAAACACCGCACCCGTGATTACTGCGGATAATCTTGGTACGATCCGTGCAACATATATTGATAATCAGATTTTGGGCGAAATTACTGACTTGTCAAAAGCGCTTGATGAAGCAAAGCACAACGGATTTAATGCAGTTATGCTTGATTTTAAAACTCAAGAAGGCATTTTGACCTATGAATCTGACCTGATTTCATATTCAGCAGATATAAATGTTATAGATGAGGTTATAATTGACAAAATTAAAAATGAAGGCTTTATAATTATCGGAAGAATTTTCTGCTTTGAAGATACCATAGCACCTCAGCGGATTAATGCCTGTGTTTATGAGGATGCCGAAAAAACAAAAATCTGGTTTGATGATTCTGCCATTAATGGTGGTAAAGTCTGGCTTGACCCTACAAATTCAAGAGCCACAAATTATCTCTGCTCAGTGATTGAAGAAGTAACCGAAACAGGTGCTGACTGCATTTATCTTCAGTCTGTCGAATTCCCTCAGGCAAGAGAAAATTCAACACCTGTTTATACTGCTGACGACACTACTCTTAACCGCAATCTTGTGCTTATGCAATTTATTGAAAATGCAGTTGAATCTGCAGGTGACAGACCCGTTATTCTCGGTATGCCTTTTGAATGTGCTACTGACGGTGACACGGAAAAATGGGGCGGAACTCTTTTTGATACTGCAGCGCCTGTTTGTTCACCTGTTCTCACAGCACCAGAAAACAGCAGTTACATTGAATTCATAGAAAATAATTATATTGTTATGAACGATAAGGTTAAAAATAATTTTTCAACTATAAAAGTTATTCCAACAGTACAAAATCAGCCCGAAGATACAGATTTTAATAAAAAATTATCATCAAGTGGGGCTGAAAGCTATATAATTATTCCTTGATTTTACAAAAAGACTTGAAATACAATGAATTTTATTGTATTATTTATAATGTATTAAAACAAAAAACGGAGGTATAATACCTATGGTATCAGCAGGTGATTTCAGAAACGGCGTAACATTTGAAATGGACGGCAACGTTTATCAAATCGTTGAATTCCAGCACGTTAAACCCGGTAAGGGCGCTGCTTTCGTAAGAGCTAAAATTAAAAACGTTATTTCAGGTGGCGTTGTTGAAAGAACTTTCAACCCAACTGAAAAGTACCCAACTGCTTTCATTGAGAGAAAAGATATGGAATATTCTTACAATGACAGCGGACTTTACTACTTTATGGACCAGGAAACTTATGACCTTGTTCCGATTAACGAATCTGACCTTGGCGACAACTTCAAGTTCGTTAAAGAAAACATGGTTTGTAAAATCCTTTCATACAAGGGTAATGTTTTCGGTGTTGAGCCACCAACATTCGTAACACTTCAGGTTACACAGACTGACCCGGGCTTCAAGGGTGACACAGCAACTAATGCTACAAAACCGGCAACTCTTGAAACAGGTGCTGAGGTTAAAGTTCCTCTCTTTATTGATGAGGGTGAAATGATTAACATTGATACTCGTACAGGCGAGTATATGTCACGTGCTTAATTTTTTCTAATTAGGAGGAATAAAAATGATGACAGTAACAGAAAAAGTAGCTTATCTCAAAGGCCTTGTTGAAGGACTTGATTTTGACGATGATAAAAAAGAAACAAAGGTTATTAACGCTGTTCTTGATGTACTTGAGGACCTTGCTCTTACAGTAAGCGACCTTGATGACGAAATGGCAGTAGTTACAGAACAGCTTGACGCTGTTGACGAAGACCTTGCAGACCTTGAAGAAATCTTCTATGACGAGTGCGACGATTGTGACTGCGATTGTGACGATTGCTGCGACTGTGATGATGAGATGTATGAGGTTGAATGCCCTAACTGTGGCGAAATGATTTACTTTGATGAAGAAATCATTCTTGACGGTCAGGCAGA